>JARXKM010000225.1 GCA_030272785.1 Pseudomonadota bacterium
CCGACCGGCAGCTCGCCGCTGGCCAGGTGCACGATCAGCTGCGAACCGGCGATGCGGCGGATCAGCGCGCTCATGGTGTCGAGCGCGACCACCTTGCCGCCGCGCAGCATCGCCACGCGCTGGCACATCGCCTGCGCTTCTTCGAGGTAGTGGGTGGTCAGCACCACGGTGTGGCCTTCGCGGTTCAGGCGTGAAATGAATTTCCACAGGCCCTGGCGCAGTTCGACGTCGACGCCGGCGGTCGGCTCGTCGAGCACGATCACCGGCGGCTTGTGCACCAGCGCCTGCGCGACCAGCACGCGCCGCTTCATGCCGCCCGACAGCGCGCGCATGTTGACGTCGGCCTTGCCGGTCAGGTCGAGGTTCTCCATCACCTCGTCGATCCACGGGTCGTTGTTCTTCAGGCCGAAGTAGCCGGACTGCAGGCGCAACGTTTCGCGCACCGTGAAGAAGGGGTCGAACACCAGTTCCTGCGGCACCACGCCGAGCAGCTTGCGGGCGGCGCGAAAGTCGGTGACGACGTCGTGGCCGTGGATGGCGACGCTGCCGGCATCGGGCCGGATCAGACCGGCGATGGTGGAGATGAGGGTGGTCTTGCCGGCGCCGTTCGGGCCCAGCAGGCCGAAGAACTCGCCTTGTTCTATCGTCAGGGAAACGCCGCCCAGGGCCTTCAGGGACTGGTAGCTTTTCTCGACGTTGCTGATCTGGATCGCTGCTGTCATTCTTGTGCTTGCTCGTACATGGTGGGCCAGGCGCCTCGATGCTGCGGGGGAATTGGCAATTATAGGGGATATTGCAAGATGAGCCGCGAGGGGCCGGGATTGCGCAGAGCCGGGCCGCCGGGCATCGCGCCCGGCAAGCTCAGCGGTGAGGCAGGATCAATGGTGCTGCAGGTCGGCCGGCGAGTCGGCCAGCAGGGTGTCGACGCCGTACAGGGTGGCCAGGCTTTTCAGGCTGACCGGCAGGTTGATGAACGACAGCGCCACGCCGGCCTTGCGGGCCTGGCGCTGCATTTCCAGCAGGACCGCCACGCCGGACGAGTCGGACAGCTTGACGGCGGCCAGGTCGAACACGGTCTGGCCGGCGCGCAGCGCCGTCAGGCCGCGCTCGAGCGCGCCGCGGGCGGTCTGGAACGTCAGCGCTTCGAGCGGCGGGTGGGCGGAAGTTTCCGTCATCGCTGCCTTACTTGGCGACCGGCTTGAGCGGCTTGTTGGCCAACTGCTTGTTGCGCTCGGCCAGCTTCTTGATCAGGCCGTCAACGCCGCCCTTGCCGATTTCGGTGGCGAAGGTGCCCTTGTAGGTCTCCACCAGCCAGGCGCCGAGCACGTTGATGTCGAAGATCTTCCAGCCGGCCGGTCCCTTGGCCAGGCGGTAGTTCAGCTGGATCGGCTCGCCACGCTGCACGTTCACCTGCGAGCGTACTTCGACTTCGGTGTCGGCCGGATCGGCGCGCATCGGCTTGAATTCGACGGTTTCATTCTTGATCTGCGACAGCGCGCCCGAGTAGGTGAAGATGAGCAGGGTGCGGAACTCGTTCGACAGCGCCTTTTGTTGCTCGGGATTGGCCTCGCGCCAGAAGCGCCCGGCCGCCAGCGCCGTCATGCGCTGGAAGTCGACGTACGGCAGGATCTTGGCGTCGACCAGGTCCATCACCTTCTTCTGGTTGCCGGCCTGGATGTCCTTGTCGGACTTGGCCGTCTCGATGACGTCGTTGCTGATGCGCTTGACGAGCGCGTCCGGCGCTTCGGTGGCAGGCGCGGCGCCGGCGGCGGTGGCGGCGGTGGCGGCGAACGCGATGGTGCTCAGCGCGATAAGTTGTTTGATCAGTTTCATAGGCCCTCTTTCATGTGTGCAGGTACGACAAAGCTGCAACCGCTCGCAATGGCGGTGACAGGTATGGGGTTAACTACTTCGACACCGGTTTGGATGACAGCGCCGGGGCTGCTGGCGGTTTTTTATCGGCCGGGGCGATCGGCGTCGGACCCGGATCGTCGGTGTAGGCGGCCTTGATGCTCTTGGCGTCGGCCGAGCCGCCCGCGTCCGGCGCCGCCGGGGTGGCGGCCGGGGCCGCGGCGGCGGTGGTGCCGGCGGCGGGCGCCGCGGCGCTGGCGCCCGGATCGTCCGGATAGGCGGCCTTGATGCTCTTGGCGTCGGCCGGCGCATCGGCCGGCTTGTCGCCTTTCCTGAACTTGATCTTGGTATCGCCGTTGTCGGTGATGCGGCTCTGGCGGCGCTGCAGGAAGCCGTCGCGGATGAACTCGTAGCGGTCGAGCGCGGCTTCTTCCATCAGGTTCGAGGCGTCCAGCACGGCGGCGCGCTGGTCGACCGCGCGCAGGGCGATGCCGACGTTGCGCCAGCCGACCGGATCCTTGTAGGCCCACGGGTCGGCCGAGATGTCGAGCGGCAGCGCCAGGGTGTCGCGCACTGTCGACGGTCCCAGCAGCGGCAGCATCAGGTAGGGGCCGGAATTGACGCCCCAGGCGCCGAGGGTCTGGCCGAAGTCCTCGTTGTGCTTGTGCAGGCCGGCTTCGGAGCCGATGTCGAGCAGGCCGCCCAGGCCGAGGGTCGAGTTGATGCTAAAGCGCATCAGGTCGGACATGCCGTCCTGGCCCTTGCCTTGCATCAGGTTGTTGACGCCGCTCCAGACGTCGGCCAGGTTGCCGAAGAAGTTGGACACGCCGGTCTGCACGAAGCTCGGCAGCACCCGCTTGTAGGCGGTGGCGGCCGGTTTCAACGCGGCCTGGTCGACCGCGTCGTTGAACTTGAACATCTGGCGGTTGAATTTTTCGAACGGGTCGACCGGGTTGCTGCTGGTGGCGCAGCCGCCCAGGGTGGCGCTGACGGCCAGCGCCAGCGCGATGGCGCGCCAGGAAGGGGCGGGGTGGATCATTTGGCGGTTTCCTTTCCGTCGGCCGCTTTGCTGTAGATGAACTGATTGATCAGGTCTTCCAGCACGGTCGCCGACGATGTATGGGTGATGCGGTCGCCCGCCACCAGATTGGTGGTGTCGCCGCCCGGTTCGATGCCGATATACTGTTCGCCGAGCAGGCCGGCGGTGAGGATTTTCAGCGAGCTGTCTTTGGGAAACTGGTGGCCGGCGTCCATGTCGAGTGTCACCAGCGCCTGGTAGCTCTTGTTATCGAAACGGATGTCGCCGACCCGGCCGACCACCACGCCGGCGCTCTTGACGGGCGCCTGCGGCTTGAGGCCGCCGATATTGTCGAACTTGCCGGTAATGGCGTAGGTCTTGCTGAACGACAAGGTGCTCATGTTGCCGGCCTTGAGCGCCAGGAACAGCAGCGCTGCCAGCCCCAACAGGACGAACAGGCCCACCCAGACGTCGATCATTTTACGATGCATAATTTATTTCCTAACCCTTGTTATTAGCCCCGGCAACGCTGCCGGCGGCGAATCTGTGTATCCCGGTGCAACTCGGTGAAACTCGTTTGAAACTCGTTTGAAACTCGTTTGAAATTCGCTTGAAACTACTTGTTAAACATGAGTGCGGTCATGACGAAGTCGAGCCCCCACACCATCAGCGAGGCGATCACCACGGTGCGGGTGGTGGCGCGCGAGACGTCTTCCGGCGTCGGCTCGGCGTGGTAGCCCTGGAACAGCGCCGTGAAGGTGACCGCGATGCCGAACACCAGGCTCTTGATGACGCCGTTGAGCACGTCGGCGCGCACATCCACGTTGGCCTGCATCTGCGACCAGAACGCGCCCTCGTCGACGCCGATCAGCTGCACGCCGACCAGGTAGCCGCCGAGCACGCCGACGGCCGAAAAGATCGTCGCCAGCACCGGCATGGCCACCACGCCGGCCCAGAAACGGGGCGCCAGCACGCGCTGGATCGGGTTGATGGCCATCATTTCCATCGCCGACAACTGCTCGCCGGCCTTCATCAGGCCGATCTGCGCGGTCAGCGAGGTGCCGGCGCGGCCGGCGAACAGCAGCGCCGTGACGACCGGTCCCAATTCGCGCACCAACGCCAGTGCGACCACCTGGCCGAGCTTTTGTTCCGCGCCGTAGGGCGTGAGCGTGATGTAGCCCTGCAGGCCGAGCACCATGCCGACGAACAGGCCGGAGACGACGATGATGACGAGCGAATAATTGCCGATGAAATGGATCTGCTCGGAAATGAGCGTCGGCCGGCGCATCGCGCCCGGCGACACGCGCAGCAGGCCGAAGAAGGAGCGGGTGGCGAAGCCGACGCTGGCGAGGCTTTCGCGCACGGTGCAGCCGATGAAGGCGAGCCAGTCGAGGACCATCATGGGCGTGCTCCCAGGCCGAGGTCGTCGGCCAGCGCGGTGCCGGGATAGTCGAACGGCACCGGGCCGTCCGCTTCGGCGTTGACGAACTGCTTGACGTAAGGGTCGGTCGAGACGCGCAGTTCGGCTGGCGTGCCCTGCGCGACGATTTTGCCGGCCGACATGAAGTACACGTAGTCGGCGATCGCGAAGCATTCATGGACGTCGTGCGAGACCAGGATCGAGGTCGAGCCGAGCGCGTCGTTCAGTTTGCGGATCAGGTTGGCAGTGACGCCCATCGAGATCGGGTCGAGGCCGGCGAACGGCTCGTCGTACATGATCAGTTCCGGGTCGAGCGCGATGGCGCGCGCGACGGCGACGCGGCGCGCCATGCCGCCGGAGATCTCGGCCGGCTTGAGCCTGGCGGCGTTGCGCAGGCCGACCGCGTTCAGTTTCAGCAGCACCAGGTCGCGGATCAGTTCCTCCGGCAAGTCGGTATGCTCGCGCAGCGGGAAGGCGACGTTGTCGAACACCGACAGGTCGGTAAACAGCGCGCCGAACTGGAACAGCATGCCCATCTTGCGGCGCAGGCGGTACAGGCCGTCGGTGTCGAGTTCGTGGACGACCTCGCCGCCGACGGTCACTGTGCCCTTTTGCGGGCGGATCTGGCCGCCGATCAGGCGCAGCACGGTCGTCTTGCCGCAGCCGGAGCCGCCCATGACGGCGACGACCTTACCACGCGGGAAGTCCATGCGCAGATTCGACAGGATGACGCGCTCTCCGTACGCAAACTGCAGATCGCGGATTTCGACAAGATTGGACACAGGGCTATTCGGTATTTGGGATTGCGTATTGTAGTGCAGAAAGGTCAATCCCTGCTGGCGCGCGCCTGATTTGAGGCCGCGGCGCGCACCACAAATACAACACTAATGAACGTTGGGTCAGATATTTCCCCGTGTAAGTAGTTGTTTTTGCTGGCATATGGATGGCTTGCCCGCAAGCAAACGCTTGCCAAACTAAAAAGTCACGTATGTATGTAAAAGGGAACATCCCGCCTGCCCCCCGGGGGTCAGTGCCGGCAACCAGACACGAACTGAACGGTGGCGCCGGTTTTCCGGCTGAGGCCGTGTCTATATGCCGGCACTGACCCTTGGGGAGACGCGCTCCCCCCGTGGTCAGTGCCGGCAACCCGACACGAACTGAACCGCAGTCTTGGTTTAACGGTTGAGGCCGTGTCTGGATGCCGGCACTGACCCCCGGGGTGGAATTGTCGAAAAAATACCGCGCCGCCTCTCACCGGCGCCGATATCGACTACTCGGGCGCGTCGACGACCTGAAATTTCCGTCGTCCGGGAACCGGGCTCGATCGTCCTGGCTGAACTTCGCGGGCACAAAAAAAGCTTGCCGGTTCACGCTGGCAGGCTTTTTTACTTGCACCAAGGTGCTGGTCGAGCGCAGCGTGGTGCGCACCCGGACGCGCCACCACCGGCGGCGCCGTTTCCCCGTCTGCAGCCTATTTCGCGCCGGTATGGGGCCGCAGCAGCACCAGCCCCGGATTGGCCTGGGCCACGATCTCGCCCTTGTCCGAGATTGCGTAGCCCTTGACCAGCACCAGGCCGCGCGGGGCGTTGCGCAGCATCTTGTTCAGGTCGATCATGCCATCGCTGGCCGTCCAGGTCATGGCGCGCTGCTCGCCCTTGGCGGTGGACGAGAAGCCGACCACCTGGCCGAAGGCATTGATGGCGGTGCCCTCGGAGACGCTGCCGCCCAGCGTGCCAAGGTCGCGCATCATCGTGCCGTCGTACACAAAAGCGTGCGATTCGGCCGTCTTGGTCAGCGCGAAGCCGGTGACCCAGCCCGATTCGTTCAGCGAGGACGCCTGCGAGATGTCGCCGCCGAGGGTGCCGAGGTCCTTGATCGCGCCGTCGTCGTACAGGAAGGCATGCAGGCGGCCCGACGGGACTTCCGATGCGCCGGCCAACTGACCTGCGTCGTTGATCGCGAAGACATAAGACTGGTCGCCGCCGAGCGTGCCCAAGTCCTTCGCGCACAGGCATGCGCCGACCACGAACGACCTGGTGAAACGCTGCGGGTCGTCGAACAGGCCGCCGATGTCGCCGCCGGCATTGATCACCCTGCCCGCGGAACGGTCGCCGGGGTTGTGCAACGGTTTCATCAGGCCATCCTGGTACAGAAAGGCGCGCCTGACGCCGTCCGCCCCGGTCGATTCCCCGGTAATCTGGCCGCGCTCGTTGATGGCGCGGGCAAACGAATCGGCACCGCCCAGGGTGCCGAGGTCATGCATCGTGCCGTCGTACAGGAAGGCGTGCGAGCTGTCGTCCTTGAACCGCACCCAGCCGACCACCTGGCCAAGCTGGTTGAGGCCGCCGGTCTCCGACAGCACGCCGCCCATCGTGCCGAGGTCGACCATCTTGCTGCCGTCGTACAGGAACGCGTGCTGGCTGCCGTCCCTGGCGTCGATGGTGCCGCCGACCTTGCCGTTGGCGGTGATGCCCTTGCGGCCGACGAAGCCGTCGGTGCCGACGCCGCCGAGCGAGAGCGGGATGACGTCGTAGCTGAGGCCGACAGGCTTCGGTGGCGGCGGTGGATAGTCGTGGTCGTGGTGGCCGCCGCCGCAAGCGGCCAGCGCGCCCGCGAGGGCCCATGCGGCAGCCTGCGACAGCAGGCGCGCCGGGATGTCTGCCAATCGAATCGACATGATCTGCTCCTTGAACGGAAGGGGGTTAGCGTCCGTTCAGTATGGGCAGCGCAACGTGCCGGCGGTTGTGGCAACGGCGGTCGGGTTCGGCTTAAGATTGAGGAAGATCAGGCGGACGCGAAAACGCGCTGTCAGCGTGAAACTGATTGAAAAGCAGGCAGGACAAGCGCTAACCCTGGGGTCAGTGCCGGCATCCGGACACGTGCTGGACGCTACAAGCCGCCAGCGACGCGCGTGCGGCGGCCCACTGCCGGGGCCGTGTCCGGATGCCGGCACTGACCCCTGGGGTTGTAACCCGGGGGTCAGTGCCGGCATTCAGACACGAGCTGGACGCTTTAGGCCACCGGCGACGCTGGTGCGGCGGCACACTGCCGGGGCCGTGTCCGGATGCCGGCACTGACCCCTGGGGTTGCGCGACGGATCAGCGCGGCAGGACCGACGAGCCCATCAGGAATTCGTCGACCGCGCGCGCGCACTGGCGCCCTTCGCGGATCGCCCACACGACCAGCGACTGGCCGCGCCGCATGTCGCCGGCGGCGAACACTTTCGGCACCGAGGTGGCGTAGCAGCCTTCGCCGTCGGTGCTCGCGCGGGCGTTGCCGCGCGCATCCTTTTCGACGCCGAACGCGTCGAGCACTTGCTGCACCGGCGACACGAAGCCCATCGCCAGCAGCACCAGGTCGGCCTTCATCTCGAATTCGGAATCGGGCACTTCGACCATCTTGCCGTCCTTCCATTCGACCTTGCAGGCGATCAGCTTGTCGACCTTGCCGCCTTTGCCTTCGAAGCGCTTGGTCGCCACCGCCCAGTCGCGGTCGCAGCCTTCCTCGTGCGACGACGAGGTGCGCAGCTTGGTCGGCCAGTACGGCCACACCAGCGGCTTGTTTTCCTGCTCGGGCGGCTGCGGCATCAGTTCGAACTGCGCCACCGAGGCGGCGCCGTGGCGATTCGAGGTGCCGACGCAATCGGAGCCGGTGTCGCCGCCGCCGATCACGACGACGTGCTTGCCGCCCGCCTTGATCTGGTCCTTGACCTTGTCGCCGGCATTGACCTTGTTCTGCAGCGGCAGGAAGTCCATCGCATAGTGCACGCCTTTGAGCTCGCGCCCCGGCACCGGCAGGTCGCGCGGCTGCTCGGCGCCGCCGGCGATGATGACGGCATCGAAATCCTTCTCCAGGTCCTCCGGG
>JARXKM010000226.1:0-3026 GCA_030272785.1 Pseudomonadota bacterium
TGTCGCTGAACGCGGTGCCCGAGCCGGGCTCGCTCAGCCTGCTCGCGCTCGCGCTTGGCGCCCTGGCGGCGCTGCAGCGCCGCCGCCGCCGCTGAGGCGAGCCGATAGGCCAGTCGGAGCGGCCAGCCTAGTCGAGCGCGATGCTGCCGTCGAACTTCACGCTCAGCTTGATGCCGGCCACTTCCAGCGTCATGCTGGCGGGCAGCGTTTCGTTGCCGGCGATGGACTTGTCGGCGAGCGCGCGCGCGACTGCCTTCTCGATCTCGTTTTGCGAACTGACGCCGACCATTTTGAGGAACTTGCGCAGGCTCAGGTTGAAGGTTTCTTCGTTCATGGCGAACTCCTCGAGGCAGGGTTGACGGCGACAGCGCGATGCGCCGGCCGTCGCCCATTGTAGGCGGGTAAACACCGGCCGCGGCGATTTGTTCAGTACCGGTCAGGCCTCGCCGAGGCAGCTGCGGTACAGGTCCAGGTAGGCCGCGCCGGCCTTCGCCCAGGTGAACTGCGCCGCATGGCTGCGCACCCGCGCGGCGCCGCCGTCGGCGAAATGCGCCAGCCCGCGCTCGAGCACCCGCGCCATCGCGGCTGGTTCGAAGCTGTCGAAATAATAGGCGGCGGTGCCGCCAATCTCCGGCAAGGACGTCAGCGCCGACAGGAACACCGGCTTGCCATGGTGCATGGCCTCGATTACCGGCAAGCCGAAGCCTTCGGCCAGCGATGGAAACACGAACGCCTCGCAGTGGGCGTAATACCAGTCCTTGTCGTGCTGGCTGACCGGCCCGGTGATGACGACGCGTTCGCTCACGCCGCAGGCGGCCGCGGCGGCCAGGATGACCTGCCGATATTCTTCCTTGACGATGCCGGCGATCACCAGGGTGCGGTCATTGCCGCGCAACAGCGGCACCAGCACGTGAAAATTCTTCTTGGCGCACACCATGCCGAGCGCAAACAGGAAGGCGCCGTCCGGCACCACCGCGGGGCGATGGCCGGCCGGCGCGCAGCTGTGGTCGGTGCCGTTGTAGATCACCGAAATCTTGTCGCGCGCCGCGGGAAAATGGCGCACCACGTCGGCGGCGACGAAGTGCGAAATGGCCACCACGCGGTCGGCGCCGGCGATCTTGACCTGCATGCGCCGCATGTGGCGTTCCAGCTTGCGGCTGCCGGCCGGCTGTTCGTAGAGCTGATTGAGGTCGTGCACCGTCATGACGGTCTTGCCGCCGACCCGCGCCGGGCCGAAGCGGCAGTACTGGTCGGTGAAGTGGACCACGTCGAAGCGCGCACGCAGCGGAAAGAACCAGCGGTGAAACTTGCGATGCCGGACATAGCCGGCGGCGGCGCCCAGGAAGCCGAGCTGGCTCGGGTAGGTGTAGGCGTTGACGGCCAGCGCGGCATCGCCCTGGCGCAGGATTTCGCGCCCCAGGCTGTGGCCGAAGGTATGCAGGCCGGTGTTCGCAAAGCGCATCGAATCGAGCGTCAGCAGCAGGGAGGGCTTCATCGCATCACGCCTCTTTCAGCTGTTGTGGACGCCAGCCGAGCACGACAGGGGCGACCGTGTCGACGCTGATCGCGCTCATGCAACTGCAGGCGGCCACGCCGGTGCAGCTGGCACAGCGCTGCGCGGCGCACAACGAGCGCGCGCGCAGGCCCAGCGCGCCCCAGCGGCCGATGTCGATCGGCTTGATGGGCGGGAACAGCCCGAGCACCGGCCGGCCCAGCGCCGCGCCCACGTGCAGCGGCCCGGTGCCGCTGGCGACCAGGCCGTCGGCGACGCCGATCAGCGCGGTCAGCCCGGCCAGGTCGAAGCGGCCGCACAGGTTGCGCACGTGCGGCATGGCGAACAGGCCGGGCGCTTCGCGGGCCATCAGTTCGCCCTCGGCCGCGCTGCCGGTCAGCCACACGCACGTGTCCGCTTCGGCCTGCAGCCGGCGCGCCAGTTCTTCATACTGGCTCAGCGGCCATTCGCGGCCGTTGCCGTTCGACTTGGGATGCAGGATCACGTTGAACGACGCCTGGTCGCGCAGCGCATCGACCTTGGCCAGCCGCGGCGCGGTCAGCCCGTACAGTCCGGCCACTTCGTCCAGCGACGGCGCATGCGCGATGCCCAGCGGGCGCAGCAATTCGAAGTTCAGTTGCGCCTCGTGCAGCGGCGAACGGACCCGGCTGAAATGCGCCAGCCGATTGCAGTTGAACCAGTGATACAGGCGGTGGCTGGTGCCGACCCGGTTGGCGATGCGCGCGCGGCGCGCCGCCTGCGCCAGCCGGCGATTCGGATAGGCGAAGATCACGGTGTCGTAGCCGCCGTCGGCAAACCTGGCCTGCGGATCGTCGTGCTCCTCGAACACCAGCACCTGGTCGACGTGGCGGCATTGCAGCACCACCGGCGCGGCGTAGGCGCGGCACAGGAAATCGACTTCGACACCCGGCAGCAGCTGCTTCAGGTAGCCCGCCAGCGGCAAGGTCAGCACGACGTCGCCGATGTTGTCGGTGCGGCAGATCAGGATGCGCGAAAGGACCGGCAGCTTCATCGGAACCGGTCGCGTTGACAGGCGCGCCGCTGGCAAGCTGGTTCGGCACTGTGCCTGGCGTGCTGGCAAGTAATGTTCATGTGCCTCCAAAGGAAATGTGTATTGACGCCGTGCTACGGCCAGCCTATGGCTAGCTTACAGTAAATAGTCCCCGCTGGAAAAGCCTTGCCATCCAAAATGCGGCTTGGAAACGAAAAAACGGGTAAATCGCCGCCGGGCACGCCGTCCGGCCCTGGGCATTGCCGCCGCGTGCGCAGGTTTTCCCGGGCGCCAGTGTAAGATCGATCACACCAATCACACCACACACAACGGAGATCATCTCATGTCCACGACACAACATCGGCGTAGCCAGGGCCAGCAGCTGCTCTACACCATCGACTATGACCAGGGCGAATATTTTATCCTGCGCGACGGCACGATGAAGAAATCGGTGCCCGACGCCATCGTCGCCGGCGTCGCGCCGTCCGAAGCGAGCGCCGAACTGATGCTGCGCATGGCCAC
>JARXKM010000226.1:3126-8079 GCA_030272785.1 Pseudomonadota bacterium
GAACCCATGCACTATGCCCTCGCGCCGCGTACTTTTCTCTTCAGTCACTATTTCTACACCGGCCTGCGGATCGCCATCGGCATCGTCGGCCTCACCTTCCTGACCCTCGCCGTATCCGACCTGCCGACCGCGATGGCGGTGGCGATGGGCGCGCTGTGCACCAGCCTGATGGACATGCCCAGTCCGCTGCGCCACAAGTTCAACGAAATGCTCGCCGGCGTGCTGCTGTGCTCGCTCGTGGCGCTGTTGGTCAGCCTGTGTTCGCCGGTGCCGTGGCTGCTGCGCAGCGTCATCGTGGTGGTCACCTTCCTCGCCAGCATGATGGTAGTGTACGGCCGCAAGGCGATGCCGCTGCAGTTCGCCGCGCTGTTCGTCATGATGCTCTCGAGCGAGGCCGCGTCCACCCCCAGCCAGGCGCTGCGCCACGGCGCGCTGTTCTTCATCGGCGGCGCCGGCTACATGACCTACGCGATGGTGGTGGTGTGGCTGATGCAGACACGCCTGAAACAGCAGGTGCTGGCCGAGGCGCTGTACGAACTGGCCACCTACACCAGCCTCAAGGCCGGCTGCTACGACACCGCCAAGGCGCTGGCGGCGCAGATGGAACAGCTGGTGCGCCAGCAGAGCGTGCTGGCAGAACGGCAGCAGGCCTCGCGCGACCTGATCCTGCGCGGCACGCCCTCGCCCGCCGACGCCGTGCTGGTGCAGGTGCACTACGCGATGTTCGACCTGTACGAACTGGTGCTCTCAACCCATACCGACTACGCCCTGCTACGCCAGCATTTCGCCGGCAGCGCCGTGCTGCCGCTGCTGGGCGAGCTGGTCGGCAAGGCGGCCAGCGACATCGAATCGGTGGCGTATGCGATGACGCGCAACCGGCCTGCGCGCGCCGAGACCGACTACGCCGCGCAGATGGCTGCGCTCGACGCTGCGCTGGCCGCGCTATCCGGTGGCGACGGCGGCGACGGCGGCGGCGCCGGCGAAGCGCAAGCGGTGCTGCGCGCCACCGCCCACAAGATCGGCGCGATGGTCGTCATGATCGGCCAATTGCACGCCGCCAGCCTGGGGCCGGCCGGTCCGCTGCCGATGGTCGCCGGCGCCGATCTGACGCCGTTCCTGACGCAGCAACGCTACGGGCTCGGCATCCTGCTGGCGAACCTGCGCTGGAGCTCGCCCACGTTCCGCTTCGCGCTGCGCGTGTCGATGGCGATCTCGGTCGGCCTGCTGTCGGCCGAATGGCTGCCCTACACCTCGCACGGCTACTGGATCGCGCTGACCATCGCGGTGATCCTCAAGCCGAGCTTTTCCACCACGCGCAAGCGCCGCGCCGACCGCGTGATCGGCACCTTGATCGGCTGCATCCTGACCGCGCTGATCCTGCAGGTGGTGCACGCGCCGGCCGCGCTGATCGGCCTGTTGTTCGTCGCCACCGCCGCCGCGCCGGCCTTCCTGCACATCAAATACCGCTACACCGCGGTCGCCGCCAGCATGCAGATCCTGCTGCTGATCGGCCTGACGGTACCGCACGCCGGCAACGCCATCGGCGAACGGCTGCTCGACACGCTGGTCGGCACCGTCATCGCCACCTTCTTCAGCTACGTGCTGCCGAGCTGGGAATACCAGAATTTGCCGCGTCTGGTCGACGCGGTGCGGCGCGCCAACCGCAAGTACATCGACGCCGGCGCCGAACTGCTGCAGGGGCGCAGCGGCGACGACTTCCGCTACCGGATCAGCCGCAAGGGCTTCATGGACAGCCTGGCCACGCTCAGCGCGGCGCTCGGGCGCATGCTCGACGAGCCGGCGGCCAAGCAGCGCGCGGCGGCCGAATTGAACCGCTTCACGGTGCAGAACTACCTGCTGGTGTCGCACATGGCGGCGCTGCGCCTGCTGCTGCAGCGCTACCGCGACGGCCTGCCGCGCGCCCAGGTCGACGCCGAACTCGATCGCGCCTTCGCGCAGGCGCACGCCAGGCTGGCCGCGGCGCCGCCGGCGCCCGGCACGCCCGCCGCCGCAGATGCCGCCGCCTCCGACGGCGCGGCGCAATGGCCAGGGTGGACGCCGCTGCAACGGCGCCTGCGCCTGCTGCTGCAGGATGCCGATCAACTGGCGCTGGCCAGCCGTGCGATCGGCGCCGCGCTTGGGCGCGCCGGCTAGCCGACACTTAATTTCGTGGTGGCAACGCAACGAAGGCAGGCAAACCGTTCCAAATTGTTGGCCGTGAATTTTTGACGCACATTCTTGCGGTACGATGGTGCTTCTTAGTTACCTATTGCACCTTTTGACTATCCAAGGTCCCATCCCGCCCTCACCCACCGCCAGCGGCACGACCGCGGCCAACATGCGGGTGCCGCGAGCCGCGGCGACCATGAACCTGTTGCGCGTCGACCTTTTCCAGACCTGGCTGGCGGCGCTGCTGATCGTCGGCTCCGGCTGCCTGATCGCCGGCGCGCTGCTGTACGCCCGCTACGAAACGATTGCCGCCGGCCGCGGCCTGACGCGCGCGATCGTCAACGTGGTGGCCGAACAGACCACCCGCACCGTGCAGGCGGTCGACCAGAAGCTGCAACTGATCGCCGGCCAGATTTTGAAAACGAACGATCGCGCCGCCATCAGCGAGCGCGCCACCGACCGCGTGCTGCGCGCGCACCTGAAGGAGCTGCCGTTCGTGCACGCGCTGTGGGTCCTTGACGAACAGGGCCGCATCGCCGCCGATTCCGACGTCGGCAATCTTGGCATCAGCCTGGCCGACCGCGAGTACTTCCGCACCTACCGCGAACACCCTGACACCGGATTCTTCCTCGGCGCCCCGGTGCGCAGCCGCAGCGCCGGCACCTGGCTGATCGTTGCCGCCTATCCGCTGCGCGACGTGCAAGGTCGCCTCATCGGCGTGCTCGCCGCCGCGCTCGAACCGCCTTACTTCGAAAAGCTGTGGGGCGCCATCAACATCGACACGGGCGGCGCCATCGACCTGTACCGGCGCGACGGCATCCTGATGGTCTCCTCGTCCGCCGGCAATCCAGCGATCGGCCTGCCGACCAAGGATCCGGAGATACTGTCGGCGGTGCGCGGCGGCGCCGCCACGGCCGACGCGCGCGACGACGCGCAGGACCGGCTGCTGTTCGGCCGGACGCTGGACTCCTACCCGCAACTGACGCTGGTGGCGCACCGCTCGCTGGACCAGTTGCTGGCGCCGTGGCGCAAATTCAGCCTGCTGGTGCTTGCCATCTGGCTGGCCGCCTGCGTGTTCGTACTGGTCTTGTACCGTTTGCTGCGCAAGACCTGGACCTCGCGCGCCGACGCGGTGACGGCGTTGAGCGCGTCCGAACAAAAATTCTCGGCCGCGTTTCGCGCCAGCCCGGACGCCATATTAATTACGCGCCAGGCCGACGGCCTGTTCGTGGAAGTCAGCGACGCCGTGCTGCGCATCACCGGCTACGCGCGCGAGGAACTGATCGGCCGCTCGTCGCTTGCGCTCGACATCTGGTGCAATCTCGACGACCGCGCCCGCTACGTCGCCGACATGACCAGCCACGGACGGGTCAACGACATGCAGGCGGCGTTCCGGATGCGTTCGGGCGAAGTAAGGATCGGCCTGATGTCGGGCGAATGCATCGAGGTCGCTGGCCAGCTGCACATCCTCGGCATCATCCGCGACATCACCGACATGAAGCGGCGCGAAGAGCTGATCTGGAAGCAGGCCAATTACGACGCGCTCACGCTGCTGCCGAACCGCAGCATGTTCGTCGACCGGCTGCGCATGCAGATCGATGGCGCGCAGGCCGGTGGCGCCATGTTCACGCTGCTGATGATCGACCTCGACCAGTTCAAGGAAGTGAACGACACGCTCGGCCACGAGAAGGGCGACCGCCTGCTGGTTGAAGTGGCGCGCCGCATTTTGACGTGCGTGCCGGACGAGGCGACCGTCGCCCGGCTGGGCGGCGATGAATTCGCCATCATCCTGCCGGCCGCGGTGAGCGCGGCGCAAGTCGATGCGGCGCTCGACCGCCTGATCGCCGGGATTCGCGCGCAGTTCATGCTCGACGTCGACCGGGTATTTGTCTCGGCCAGCATCGGCGTCGCCCGGTTCCCACAGGACGGCAGCGAAATGGCCGAACTGCTGCGCCACGCCGACCAGGCCATGTACGCCGCCAAACAGTCAGGGCGCAACCGCTACTTCCACTTTCATCCTGGCCTGCAGGCGGCGGCGCTGGAACGCTCGACCTTGATCAGCGACTTGCGCAGCGCCCTGCAAAACGGCGAGTTCGAAGTCCACTACCAGCCCATCGTCGACTTGGCGACGGGCCGCATGCGCAAGGCCGAAGCGCTGCTGCGCTGGCACCATCCGAGCCGCGGGCCGGTCAGCCCGGTCGAATTCATTCCGCTGGCCGAATCGAGCGGCCTGATACTCGAAATCGGCGACTGGGTATTCGGCCAGGTGGCCGCGCAGGTCAAGCGCATGCGCGAGATCGCCGATGCCGACTTCGAGATCAGCATCAACGTCTCGCCGGTGCAGTTTCACAGCGACGGCCAGATCGCGGACCGGTGGCTGGACCGGCTGCGCGAGATGGACGTGGCGCCGCAGGCCATCACGGTGGAGATCACCGAAGGCTTGCTGCTCGACCTGACGCAGGAAGTGGACGATACGCTGCGCGCGTTCAGCAACGCCGGCATGAAGATCGCGCTGGACGATTTCGGCACCGGGTACTCGTCGCTGGCGTATCTGAGGAAGTTCGACATCGACTATCTGAAGATCGACCGTTCGTTCGTGCGCAATATTGACAGCAATGCGGACGACCTGGTGCTGTGCGAGGCGATCGTCGCGATGGCGCACAAGCTGGGGCTGAGCGTGATCGTCGAGGGCATCGAGACGCAGCGGCAGAACGAATTGATGATGGCGATGGGGTGCGACTTCGGGCAGGGGTATTTGTTTGCAAAGCCGTTGCCGGTGCGGGA
>JARXKM010000227.1:0-6147 GCA_030272785.1 Pseudomonadota bacterium
ATCCGCGTGATGGGCTTGCCGGCGATGGCGCGCATTACCAAGGTGCCGGAGCAGCGCCTGATCGAACTGGCGGCCACCAACCCGGTGTTCGCACCCGGCCCGGAAAACTACCTGCGCATGGGCGGCCTGCAGGAAATCTGGCGCGGCGACCTCGCCGCACAACTGCAGCTGGCGCTCGACGGCGTCGCCGCCGGCGACATGCGCAGCGCGCTTGGCCAGGCGCGCGGCGGGCGCACGCTCGCCCAGCGCGTGATCGATGCGATCGTCTCGGACAGCGATGTTCTCGCGCCATGACCTGGCCTGGCTGAGCGGCGCGGGATGGGATGCCGTGCGCGCGCGCGCCCTGCCCGGCCAGCACGCCGCCATCGCGCAATGGCAGCGTGAAGACTGGCCGGCCATCGTGCGCCGTGTCGACGCCGGCCTGGCTGCCGGCCAGGTCGGCCTCGGCATCGCCCTGCCGCCGGCGCCGGACGGCACCAAAGGCCGCATCTCCCTGCATGCCGATGGCGCCGACATCGCCCGCACCACGCCGGCGCTGTCGCTGGCCGATGCCGTCCTGGCCGCACCGCCGTGCTGGCGCGCCGCGCTCGTTGCGATGGCGCTTGAGTCGGATGACATCGTGCTGCGCGCCTACGGTTCGCTGGCGATGCAGGCGCTCACGCGCCAGCCGTACCTGACGGCGGCGTCCGACATCGACCTGCTGCTCATCCCCGCCAACCTGGCCGACCTGCGCGCCGGCCTGGCGCTGTTGACACGACATGCAGAACTGCTTCCGCTCGATGGCGAGATCGTGTTCCCGAACGGCGCCGCGGTGGCCTGGAAGGAGTGGCGCGACGCTGAAGGCCGCGCCGCGCGCGTGCTGGTCAAGCAGGCGGGCGGGGTGCGGCTGATGGCGCCGGCGCAATTGCTGGCGACCCTGGAGGACGCATGATCGCGGCAGCACAGGCGCTGCTGGCGCCCTCATTGTCGCTGCCGCCCACCGCCCGTGCGCAGCGCCATTTTTGCAGCGAGACGGCGCGCATCGCTGTCGGCTGCCTGCACACCGAGCTGATTCTGTATCCGAAACCTGGACTGGTGTCGCTGGTCGACAATGGCAGCCATACCGACATGAACGCCGCTACCTTCATGCGCAGCATGTTCGCGCTGCGCCATTATTTTGCGCGCATCTGCCGGGCCGGCATCGACGACGCGCCGTTCGCCGTGCTCCGGCAGCTCGGCATCGAGGCCGAGGCGCGCATGCTGCGCGCGACCGGCGGCGTCAACACCCACCGCGGCGCCATCTTCAGCCTCGGCCTGCTGTGCGCGGCGATCGGCCGCGCGCGCGCGCAGGACATCGCCTTGTCGGCCGACGCGCTGCGCGCCATCATGCTGATCCGCTGGGGCGACGCACTGGCGCGCCACACCAGCGCGGACGGCGCCCAATCGCACGGCTTGCTGGTGGCCGGCTTGCATGCGGCCGGCGGCGCGCGCGAAGAAGGCGCACTCGGCCTGCCATCGGTATTCGAAGTCGGCCTGCCGGCGATGCGGCGCACCCTGGCGGCCGGGCGCAGCATGCAGCTGGCCCGCATCGATGCCCTGTTCGCGCTGATGGCGCACGTCAGCGACACCAACGTCTTGTATCGCGGCGGCGCCGAGGGCGCGCTGACGGTCAGGCGTCAGGCGGCCAATTTCCGCGCCATGGGCGGCACCGCCCATCCGCGCTGGCGCGCCTACGCGCTCGAATGCCACCGCGTGCTGGTGGCACGCAAGCTCTCGCCCGGCGGCGCCGCCGACCTGCTGGCGGCCACCTGCCTGGTGCACGCGGCCGTTTCGGGCGGCTTGCCGTGAGCGCGCGCCTGCTGCTGCTGTGCCCCGGTCAAGGCGGCCAGCATCGCGGCATGTTCGACCTGGCGCGCACCGACGCGCGCGGCGCGGCGCTGATCGATGCATGCGCGCTGTCCGCCGGCGACCCCGACGCGTTGTTCGCCAACCGGCACGCGCAGCCGGCCATCGTCGGCGCCACTTTGGCGATGTGGGAGGCGCTGCGCCCGCGCTTGCCGGCGCCGGCGCTGGTCGCTGGCTACAGCGTCGGCGAGCTCGCCGCCTACGGTGTCGCCGGCGCATGGAAAGCACCGGACACCGTGCGGCTGGCGGCGCGCCGCGCGCAATGCATGGACGCGGCGGCCGCGGCGACCTCGCCGCAGGCATTGGTGGCGATCAGCGGCCTGCTGCTCGATCGCGCCGGCACGCTCGCTGCCGCTTGCGGCTTCGCCATCGCCATCGCCACCGGCGACGACAGCTGCATCGCCGGCGGCCTGGAAGCTACGCTGGCCGCCCTCGAACAGGCGGTCTCGCTGGCCGGCGGCAGGCTGCAGCGGCTGCCAGTCGGCATCGCCTCGCACACCGCCCTGATGTCGACCGCGGTGGCGCCGTTCGCCGAGGCGCTGCTGGCGGCGCCGTTTCACCCGCCGGCCTGCGCGGTGCTGGCCGGGATCAGCGCCGAAAGCGTCACCGGCCAGGCGCGCGCGGTGGCGAGCTTGTCGCGCCAGCTGAGCGAGCCGATCGTGTGGAGCGAGTGCATGGACGCCGCGGCGGAAGCGGGAATGACGGTGGCGCTGGAACTGGGCCCGGGCGCGGCGCTGGCACGCATGCTGCAAGCGCGCCATCCGCACATCGCGTGCCGCTCGGTGGCCGACTTTCGCAGCCTCGACGGCATCGTCGCCTGGCTCGGCCGCCATCTCGACCAGATGCCGGTGGCGTGAGGCGCAGGCCTCGGTTATCATCGTCCCATCGTCTAACGGGAGTGACCATGCACGGCATACGCAGCATACGCAGCATACGCTATTGGATCTTGCAGTACCTGCTGGCGTCGGTGACGATGTTCGCCATCCTGGTCGCGGTCGACCTGATCGGCGGCGCCGGCGCCAAGCTGGCCGACGGCATCTGGATGTCGCTGGCGTGGGCGCTGGCCGCCTCCGCCATCTTCATCGGCGCGCGCTACAAGCAGTCGCGCAAGCCCTAGCCGCCGGTCACCGGCGGAAAAAACGCCACTTCGCAGCCTTCGGTGAGCGCCGCATCGGCGCCGCACATGACCTGGTTGACCGCCATGCGCAAGGCGCGCTCGGGCGAGAGCGCCTCGGCCCACACGCCGCCGCGCTCGACCAGGTGCGCGCGCACCGCGCCGACCGTGTCGACGCCGGCCGGCAGGCTGGCCGTTTGTTGCGAAGCGCCCAGCGTCTCGCGGACGCTGGCAAAAAAACGCAGAGTGATATTCATGGATCGCCTAATGCAGTAATTCGCTGAACGGGATGAAGCGCACGCTGTCGCCGCGCGAGATCGGATGGCCCGGAGGATTGTCGATCAGCCCGTCGCCCCAGACGGTCGACGTGAGCACGCCCGAGCCTTGATTGGGGAACAGCTCCAGCCCGCCCTGCTCGTTGATGCGCGCGCGCAGGAATTCGTTGCGGCGGTCCGCCTTCGGCCAGTCGAAATCGGCGCGCATGGCAAAGCCGCGCGGCGCCGGCGGCCCCGCCGCGCCCTGCAGGCGCAGGATGAACGGGCGCACGAACAGCAGGAACGTGACGAAGCTCGACACCGGATTGCCGGGCAAGCCGAGGAAGAACGCCTGGCCGACCTCGCCGAACGCGAGCGGCTTGCCCGGCTTGACGGCGATCTGCCACATGTTCAGGCGCCCTTCCGCTTCCACCGCCGGCTTGATGTGGTCTTCCTCGCCGACCGACACGCCGCCCGAGGTGATGATCAAGTCGTTCTCGCGCGCCGCGTCGCGCAAGGTGGCGCGGGTGGCCGCCAGGTCGTCGGGCACGATGCCGAAATCGGCGATCTCGCAGCCGAGGTTCTCGAGCAGCGCGCGCAGGGTGTAGCGGTTCGAATTGTAGAGCGCGCCCGGGGCCAGGCGGCCGCCCGGCGCTTCGCCCGGCATGGTCAGCTCGTCGCCGGTGAAAAACACCGCCACGCGCAGCTTGCGCACCACCGGCAGCGTGGCCAGGCCGACCGACGCTGCCAGGCCCAGCTCCTGGCTGCGCAGGCGCGTGCCGGCCGCCAGGATCACGGCGCCGGCGCTGATGTCTTCGCCGGCGCGGCGGATCCATTCGCCCGCCTGCGGCGCATGCCGGACCGTCACGCTGCCGTCTTCATTGAGTTCGCACTGCTCCTGCATCGCCACCGCGTCGGCGCCGTCCGGGATCATCGCCCCCGTGAAGATGCGCGCCGCGCAGCCGGGCGCAAGGAACTGGCCGACCTGGCCGGCCGCGATGCGATGGCTCACCGTCAGCGTGGCGGCGCCGCCGGCGCAGTCGGCCGACCGCACCGCGTAGCCGTCCATCTGGGTGTTGTCCGCCGACGGCACGTCGATGGTCGAGGTTTGCGCCTGCGCCAGCACGCGCCCATTCGCCTGCAGCGTCGGCACGATGTCGACGCCGTCGACCGGGCGCGCCGCCGCGTGCAAAAAGTCGAGCGCCTGGTTCACCGACAGCATCGGCCGGGGCGGCGCCGGGTTGGCCTGGTCGCTCATCTTACAAGCCGGTATGCGCGGCGATGAAGGTTTTCATCTGCTCGACGTCGGTGCTCATGACGACGAATTTTTGCGGCAGCGATTCGATGTCCTCGAAACCGGCCGGACGTTCGGCGTCCAGCCCGAGCGCTTCGAGGATGGTTTCGTTGAACTTGGCCGCCAGCGCGGTTTCGAGCACAATCATCGGCACCCCGGCCTGCATGTGTTCGCGCGCCACCTTGACGCCGTCGGCGGTGTGGGTGTCGATGGTGATGCCGTAGTCGTCCTGGACGTCGCGGATGGTGGCGAGGCGGTCCTGGTGGGTCGATTTGCCGGACTCGAAGCCGTAGTGCTTGACCAGCGCCCACTCGTCGCCGTCGCTGCCGAAGTGGCCCGACAGGTCGAAGCCGCCCTCGCTCTCGACCTTCTCGAACAGCGCGCGCACGCGCTGTGGGTCGCGTCCCACCAGATCATAGACGAAGCGCTCGAAGTTCGACGCCTTCGAGATGTCCATCGACGGGCTGCTGGTGTGGTACGTCTCGGCCGACTTGCGCACGCGATACACGCCGGTGCGGAAAAATTCGTCGAGCACGTCGTTTTCATTGGTGGCGGCGACCAGTTTGTCGATCGGCAGGCCCATCATGCGGGCGATGTGGCCGGCGCAGATATTGCCGAAGTTCCCCGACGGCACCGTGAATGACACCTTCTGGCTGTTGTCGGTGGTCGCCGCCAGGTAGCCGCGGAAGTAGTACACCACCTGCGCGACGACGCGCGCCCAGTTGATCGAATTGACCGTGCCGATCTTCTGCCGGGCCTTGAACGGCAGGTCGTTCGACACCGCCTTGACCATGTCCTGGCAGTCGTCGAACACGCCGTCAACGGCGATGTTGATGATGTTCGGGTCCTGCAGGCTGAACATCTGCGCGGTCTGGAATGCGCTCATCTTCTTGTGCGGCGAGAGCATGAACACGCGGATGCCCTGCTTGCCGCGCATCGCGTATTCGGCGGCGCTGCCGGTGTCGCCGGAGGTGGCGCCGAAGATATTGAGTTCGGCGCCGTCTTGCGCCAGCGCGTATTCGAACAAGTTGCCGAGCAGTTGCATCGCCATGTCCTTGAACGCCAAGGTCGGACCATTCGACAGCGCCTGCAGCAGCAGCGTCTTGCCGCCTTCGCGTTCGAGCACGCGCAGCGGCGTGATCGCCGCGGCCGATTCGGCGGCGCGCGCGTTGCAGTAGACCTCGGGCGTGTAGGTCTTGCTGGTGAGCGCCTTCAGGTCGGCGTCCGGGATGTCGGTGGCGAACTTCTTGAGCACCTCGTAGGCCAGATCCGCGTACGACAGCGCGCGCCAGGCATCGAGCTCTGCGCCGCTCACCTGCGGATACTCCGCCGGCAGGTACAGGCCGCCGTCCGGGGCCAGGCCGCCGAGGAGGATATGGGAGAATTGCTCCGGTTGTGTTGCCGAGGTGGCGCGGGTGGAGATGTATTGCATACAGTAGAAAATCCGGTTTTCGCTGCGATCGAGCGGATATTATAGTGCGACCGGGGTTTTTTTGGGCGGCGTGGTCTCGCCAGTGACGCAATGTGCGATTCCGCCGAACTTTGTCGGCCTGTTTGTGGTCTGACCTGTATGGTCAGACCCGCTACGAAGATGTAGTAAA
>JARXKM010000227.1:6247-8055 GCA_030272785.1 Pseudomonadota bacterium
TAAAGAGGGTGATTAAATAGTGTGATTAAATAGTGTGATTAACAAGCGGCGTGGTTGACCGTGATGACGTGGATCGCCAGCCCACCCAACGACGTTTCCTTGTACTTGTCCTGCATGTCGGCGCCGGTCTGGCGCATCGTCTCGATCACTTCGTCGAGGCTGACAAAGTGGGTGCCGTCGCCCTTCAGGGCCAGCGATGCGGCGGTAATCGCCTTGATCGCCCCCATGCCGTTGCGCTCGATGCAGGGAATCTGCACCAGACCGCCGATCGGATCGCACGTCATGCCGAGGTGGTGCTCGATGCCGATTTCGGCGGCGTTCTCGATCTGCTCGTTGCTGCCGCCGAGCGCTGCCACCAGGCCTGCCGCCGCCATCGCGCAGGCAACGCCGACTTCGCCCTGGCAGCCGATTTCGGCACCCGAGATCGACGCGTTCTTCTTGCACAACATGCCGATCGCCGCCGACGTGAGCATGAATTCGCGCACGCCCTTGACCGGATCGCTGGGCCGGCAGTCTTCCGCGTAGTAGCGCAGCACCGCCGGGATGATGCCGGCCGCGCCGTTGGTGGGCGCCGTCACGACGCGCCCGCCGGCGGCGTTTTCCTCGTTGACCGCCATCGCATACAGGCTGACCTGGTGCACGGCGTCGTGCGGCAGGTCGTTGGCGCGGTTGGCGCCGTTCTTCGCCTCTTGCGCCTGGCGCCACAGGTTGGCGGCGCGGCGCTTGACGTTCAGGCCGCCGGGCAGCTGGCCGCCGGTGACCAGGCCGTGGGCGATACAGTCGCGCATCACCTGCCAGATGGTGTCGATGCCGGCGTCGAGCTGTTCGTCGCTCATGTGGGCACGCTCGTTGGCGCGCATCATCTGCGGAATCGACAGGCCGCTGGCCTGGCCATGCGCCAACAGCTGGTCCATCGTGTCGAACGGATACGGGATCGTCGCCGCGCCGGCGCCGCTCTGGCGCGCCTGCGATTCGCCGGCCGCATGAATGAAGCCGCCGCCGATCGAATAGAACACACGCTCGATGACGCTGCCGTCGGCCAGCTTGAGGGTAAAGCGCATGCCGTTCGGATGCTCGGGCAGCGACGCGCCGCGGTGCCACAGCAAGCCGGTCTTGGCGCTGAACGGTACTTCCTGTTCGCCCAGCAGGCGCAGCGCGCCATCGAGTTCGACTTCGGCCAGCAGGTCGTCGACGGCGTCCGGGTCGACGCCCTGCGGCGTCTCGCCCATCAGGCCGAGGATGATGGCCTTGTCGGTGGCGTGGCCGATGCCGGTCAGCGCCAGCGAGCCATACAGCGCCACCTCGACGCCGACCGCCGCCGCGAGCGGGCCGCAGTCGAGCAGGAAACGGCGCGCGGCGACCATCGGCCCGACCGTGTGGGAACTGGACGGCCCGATGCCGATTTTGAAAAGGTCGAATACGCTCATGTCCATCAGTGTCTCCTGCTTGTATTTTCTATTCTGCGGCGCCGGTCAGGCGGCCTGGCTGATGCCGACGTCGACATTGGCGAGCATGTCGGCGACCAGCTGTTCGAGGCCGATGCGCGCCTGCCAGCCCCAGTCGGCGGCGGCGACGCTGTCGTCCAGGCTGTGCGGCCAGGTAGCGGCGATCGCCTGGCGGCTGTCGGGCTGGTAGGTGATGGCGAAGCCGGGCAGCGCGGCGGCGATGGCGGCGGCCAGTTCGCGCGGATTGAACGACAGGCCGGCGACGTTGTAGGACGAGCGGATGGCGACCCGGGCGGCCGGCGCGTCCATCAGTTCGATGGTGGCGCGGATGGCGTCGGGCATGTAGATCATCGGCAGCGTGGT
>JARXKM010000015.1 GCA_030272785.1 Pseudomonadota bacterium
TGCGCAGCAGGTTGCCCGACAACTCGTTCTCGTCCGCCACCAGGCAGGCCGGCGAGTCGGTCAGGCGGAACGTGACGCGCACGTCCTTCGCCTTGTCGCCCAGCGCCGCCTTCATCTTCTCGACCAGCTCCTTGTACGAGGACTCGGTCTCCTCGTGCTCCTTCTTCTCGGCCTCGTCTTCCAGGCCGCCCAGGTCGAGGCCGCCCTTGGCCACCGACACCAGCTCCTTGCCGTCGAATTCGGTCAGGAACGACAGCATCCACTCATCGACGCGGTCGGTCATCAGCAGCACTTCGACGCCCTTCTTGCGGAAGATCTCGAGGTGTGGGCTGTTCTTGGCGGCGGTGAAGTTATCGCCGGCGACGTAGTAGATCTTCTCCTGGCCTTCCTTCATGCGGCCGATGTAGTCGGCCAGCGAGGTGTTCTGGTCGCCGCTGTCGGTGGCGGTCGAGGCGAAGCGCAGCAGCTTGGCGATGCGGTCCTTGTTGGTGGCGTCCTCGCCGATGCCTTCCTTGAGCACCTGGCCGAACTCCTTCCAGAAGGTGACGTACTTGTCCTTCCTCTCCTGCTCATCCGAGTTGGCCAGTTCCTCGAGCATGCCGAGCACGCGCTTGGTCGAGCCTTCGCGGATCACCTTGACGTCGCGCGACTCCTGCAAGATCTCGCGCGAGACGTTCAGCGGCAGGTCGTTCGAATCGATCACGCCCTTGATGAAGCGCAGGTAGGCCGGCATCAGCTGCTCGGCGTCGTCCATGATGAAGACGCGCTTGACGTACAGCTTGATGCCGCCGCGCTTGTTGCGGTCCCACAGATCGAACGGCGCGTGGCTCGGCACGTACAGCAGCTGGGTGTATTCGCTGCGGCCCTCGACCCGGTTGTGGGTGAAGGTGAGCGGCGGCTGGAAGTCGTGCGAGACGTGCTTGTAGAATTCGTCGTACATTTCGGGCGTAACGTCGGCCTTGTTGCGGGCCCACAGGGCGCTGGCCTGGTTGACGGTCTCGAATTCGTCTTTCAGCACGGTGGCGTTCTTCTCGGCGTCCCACTCGTCTTTCTGCATCACGATCGGCAGCGAGATATGGTCGGAGTACTTGCGGATGATCGACTTCAGCTTCCAGGCCGACAGCAGCTCGTCTTCGCCCTCGCGCAGGTGCAGCACGACGTCGGTGCCGCGGTTGGTCTTCTCGATCGGCTCGACGCTGTAGTCGCCCTCGCCGGCCGATTCCCAGCGCACGCCGTCGGTGGCAGGCGCGCCGGCGCGGCGCGTATTGACGGTAATTTTATCAGCCACGATGAAGCCCGAATAGAAGCCGACGCCGAACTGGCCGATCAGGGCCGCGTCGGCCTGCTGGTCGCCGGACAGCTTGCCGAAGAACTCCTTGGTGCCTGATTTGGCGATGGTACCGAGGTGCGAGATGACCTCATCGCGGCTCATGCCGATGCCGTTGTCGGAGATGGTGATGGTACGGGCGTCCTTGTCGAAGGCGACCGAGATTTTCAACTCATGGTCGTTGCCATACAGCGCATCGTTATTAATTGCTTCGAAGCGCAGCTTGTCGGCGGCATCGGACGCGTTCGAGATCAGCTCGCGCAAGAAGATTTCCTTGTTCGAATACAGGGAGTGGATCATCAATTGCAGCAACTGCTTCACTTCAGCTTGAAAGCCAAGGGTTTCTTTTTCGGCGACGGCCATTTGTTTTCCTCTTGTAGGACGGTTGAACGGATTGTTGCAAGATTGGGACTATCAACACGATTTCAAGAGCTGGGGTCAGGTCTGACATTCGGACATTTTGGTGGGGTCAGGTCTGACAATCGGACATCTTGGTGGGGTCAGGTCTGACAATCGGACATTTCGACAGCCTCAACAGCGGCGAACCGACGCTGCCGGGCCCGCTCCCGCAGCCGCGAAGCGGACTGTGGCGATAATCTTGACGAGAAAATGTCCGATTGTCAGACCTGACCCCAGCTTTTTGTCCGAATGTCAGACCTGACCCCCGCAAAATGTCCGATTGTCAGACCTGACCCCAAGTCGGGAGTGCCGGCGGCGCGGCGTGGACGTACAATACTGCCTTTCATTTACAAAATTCCGGGATCGTCATGGCCATCTACCAAAAACTCGAAGAACTCAACATCACTTTGTCGCCGCCGGCAGCGCCCGTCGCCGCCTATGTGATGTATGTCCAGACCGGTAACCTGATCTTTATCTCGGGCCATATCGCCAAGCACGCCGACGGCTCGCCGAACGCCGGCCAACTGGGCAAGGACGTCACCACCGAACAGGGCCAGCAGGCCGCGCGCGCCATCGCCATCGACCTGGTCGGCACCTTGCAAGAGGCCTGCGGCGGCGACCTGAACCGCGTCACCCGTATCGTCAAACTGATGAGCCTGGTGAACTCGACCCCCGACTTCACCGACCAGCACCTGGTCACCAACGGCGCCTCCGAACTGCTGGGCGAACTGTTCGGCGACGCCGGCAAGCACGCCCGCTCGGCCTTCGGCGTGGCCCAGATCCCGCGCGGCGCCTGCGTCGAGATCGAAATGATCGTCGAAGTGGCCTGACCACCCTGCCCGTGCGCGCGCCCGCCGCGCCCGCGCGACCGCTTCCGGCCGGCGCTTATCCAGCGCCGCCTTTGCCGCAGCCGCCTACCCGGCGCTGTTTAATGGCCCGCCACCCGCGCGGCCGCCTTCTTAGTGAGAGCTCATGAAACCTGTCCATCCAACCCCGATCACCTGGCACTTCGCCGAACGCGCCGCGCACATGCAAAGCTCGTTCATCCGCGAAATCCTGAAAATCACCCAGCGCCCGGAGATCATCTCGTTCGCCGGCGGCCTGCCGTCGTCGGACACCTTCCCGGTCGCGGAAATGAAGGCGGCGTTCGACAAGGTGCTCACCGACAGCGGCAAGGTGGCGCTGCAGTACGGCCCCACCGACGGCTTCCCGCCGCTGCGCGCGTGGATCGCCGATTCGCTCTCGACCGCCGGCTGCACCATCGCCCCCGAACAGGTGCTGATGACGTCCGGCTCGCAGCAGGCGCTCGACCTGATCGGCAAGGTGCTGATCGACGAGGGCAGCCGCGTGCTGGTCGAGACCCCCAGCTACCTCGGCGCGCTGCAGGCGTTCTCGGTCTACCGCCCGGTGTTCGCCTCGGTCGCCACCGACGAGCATGGCCTGGTGCCGGCCTCGATCGAGCCGGTCATCGACGGCGCGCGCATGCTGTACGCGCTGCCGAACTTCCAGAACCCGACCGGCCGCAGCCTGTCGGTCGAACGGCGCGCCGAACTGGTCGACACCTGCGCGCGCCACAACCTGCCGCTGATCGAGGACGATCCCTACGGCGCACTCAGCTACAAGGGCGAGCCGTTCCCCAAAATGCTGAACATGAACCCGGGCGGCGTCATTTACATGGGTTCGTTCTCGAAGGTGCTCACGCCCGGCATCCGCCTCGGCTACGTGGTCGCGCCGCTGCCGCTGCTGCGCCGCCTCGAACTGGCCAAGCAGGCGGCCGACCTGCACACCGCCCAGCTGACCCAAATGGCGGTGCATGAAGTGATCAAGGACGGCTTCCTCGAGCGCCACATCCCCACCATCCGCACCCTGTATGCCAACCAGTGCCAGGCCATGCTCGATGCGATGGCGCAGTGCTTCCCGGCCGGCGTCAGCTGGACCCGCCCGGAAGGCGGCATGTTCATCTGGGTCACCCTGCCGCCGCACATCGACGCCATGCAACTGCTCGACCAGGCGATCGCCGCCCGCGTCGCCTTCGTGCCCGGCGCGCCGTTCTACGCCAACCAGCCGGCGACCAATACCTTGCGCCTGTCGTTCGTCACCGTCTCGCCCGCCCGCATCCGCGAGGGCATCGCCATTCTCGGCAAGCTGATCGCCGCCCTGGTCTGATCCAGCCCGCGGCGGGCGGGCGCACGCCGCGCCCGCCCGCCGCGGCCCGCGCCCGATCGGACCGGCCAGGCATTTTTCGCCCCCGACTGTCAACGCTTTCGCAAAACCAACGGTTGCATCGCTACAACAAATAATACTAACTTAAGGGCAACATTTATTCCCCCAAAAGATGACTAGGGCGTATCATTTTGACGCATGAACCTCTCCGCTTCGCCATTTTCCCCAGTCGCGCGCAATCCGGCCATCCTGATCGTCGACGACGCGCCGGCCAATCTGGGCATGCTGCGCACTATGATGACGCAGCAGGGCTACCAGACCTTCGTCGCCACCACCGGCGAGCGCGCCCTGTCGATCGCCCAGCGGGTACGCCCCGACCTGATCCTGCTTGACGTCGTCATGCCCGGCATGGATGGCTTCGAAACGTGCCGCCAGCTCAAGGAGCAGGCGGCCACCGCGCGCATCCCGGTCATCTTCATGAGCGCCAGGACCGACACCGACGACATCGTGGCCGGCTTCGACATCGGCGCCGTCGACTACATCGGCAAGCCGTTGCGGATGGCCGAGGTGTGCGCCCGCGTGCGCGCCCAGCTGCAGATGCGCAACAACGCCGAGGCCCAGAAGGAGCAGGCCGACCGCCTGCGCATGATCGTCCACGGCATGGAGGAAGGCCTGATGATCATCGAGGCCGGCGGGCGCATCCAGTACAGCAACCCGGCCTGCGAACGCTACCTCGGCTACGGGCCGGACCAACTGGCCGGCCATGCGCTGCCGGACCTGCTCGGCGCTAGCTTGGCGCACGAGTATCTCGACTACTTCGCCGCCTGCGCGCTCGAGCCGGCCGCCGTGCACCAGGGCGGCGCGCGCGAAGTGCTGATCCGCCAGTGCGACGGCGCCCAGCGCGCGATGGACCTGACGGTCACGCCGATGGTCTCCGGCGAGCAGCTGTTCATCGGCCTGCTGCACGACATCACCCACCACAAGCAGTCCGAGACGGCGCTCCAGCATGCCGCCATGGTCGACCAGCTGACCCAGCTGGCCAACCGGCGCCGCTTCGACACTTTCCTCGAAAACGAATGGCTGCGCGCCATGCGCAGCGGCCAGCCGCTGTCGCTGATCGTGCTCGATGTCGACCACTTCAAGCTGTACAACGACACGCTCGGCCACGCCGCCGGCGACCAGTGCCTGCAACAGGTGGCCGCCGCGCTGCAGTCGCGCGCGCTGCGCACCACCGACCTGGCGGCACGCTACGGCGGCGAGGAGTTCGTCCTGCTGTTCGCCGAAACCGGCCACGACACCGCCGTCGTGCTGGCCGAGTCGATCCGCGCACTGGTCGAATCGCTGCACCTGCCGCATCCGCGCTCGCCCACCAGCGCTTGGCTCACCGTCAGCGTCGGCGTGGCCACCATCGTGCCGGCCCAGCTGGACCGCATCGAGCAGTTCTTCGTCGCCGCCGACCGCATGATGTACGCGGCCAAGGAGGCCGGCCGCAACCAGGTGCGCGCGATCCGCCACGGCGGCGAGGCATGGGAAACGATCAAGTCGATGATGCTGCTCTAACCGGCCTTCGGATAGCCGGTGATCTCGGCGATCTGCCGGTACATCGGCTGCAGCCGCGCGTACATCTTGCGGTACACCTGCCGGTACAGGCGCTCGTACATGGCCTGGTTGACGGCGATCGGCTCGAACACCCGCCCCACCCGCGTCATCGCCGCGATCGCGGTCGGGAAATCGGCGTGCAGGCCGAGGCCCACCGCGGCGTCGATCGCCGCTCCCAGCGCCGATGTTTCGTAGACGTGCGGGCGGGCCGTCGGCAGGCCGAAAATGTCGGCCGTCAGCTGCATCGCCGCGTCGCTTTGCGAGCCGCCGCCGGACACCCGCAGCTGCGTGATCGGCACGCCGCTGCGCTGCTCGATGCGCTCCTTGCCCTCGCGCAGCGCATACGCCAGCCCTTCGAGGATCGCGCGGTACACGTGCGCGCGCGTGTGCACGTCGCCGAAGCCGATGATGGCGCCCTTCGCCTCCGGCCCCGGCACCTTGATCCCGGGCGTCCAGTACGGCTGCAGCATCAGCCCCATCGCACCCGGCGGCACCGCCGTCACCAGTTCGTCGAACAACTGCTCGGGGGCGACGTCCTCGGCCAGCGCGCGCGACTGCTCGGGGTGGCCGAACTGCTCCTTGAACCAGTTCACCATCCAGTAGCCTCGGAAGATCTGCACCTCGGTACTGTAGGCGCCCGGGATCGCCGCCGGATAGGGCGGAATGAACGGCGTCACCTCGACGTACTTCTTGCCGGTGGTGTTGATGGTGGCGGTGGTGCCGTAACTGAGGCAGCCGACATGCGGCTCGATGCAGCCGGCGCCGAGCACCTCGCAGGCCTTGTCGGCGGCGGCGGCCAGCAGCGGCGTGCCCTGCAAGATGCCGGTGCGGGCGGCGACGGCGGCGTCGATGGTGCCGATCAGCGTGCCCGGCGCGACCAGTTCGGGCAGCATCGCCGGCGTGATCGCCAGCGCCTGCCATTTCCAGTCGCGCTTGCCGGCCCAGCGGTGCGCCTTGTAATCGAACGGCACGTACGCCACCTGCGAACCGGTCGAATCGACGAAGCGCCCGCATAGCCGGTAGTTCAGGTAGCCCGACAGCAGCAGGAACTTGTCGGTGCGCTGCCAGATGTCGCGCTGCTCGGCCTTGATCCAGTTGATCTCGGCCTGGCTGCGGAAGTAGTCGATGGTGCCTTTCACGCGCGCCAGCCGGAACGCCGCGTTCCACCACGGCGCCATCGGCGGCAGCTGGTCGGTGCAACGCTGGTCGAGCCAGGTGATGGCCGCGCGCAGCGGCTGGCCGTGCGCGTCGAGGTTGATCACCGTGCCGCGCTGGGTCGTCACCGCCACGCCGCGCACGGCGCCCTTGTCGACGCCCGGCTGGTCCCACAAGCCCAGGCACGCCTTGCACACCGCCTGCCAGTAGTCTTCCGGGTCGTGTTCGGCCCAGCCGGGATGGTCGGAATAGTAGGCCTGAAGGTGGATCTGCGACTTGGCGACGATGTTGCCGGCCAGGTCGAACAAAATGGCGCGCACGCTCTGGGTGCCATTGTCGATGGCGAGGATGGTGGGTTCGGACATGTCTCTCGGGGTCGGTTGGTTGTCAGGCCGGCGCTGTCGGCAGGCTGTAGTGCGTTTTCCATAATGCCAGATAGGCCGCCACTTCGGCATCCCAGCGCGGGTCGGACCAGCCAAGTTCGCCCTGGCAGGTGGCGCGGATGCGCGCCATCACGGCGGCGCCGCCGCCGCGCAGCTGCAGCCCGAGCCGGGTGCGCCGCAGCAGCAGGTCTTCGAGCCGCAACACCGCCTCGCAGCGCGCCGCCCAGCGCAGTTCGGCCCACAGCGTCTCGGTGCCGGCGATCGCTTCGAGTTCGCCGTCGCGCGCCGCGGCGATCAGCGCCGGCGTGTGCGCACCGTGGCGTCCCAAAAGGCGCGCCAGCGCGGCGCCCTTCAGCCGCGCGCGCGGCGCCACCGCCGGCGGCGCGGCGAACAGCGCCCTGGCAGCGAGGTCGTCGTGCCAGCCGGGCAGCAGCGCCCTGGCGTGCCTGAGCGCGTCGAGCGCGATGGCGCCGAAGGTGGTCAGCTTGCCGCCGGTGACCGTCAGCAGGCCGTCGTCGACCCATACCGCATGGTCGCGCGCCGCCTTCGACGGATCGCCGTCGCCGCTGGCGATCACCGCGCGCACGCCGGCGTAGGTGGCGATGATGTCGGCCTCCATCAGCGCCTGCTGCGGAAACTGGAAGCGCAGCGCATCCATCAGGTAGTCCAGCTCCGCATGCGTGATGGCCGCCTCCTGCGCCATGCCGCCGGCGTGGTCGACGTCGGTGGTGCCGACCAGGGTCACGCCCTCCCACGGAAAGGCGAACACCGGGCGGCCGTCGGCCGGGTGCATCAGGCTGATCGCCTGCGACAGCGGCAGGCGCCAGGCCGGCAGCACCAGGTGGCTGCCGCGCAGCGGGCGCAGGCGCGGCGCCGCGCCCGACTGCGCGCGCAATGCGTCGGCCCAGGCGCCGGTGGCGTTGATCACCAGCCGCGCGCGCACCGCGCTGCCGTCGCCGAGCTGCGCGCCGCACACCTTGCCGCCAGCGCGCAGCAGCGACTTGACGGCCATGTAGTTGACCGCCACGCCGCCGTGCGCCTGCGCCTCCTGCAGCACGCGCAACACCAGGCGCGCGTCGTCGGTCTTGGCGTCGGTGTAGCGGATGCCGCCGCGCAGGCCGGCGCGCCGCACGTTCGGCGCCAGCATGCAGAATGCGTCGGCGCCGACGTAATGGCGCTCGCGCCGCCCGGCCATCAGGTCGTAGATCGCCAGCCCGACCAGGAAGCTGGCGCGGCCGGGTTTGCGGCCGGCGTAATCGCCGAACGCGAACGACTGCTCCTGAACCAGGCCGGGCGCCTCGCGCAGCAGCGCTTCGCGCGCGTGCACCGATTCGCGCATCAGCCCCAGCTGGCCCTCCTTCAGGTAGCGCAAGCCGCCGTGCACCAGCTTCGACGAGCGGCTCGAGGTGCCCCAGGCGAAGTCGCGCTGCTCGACCAGCAGCGCCTTCAGCCCGCGCCGCGCCGCTTCGAGCAGGATGCCGGCGCCGGTGATGCCGCCGCCGACGATCAGCACATCCCACTCGCGCGCGAACAGCGCGGGCAGCTGCGCGCGCCAGCCGGCTTGCCAGTGCGCCGTCATGGAACCAGCTTCCCGGGATTCATGCGCCCGTCCGGATCGAAGTGGCGAAACAGCGCCTGCATCGCGCCGATGCCGAGCGCGCCCTTTTCGGCCGCCAGGTACGGCGCGTGGTCGGTGCCGACGCCGTGCTGGTGGCTGATGGTGCCGCCGTTGCCCACCACCGCGCCCGACACCGCCTGCTTGAGCGACTGCCAGCGCGCCAGGTCCTGCTGGTAGTCGCCCGACAGGCGGTAGACAAAGGTGCTGTACACGCTGGCGCCCTGCGAATACAGGTGCGACAGGTGGGTGTAGGCGTGCACCCGCTCGCCGTGCGCGGCCAGCGCCGCGGTTGCGCCCTGCTCCATCGCCTGCATCATCGGCGTCACGCCGGCCCAGTCGACCGCGGTTTCGGCGGTGTCGATGGCGTAGCCGTGCGCCCACGCGGCATTGCGCAGGTAGACGTTGCGAAAGCGGTTCTGCTTCCATTTTTCGCCCATCGCGCGCCCGACATGCACGCCGCCGTGGCCGCGCGCGATCGCCAGCGCGCCGGCCACCGCCCGCGCCACCGCGCCGTGGGCGCCGCTGGCGCCGATCATCAGCATGCATTTGCCAAAGCCGCAGCCACGCCAGCGCAGGTAGGTTTCGAGCACGCCGACCCGCCTTTTGTGGCCGGCCAGCGCCAGCATGGTCTGCGTCTCGAGCGGATTCGACAAACGCAGCAGCGACAGCGGCAGGCGCGCCTGCGCCACCTCGCGCACGGCATCGCGGGCCGCATCCCAGTCCTTGAAGAACACCGCGTGGAACGCTTCCTGTTGCGGCAGCCTGGTGACGCGCACGGTGGCCTCGGTCAGTACGCCGATGCGCCCTTCCGAGCCGAGCACCATTTCGCGCAGGTCGGTGCCGGCGGCCGACGCCGGAAAGGTCGGCAGGTCGAGCGTGCCGGCCGGCGTTTCGACGCGTCCGCCGGCGAACAGCTGCTCGATGCGGCCGTAGCGCAGCGATTGCTGGCCCGACGAGCGCGTCACCACCCAGCCGCCCAGGGTGGAGTATTCGAACGATTGCGGGAAGTGGCCCAGCGTGTAGCCGTGCGCGCGCAGCTGTGCTTCGAGGTCCGGGCCGAGCACGCCGGCGCCGAAGGTGGCCAGCTGGGCGTCGCGGTCCAGGTTGGTCATGGCGCGCAGCCGGGTGGTGTCCAGGCTGAGCACCGGCGCCGCGCCGGCCGGCGCGCTCAGGTGGCCGGCCACGCTGGTGCCGCCGCCGTACGGGATCACGATGGCGCCGGCGGCGGCGGCGAAGGCGAGCAGCTCGCGCACCTCGTCGGCGCACGCCGGCCAGGCGACGCCGTCGGGCACCGTGCCGAGCCGGCCGTAGCGCAGCCGCAGCCAGTCCGGCAGGCTGTGGCCGTGCGCGTGGCGGGCGCGCGCCTCGGCGCCGGTGTCGACCAGCCGGTGCGGCGCCAGCCGGCTCGGCGCGATCGCCGCGCAGGCCTGGGCGAACGTCGCATCGGCCGGCGCGCTGCCAGCCCCGATGCGCTCGGCCAGGAAGGCCAGCGCATCGGCGCCGAGCTCAAAATGAATCGTGTCGTCACCCCAGCCGTTCCACCGTTTCATCTGCGTTTTCCCGTTATACTCAAAAGTCATTCAGGTTAGCTGCCGTCCGACCCGGCGTCTTGCGATTTCATGACAACACCTTGCTCAAACATGCCAGCCGGCGCTGACGCGCGGCGCGTCACCGGCTCGTATCTGCAGCCCCTGCTCGAAGCGGCGGCGGCGCGCGGCGTCAGCGCGGCCAGCCTGGCGCGCGCGGCCGGCCTGGCCGACGGCGCGCTGTGCGCGGCGCCCGATACGCTGGCCGCCGGCGACTACGTCAGGCTGCTGGCGGTCGGTGCCGAGCTGGCCGACGATCCGCACTTCGGCCTGCACGTGGGCGAGCGCGTCAAGCTCGGCACCTACAGCGTGTATGGCCTGATCCTGCTGTCGTGCCGCGACTTCGCCCAGGTGTTCCAGCAGACCTTGCGCTACGAGCAGCTGGCGCACGACCTCGGACGCTCCGCCCTGCACCTCGACGGCGCCGACGCGCAGTACGAATGGATCAGCAATTATCCGGCCGCCAGCCGCCACCTGGCCGAGAGCGTGTTCGCCGGCATCCGCGTGTTCAGCGCCTGGCTGGCCGGCGCCGCGCTGCCGGCCTCGCAGATGGCGTTCGGCCACCCGCTGGAGGCCGACGGCGCCGAGTACCAGCGCATATTCGGCGTGATGCCGGTGTTCGGCGCAGCCACCCACGCGGCCACCTTCGACGCCTCCCTGCTGGCCTGGCCGGTGCCGAATGCCGACGTCGGCCTGTACCCGGTGCTGCGCCAGCACGCCGAGCAGCTGCTGGCGCGGCGCGGCGGCGACGGCGCCGGTACCGGTGCCGGCATCGTCGCACTGGCGCACGCGGCGATCATCCAGAACCTGGCGCACGACCGCGTCTGCCTCGCCTTCATCGCCGCCGACCTGAAGCTGACGCCGCGCACCCTGCAGCGCAAACTGAGCGGCGCCGGCACCAGCTTCCAGCAGGTGCTCGACCGCGCGCGCCACGCGCTGGCCACCGACTATCTGCGCCGGCCCGGCCTGTCGCTGGTCGACATCGCCTTCCTGCTCGGCTACCAGGAACAGAGCGCGTTCAGCCATGCGTTCAAGGAGTGGAGCGGAGTCAATCCGGGCGCCTGGCGGGAGCAGGCCGCCTAAGCCTATCGGCGCTATAATGGCGCTGCTATGTCGCACCACGCTAACCCTGGTACCGCCGTGAATCCACACCTCGAAAAACTGCACCCCTACCCGTTCGAAAAGCTGCGCCACCTGTTCGCCGAGGTGACGCCGAATGCGCACTATGCCGCCATCAGCCTCGGCATGGGCGAGCCGAAGCACCCGACGCCGGCGTTCATCCAGAAAGCCCTGATCCACAACCTGCAGGGCCTGGCGCACTATCCGAGCACCATCGGCGGCGAACCGCTGCGCGCCGCCATCGCCGGCTGGCTCGAGCGCCGCTACGGCGTGCCGCCGCTCGATCCGGCCACCCAGGTGCTGCCGGTGAACGGTTCGCGCGAGGCGCTGTTCGGCATCGCCCACTGTGTCGTCGACGCGTCCAAACAGCCGCTGGTGATCTGCCCGAATCCGTTCTACCAGATCTACGAAGGGGCCGCCTACCTGGCCGGCGCCGACACCTATTTCGTCAACTCCGAGCCGGCCCGCAATTTCGCCTGCGACTACGGCAAGGTGCCGGCCGCGGTGTGGGAGCGCGTGCAGCTGCTTTACCTGTGCACGCCGGGCAACCCGACCGGCGCCACCTTGTCGCTCGACGACTGGCGCCAGCTGTTCGCGCTGGCCGACCAGTACGGCTTCGTGATCGCCGCCGACGAATGCTATTCCGAGATCTATCACACCAGCGCGGCGCCGCTCGGCGCGCTCGAGGCGGCGCACCAGCTCGGGCGCAGCGGCGGCGAGCGGCCGTACCGCCAGCTGGTGGTGTTTTCCAGCCTGTCGAAGCGCTCCAACGTGCCCGGCATGCGCTCCGGCTTCGTCGCCGGCGACCCGGCCATCCTGAAAAAATTCCTGCTCTACCGCACCTACTGCGGCGGCGCGATGTCGCCGCCGGTGCAGGCGGCCTCGATCGCGGCGTGGGGCGACGAGACGCACGTGGCCGAAAACCGCGCCAAGTACAAGGAAAAATTCGCCCTGGCGACGCCGCTGCTGCGCCAGGTGCTCGAGGTCGAACTGCCCGACGCCGGCTTCTATCTGTGGGCCGACGTGCGCCGCAGCGGCCTGTCGGACACCGAATTTGCCCGCCGCCTGTATGCCGAATACAATGTCACCGTACTGCCCGGCAGTTACCTGGCGCGGCCCGCGCACGGCGTCAACCCGGGCGAGCACCGCGTGCGCATGGCGCTCGTGGCCGAAGTCGACGAAGTGCTCGAAGCGGCCCAGCGCATCGTCCAGTTTTGCACCGCCATCTCCCTCCAAGCATCCTGAAAGACATCATGACCCAACAACTGCAGAACATCATCGACACGGCCTGGGAACAACGCGCCGACATCACCCCGGCCAACGGCAGCGCCGAACTGCGCGACGCGGTCGCCCACGTGATCGCCGGCCTTGACGACGGCTCGCTGCGCGTGGCGCAGAAAACCGGCGCCGACTGGGTCGTCAACCAGTGGCTCAAGAAAGCCGTGCTGCTGTCGTTCCGCCTCGAGAACAACAGCGTCATGGACGCCGGCGACGCGCTGCGCTTCTACGACAAGGTGCCCGGCAAGTTCGCCGGTTACACGGCTGACGATTTCGCCCGCGGCGGTTTCCGCGTGGTGCCCGGCGCGGTCGCGCGGCGCGGCAGCTTCATCGCCAAGAACGTCGTGCTGATGCCGTCGTTCGTCAACATCGGCGCCTTCGTCGACGAAGGCACCATGGTCGACGCCTGGGCCACGGTCGGTTCGTGCGCGCAGATCGGCAAGAACGTCCACTTGTCCGGCGGCGTCGGCATCGGCGGCGTGCTCGAACCGATGCAGGCCAATCCGACCATCATCGAAGACAACTGCTTCATCGGCGCGCGCTCCGAAGTCGTCGAAGGCGTCATCGTCGAGGAAAACTCGGTCATCTCGATGGGCGTCTACATCGGCCAGTCGACCAAGATCTACGACCGCGCCAGCGGCGAAGTGACGTACGGGCGCATCCCGGCCGGCTCAGTGGTGGTGTCGGGCAACCTGCCGTCCGACGACGGCAAGTACAGCCTGTATTGCGCCGTCATCGTCAAGCGGGTCGACGCCAAGACGCGTTCGAAGACCAGCATCAACGAACTGCTGCGCGGCATCTGAGAGGCTGAGAGTCTTTCGATCATGCCCGCTCATCACACCAGAATGCGCCCGCTCGTCGTTGCAAATGCTCGCCATAGCCCGAGCTATGGCTGTGCTTTGCGCCTCGATCGGCCACCTTCTGGCGCGCTGCTCTGGCACGCCCGAAAAACTCTCAGCCTCTGACCCGTACCCTGCACCGCACACCGGAGAAGACCATGGCGATGGACCGCTTGTTCCAGCTGATGAAGGAAAAGAACGCGTCGGACATGTTCTTCGCCGTCAATTCGCCGGTGCACATCAAGATCAACGGCAACCTGATCCCGATCAACCAGACCAAGCTCGAGCCGGACAACATCGTCGCGCTGCTGGCCGAAGTGGCCACGGCCGAGCAAATGGACGAACTGCGGCGCACCAACGAGCTCAACATGGGCATCTCGGTGGCCAACCTGGGGCGCTTCCGGCTGTCGGCGTTCCGCCAGCGCGGCTCGATCTCGGCGGTGTTTCGCTTCGTGCCGGCCAACATCCCGGCGCTCGGCGAGCTCGGGCTGCCGGCCATCCTGTCCGAACTGATCATGGAAAAGCGCGGCCTGCTGCTGCTGGTGGGCGCCACCGGCTCGGGCAAGTCGACCACCATCGCCGCGATGCTGGACCAGCGCAACGAACTGCGCGCCGGCCACATCCTGACCTTGGAAGACCCGATCGAATACCTGTTCAAGAACAAGAAGTCGATCGTCAACCAGCGCGAGATCGGCAGCGACGCGCTCGACTTCAGCACGGCGCTGCGCAACTCGATGCGCCAGGCGCCCGACTGCATCCTGATCGGCGAGATCCGCGACAAGGAAACCATGGCGGCGGCGCTGGCGTACGCGCAGTCGGGCCACCTGGTGCTGGCCACCCTGCACGCCAACAACAGCTACAACGCGCTCAACCGCATCATCAGCTTCTACCCGATCGACAACCGCCCGGCGCTGCTGCAGGACCTGTCGTCGGCGGTCAAGGCGATCGTCGCGCAGCGTCTGGTGCGCTCAAGCGCCGGCGGCACCCGCCAGGCGGCGGTGGAGGTGATGGTCAACACTCGCTACGTGGCCGACCTGATCGAACAAGGCGCCATCGGCGAGATCAAGGAAGCGATGGAGAAAAGCCTCTCGCCGGGGTCGCAGACGTTCGAAGCGGCGCTGCTGCAGCTGGTCAGGAGCGGCCTGGTGACGCAGGAAGAGGCGCTGGCGAATGCCGACTCGGCCACCAACCTGCTGTGGCTGCTCAACAATGGTCCCGACAGCAAACACGCGCCGGCGCAAGAAGAGCCTGCCAAACCGGCCGAGCAAGGCGCATCGTTTACCGAATTCACGCTCGATACTTAAGTCGCGCGGCAGGTGGCGCTGGCGCGCAACGACTTGCCAACCTCAACCTCAACATCGGCGCCGCGGTGTTGATGGCGGGCATATACCCTGTCGCTTTCATTTGATATCGCGTAAGACAAGGCGAATTAGCACGCCTACCTCAGGCTTCAACACGTCCAAAAATCCGCCACGTCGTGCGCACGCAAGTCCCGGCGGCAAGCGCGCCGCGTGACGCTGCGTGCTTTGCAGGTCGCTGTTCCTGTCGATTGAAATCGACGAGTGAAATCCACAAAGGATGATCATGAAAAGCGAACACATTATTTTGCGGCTCAAGCAGCATTCCACGCGCGACGCCTACATCGGACCTGCAAGCGATTTGATCGACATGCGCGCGGCACTGCAAAAAGCCAGCATGCCGCGCTTGTTCCCCAACCTTGCCGGCGCGGGCATGGGCACGCGTGGCGGCGCCTTCAATTTGGACGCCGTGCTCGCGTCGCTGGCGTCAACGACGCAGGCGCCGCGCATGCCCGAAGAAGTATCGGTCGAGATGGAAAACATCGAACGTGCGCGCATTCCCGAAATAGCCAGGCATCCCGACGTCATCGGCATCGCGCCCAACGTTCCGATGATGCACATCGGCAGTGTAAATCCTGGCTCGGACGTCGATTTTGGTGTCGGCAACATTGCCTGGGGCGTGAAAGCGGTCGGCGCCCATACTTCGCCATACACTGGCAAGGGAGTGGTAGTGGCGATACTCGACAGCGGCATCGACCGCACCCACCCGGCATTTGCCGACGTCAACCTGATCGAAAAGGACTTCACCGGCGATGGCAACGGCGATGTCATGGGGCACGGCACGCATTGCGCAGGGACTATTTTTGGCCGCGGCGCGAACCTTGGCAGGGTCGGGGTGGCGCCCGGGGTCGAGACGGCACTCATCGGCAAGATTTTTGGCCGGCGCGGAGCGATTTCCAGCAAGGAGATCCTGGATGCGATCAGTTGGGCGGTGTCGAACGGGGCCAACGCCATTTCCATGTCTTGCGGCATCAACTACCCGCTGCTCGTGCAAAACCTCGAGAAGGACTATCCTCCAGACATGGCGCTGGCGCTGGCGCTCGAATCGTATCGGGCTAATTTGCACCTGTTCGACAAGATGGCGTCGCTGTTGAAAGGCGACAGCTGGGGCAATCCGACTATCATCGTCGCCTCCGCCGGCAACGATAGCCACCGCGAGATCAACCCGGCGTACGAAGTCGGCGTGACGCCGCCGGCGAATGCCGAAGGATTCATTTCAGTGGGGGCGCTGCAACCGTGTGCCGATGGCAGCGCCTTGTTCGAGGTGACCAGCTTCTCGAACAGCGGCGCTGATATTGCCGCGCCCGGAGTCAATATCGTCTCGGCCAAGATCGGGGGCGGCTGGATGAGCATGAACGGCACCAGCATGGCGGCGCCGCACGTGACCGGGGTGGCGCTGCTGTGGGCCGAAAAATTGAAGCAGATGCTGTCTTTGAACAGCACCTTGCTGACCGCGAAAATCCTCGCCTCGGCCAGCCCGGACGAGTTTCCGAAAGGCTACGACCCGGCTGACGTCGGCGCTGGACTGGCCAAAGCGCCTGAACCGGCGCGATCGCAGGCTGCACCGCGCAAGATGCGCCGCGCACCACGCGGCGCCGTTCGCCCATCTTGCCCATTTTGGCCAAGTGCCCGGCGCCGCGGCGGTAGCGGTGGCGGTGAGAATCGACGATAATTAGCAGCACAGCACGATCGTCCCGCCGCAGGAGAGCATCCATGCATCAATGCCATCGATTTTCTACCTGCCTCGCCATGCTGGCGCTCGCCGCGCTGGCGCCGCTATCGGCCACGGCCGCCTGCACGCGGCCGATCCTGGTGCCGGTGGCGCCGATCGGCCAGAGCGTGATGATCCGCGCCGGCCAGGTCAGCGGTGCGGTGCCCGACCTGCTCAAGCTGGTCGGCGCCCGGGCCGGCTGCACGTTCGTCTTCGCGCCGATGCCGCGCATCCGGCTCGAGACCATGTTCGAGATGGGCAAAGCCGACTTGCTCGTGTCGGCGACCCATTCGGCGCGGCGCGACCGCTACGGCCTGTTCATCGCGCTGGTGGAAACGCGCGCCACCCTGATCTCGCTCGACAGCATGGCGGCGCCGCCGCGCAGCATCGACGACCTGCTGGCGCGGCGCGAGCTGCGCGTGGCGCTGGTGCGCGGCTTCGACTACGGCGACGCCTACCTCCGCTTGAGTCAGAAGCTCGCCGAGCAGGGCCGGCTGTACCTCGAGCCGGACCCGCTGACGGTGGCGCGCCTGCTGCACGGCGGCATGGCCGACGTCACCATCATGCCGCCCAGCGCGGTCGCCGGCGCGGTGATGGGCGATGCGCGGCTCGCCGCGATGGTGGCGCGCATGCGCATCACGCCGCTGGCCGAACTGCCGTGGATCCGCAGCGGCATCTACATTTCGTACGCGTCGATGCACGCGGGCGACCGCGCCACGCTCGAGCGCGCGCTGACCGCCTCGTCGAAGGCCGGCGACATGCTCGCCATCTTCAAGCGCTACTACCCGCCGGCGCTGCTGAGCGAAAGCACGCGGCCGCTGTAGCCGTGCCGAGCGGTGCCGTGCCGTGCCAGCCTGCCGAACCGAACCCGCGCGGCGCGGTCCAAGGAGAATGACGATCGAACTCGACCATTTTATTGTCCCCACGCACGACCAGGTGGCATCGGCACAACTGCTGGCGGACCTGCTGGGGGTGCCGTGGGCGGAGCGCACCTTCGGCCCGTTTTGCGCGGTCTACCTGAACGCTGGGCTGACGCTCGATTTCCAGCAGACGGACGACGACTTCCCCGTCGCGCATTACTGTTTTCGGGTCAGCCAGCAGGAATTCGACGCCATCCTCGCGCGCATCGAGGCGGCCGGCATCGGCTACCGCGGCAGCGTAGGTGGGCCGATGGACCGGCGCATCAACCGCGACTATGGCGGCGCCATGATCTACTGGAACGAGCCTGACGGGCACCAGTGGGAAATGCTGACCGTCAGCTATGCGCGGCCAGCGCCTGATTGACGGCGTCACGGCTGGCGTGCTCGCACCACCAGTTCGCGAAAGCCGGAGCCGGCGGCGTCGGGTTCGCGGCTGAACGCATGCTCGGGCAGCAGCGCCAACAACACTTCGGCAGTGGTACGCACGATGCAGCCGGGCGCGACGTGCCCGCCCAGCACCTGGCCATGCGCATCGGCGACGGCCATGTGGAGATGGGCGCCATCGGCGGCGAGGGCGCCGGCCAGGCTGAGGATCTCCAGGTCACCGCGCAATTCGGTCGGCTGCTGCGCGCCGGCGAAGCGCAACTGGGCGACGCTCAGGCTGCCGATCCCCTGCAACACGAAGGCGGCGCTGCAAGCGTGCGCGGCCAGCACTGCCTCGAGGGCGGCGCGCAAATCCTGGCACGGGTGCAGGCGCAATGGCAACGCAAGCATGGCAGCTTTCGACAAAAGAGAGAGCGACCAGTGTACCCGCTTCGACCGCCCACCCCGGGGGTCAGTGCCGGCAATCGCACACGGACTGGTCCGCAGTCACGCGCAGTAGCGTCGAGCCCGTGTCTGAATGCCGGCACTGACCCCTGGGGTAACCCGGGGGTCAGTGCCGGCATCCGGACACGGGCCCAGCTGTATCAGGCGGCCGCGGTGGCCGCGGTGGCCGCGTTCGAGCGCGCTTGCACCTGCTGCCAGGCGCTACTGTCACGTGCCAGGCGGCCGAAGAACATTCCGTTGATCAGCCCGAACAGGGAACTGACCAGCACCACGACCAGCACGTCTTGCCGCGCCTGCGGCTGCATCGCGAGCAGCACCGCGACGGTATATTTGGTGCAAAATACCGACATCATCAGCGTCAGCGGCACCCAGCTGCCGCGCAGCATCACGCTGCCCGGCCGCTTGCCCGCCACCACGCGGTTGGCGCCCAGCTTCCACGTCAGCGCCGTGCTGACGACGGCGCCGGCCGCCCAGGCGGCCATGCTGGTGCCGCTCAGGCCGAACTTGCCGGCCAGGTCCTGCAGCGACAGCGCCAGCATGACCGCCGGAATGATAAACAGCTTGCTGAACTCCACTTCGCGATCGGCGCTGGCGCTCAGGCCGCGATAGATCAGGAATGCCAGGATGGCCCATACGTAAGCTGGGGTGTGGCTGATGATTTGTTGCAACATGGTCGTCTCCGCGTCGTCGGTTTAGGTGCATGCACTATGCCGCGACCGCCGCCGGCGCGGGTGGCGTTGCGACGAAACGACACGCTACGGCGCCAACTGCAGCCCGGCGGCGCCAGTTGCGCCGGCGCCGCGGACCGCGCAGACCGGCGGGCAGGAAAGCGCACCGATGGTATGATTTGGCCTTGATTCTTTGTCACCCCGCCGCCGACGACGGCGCGCTGCATTTTTTTTGGAATTTTCATGAGTACGACGCTACGTAACAACGTCCATGTGTTCGGCGACGGTCCCGTCACGATCCTGTTTGCCCACGGTTTTGGCTGCGACCAGACCATGTGGCGCTTGCTGACGCCTTCGTTCCAGTCGCAATTTCGGATCATCGCGTTCGACCTGGTCGGCAGCGGCGGCTCCGACACCGGCGCTTACGACCGCGCCAAATACGGCTCGTTGCATGGCTACGCCGACGACGTGCTCGAGATCGTCGACGAATTCTGCACCACCCCGATCGTCTTCATTGGCCACTCGGTCAGCGCGACGATCGGCCTGCTGGCGTCGAACCGCGCGCCCGAGCGCTTCGCCGCACAGGTGATGGTCGGCCCGTCGCCGTGCTACATCAACGACGGCGACTACATCGGCGGCTTCACCCGCGACGATATCGACGACCTGCTGCTGACGATGGACGGCAACTACCTCGGCTGGTCGAGCAACATGGCGCCGGCCATCATGGGCGCGCCGGCGCAGCCGGAACTGAGCGTCGAACTGGCCAACAGCTTTTGCCGCAACGATCCCGACATCGCCAAGCACTTCGCCAAGGTCACCTTCCTGTCCGACCATCGCGGCGACGTGCCGAAATCGGTCACGCCGACCCTGATCCTGCAATGCAGCGACGACCTGATCGCGCCGCGCGCGGTGGGCGAATTCATGCACCGGCAGATGGCCAACAGTGTGCTGCAGGTGATCGACAACGTCGGCCACTGCCCGCACCTGAGCGCCCCGGACGCGAGCTCGGAGGCGATTCAGCGCTTCCTGTCGCGCACGCTGGCCTAGCGCCGCCATGGCAGGCACGGCGCCGCCCGACGCGATGCTGTTCGAGCATGCCGCCTGCGGCCTGCTCGCCGCCGGCATCGACGGCGTCATCGTGCGCGCCAACGCCACCGTGTGCCGCTGGCTCGGCTACGACGCCGCCGCACTGGTCGGCCAGGTCAAACTGCAGGACCTGTTCTCGATCGGCGGGCGGGTGTTCTACCAGACCCACTGCCTGCCGCTGCTGCAGATGCAGGGATCGGTGGCGGAGGTGCAGGTCGACCTGCTGCACCGCGACCGCAGCCGCGTTCCCGTGCTGATGAATATCGTACGGCGCCGCCACGCCGAGGCGACGGTCGACGAGATCGCCGTCTTCGTCGCCACCGACCGGCGCTCCTACGAACGCGAACTGCTGGCCGCGCGCCAGACCGCCGAAGCCTCGCTCGAGGCGCGCCGCGGCGCCGAGGCGCAGCTGCAGGCGATCAACCTGCAGCTGTCGAACGCCGACCGGCGCAAGGATGAATTTCTCGCCACGCTGGCGCACGAACTGCGCAATCCGCTCGCGCCGATGCGCAACGTGCTCGAAATCCTCAAGCTGCAAACGGCCGGCGCGCCGCCCTACGACAGCTCGCTGGCGATCCTCGAGCGCCAGCTCAGGCACATCACGCACCTGGTCGACGACCTGATGGAAGTGTCGCGCATTTCGCAGGGCCAGATGACGCTACGGCGCGCGCCGGTCGACCTCGCGGCGGTCATGCAGGCCGCCGTTGACGACTGCCGCGGCCTGATCGACGGCGCCGGCCACACGCTGTCGGTGCAGCTGCCGGCGCAGCCGGTCAGCATCGACGGCGACAACACGCGCCTGATGCAGGTGGTGATGAACCTGCTCACCAACGCGGTCAAATACACGCCCGCCGGCGGCGCCATCTGGCTGCGCGGCTGGCGCGAAGGCGACCAGGCGCTGCTGTCGGTGCGCGACACCGGCATCGGTATCCCGGTCGAGTCGCTGGCGTCGGTGTTCGAAATGTTCTCGCAGCTGGCGCCGGCGCTGGAGCGCTCGAAGGGCGGACTGGGGATCGGCCTGGCGCTGGTGCGCGGCCTGGTCGGCCTGCACGGCGGCAGCATCAGCGCCACCAGCGGCGGCGTCGGCCAGGGCAGCGAGTTCCTGGTGCGCCTGCCGGCGCTGGCCGGCGCCGCCGCGCCGGAGCGGCCGGCAGCGGCGCCGGCGGCAGCGGCGCCGCGCCGCGTGCTGGTAGTGGACGACAACGTCGACGCCGCCGAGACGATGACGATGGCGCTCGACATGCTCGGCTACGAAGCGCGCGCCGCGCACGACGGCGCCAGCGGCCTGCGCGAGGCCGAACAATTCGCCCCGCACGTGGTCCTGCTCGACATCGGCCTGCCGGACCTGAATGGCTACGAAGTGGCGGGCCGGATTCGCCGCGCCGCCTGGGGCGCCGGCATGGTGCTGGTCGCCGCCACCGGCTGGGGCCAGGATGCCGACCGCCAGCGTGCGCGCGACGCCGGCTTCGACCGCCACATGACCAAGCCGATCGACTTCACCCTTCTTCAGGCGCTGCTGGCCGAGACATCGCGCCTGTAGGCGACGCCACTCGTCACTCGGCGCGCCTTGAGCGCCGCGGCGATATCTTCCGCGTAGGCGACGTCGATCTTCATCAGGCCGTCGCGGTTGAACAGTTCGAACGCGCGCGCGGTGGGGATGTAGGCGACAGCGTCGAGTAGGCGTCCGCCGCAAGCACGCGCGCTAAGCGGCCACGCATTGCAACGATGACCTCTTCGGGGATCTTTTTTCTGGGGCGATGTGGTAAGGTGGCCGACCTTGGCATGCGCCGGCATCGGGCATACGAAGCTGGCGCACGGCGCAGTCGATCTTGTTCCAATCCAAAAGAAGGGTAGGCCGCGTTTGGTGGGCGATAGTTCCGTAGTACGGCGTTTTTCGATCGGCCAGTGCCTGGTCGGCCTGGTGATCATCTCGCTGCTTCCAGCGCTGATCATTTCCATCGCCTTCGTCTATCACAGTTACACGCTGGACAAGGAACGCGTCAATATCGAGGCGATCGCGCTGGTCAGGCACCTGTCGGCCTCACTCGACAAGCAACTATCCGAAACGCTGTCCGGACTCGAAGTATTGGCCACCTCGCGCTCGCTCGCGGTAGGCGAGCTGGAAACTTTTCAGGCGCATGCGATCCGCGCACTGCCGTATCAGTCGGCGACCAACTTCGTGCTGATCGACAAGCAGGGGCAACAGTTGAGCAATACCCTGGTGCCATTCGGTCAATCGTTACCGGACACCCGCAAATTCATGCGCTTTCGCCGGGTATTCGAGACCGGCAAGCCGCTGGTGACCGATCTGTTCAGAGGTCCCGCGACCGGCAAGCCGACCTTGGCGATGGCCGTGCCGGTGTTTCGCGGCGAGGAAGTGATCTATGCGCTGACCGCGGGCCTTTCGCCGTCCAGCCTGAGCAATATTACCTCCGGCAAGAATTTGCCGACCGGGTGGACCGCCGTCATCGTCGATGGTCAGGGCACCATCATTGCGCGCACCCGCGAAGCGGAGCGCTATATCGGCCAAAAAGCGGTACAGGCGCTGCTCGACCATATCCGCGTCCAGCGCGAAGGACTGCTCGAGAGCGTCACCAAGGAAGGCACGCCGGTGTTTACTGCCTATACGCACTCCGCGTCATCCGACTGGAGCATCGCGGTCGGCGTTCCCAAAGCGAACGTGGTCGGTTTGCTGTATGAAGCCTTGTTCAAGGTATCTGCCGGCGCACTGCTGGTGCTGTTCGTCGGCGGCGCCCTGGCCGGTTTTCTGGGCCGGCGCGTGACGGCGCAGGTGCGCCAACTGATCGCACCGGCGGAGGCGCTCGGTGAAGGCAACGCCCCGCCGGTGTTGAAGACCTGGTTGAAGGAAGTCCATGCGGTGAACGGCGCCTTGGAAAAGGCCTCCGCCAAGCTGGTGGAGGCCCAGCAGCGGGCAAATTACGACGTGATAACCGGCCTCAGTCGCCGTGTGCTGTTTCATGAACTCGTCGCGCACCAAATTGCCATGGCCGCGCGCCACCGCAGCCAATTTGCCATACTCGTCATCGACCTGGATAATTTCAAGGCGGTCAATGATACCCATGGCCACCCCGCCGGCGACTTTGTTCTCAAATCTGCCGCCGAACGGGTGCTCGCTGCGATCAGGATCTCGGACGTCGCGGCGCGTTTGGGCGGTGATGAATTCGCGGTCCTGTTGAACGATATCGACTTGCCAGGGGCACGCATCGTCGCCGCCAAGATGTGCGCCGAGGTGGGACAGCCCTATGCCGACGTGGTCCCCCGGGTGTCGGCCAGCATCGGCATAGCGGTCTTTCCGCACGACGGTGGAACAGTCGCGGCGCTGCTCGAAAATGCAGACAACGCAATGTACCAAGCGAAAACCGCTGGCAAGGGACGGGTTGCCGAGGCCAGCCGCGCCTGAGCCTGCGGCTCCTGGCCGTGCCGACGGGCGGGCAAACATCTTGCCGAAGCCAATGATGTAAGTGATACTGCGGTTGGCATTGCGGCCTGTTGACGCGATTTCACGCCGATCCCGTTGGTCGTTCCACCCCAAGGAGAGAACATGCAACTCGGTACATTTTCAGTCAGTTTGGCCGTCAAAGATATCGCGGCATCGTTGGCCTTCTACGAAAAATTGGGCTTCAAGTTCTTCGCCGGCGACGTCGCCAAGCATTGGGTGATACTGAAAAATGGCGACCACGCGATCGGCCTGTTTCAAGGCGCATTCGAAAAGAACACGTTGACGTTCAATCCGGGCTGGGACAGCAACGCGCGTCCGCTGGAGCACTTCACCGACGTGCGCGAACTCCAGCGCCAACTGAAGGCGCAAGGTGTGCAGCTGGCGGCCGAGGCTGACGAGGCCACTACGGGGCCGGCGTATATCATGTTGACCGACCCCGACGGCAACCCTGTGCTGTTCGACCAGCACGTCTAGCCGGCGCCCTTCGAGGCCGGCGTGCAGACGGGAAAGCGCCCGAGCTAGGTTAGTGCACGCGATTGATGCCGGGGAACGCTGATCGTGAAGACGCATCCCGTGCCTGGCATGTCAACCACGCTGAGCAAGCCATCGTTGGCAACCACGCACTGCTGCGCGATCGACAGCCCCAAACCCAGGCCACTCTTGTCGCTGCTGTGCTGGGTGAACGCGGAAAACATGGTATCGGCAGCGCCCGCCGGCAGGCCGCCGCAATGGTCTTTCACGTCGATCAGGATGCGATCGGCGACGGCATAGGCATTGAGCGTGACCTCGGTATCCTGGTGCGTGAACTTGAAGGCGTTCTGCAACAGGTTCCACACCGCCGAATACAGCAAATCGCGGTTCCCCAGGATCAGCAAGTCCGTCGCGGTCGCGGAGACGACAAATTTACAACCGCGCACTTTCGCCGCGAAATCGCCGGCCGCCTTGACCTCGAGGATAAACTCGGCAACGGCAAAAACATTCAATACGATGTTGCCCTGCTTCGTCATGCGCACCTCGGCCAACGATTGATCGATCAGCACTTTAAGGGCAGTCAGACTGCGTTCAAGCACTGCCCCGGTGGCGCCTGTCAGGCTGAGATTGCCCACTTTCGCTGCCGCAAAAGAAAGCGTGCACGTATGCAGATGATTGCGTAACTCATGGGCAAAATACCCCATTTTTTCGTTGACCTCGGCAGCATGCTTGTCCGCCACGGCCGCGTCTCGCTGGTAGCTAAATTCGGTCACGGCTTCCGCAATCGCGTTATCCAGGCATCGGTTCAGGGTACGAAATTCGTCGACCTCGAACGGTACGTCACGCTCGAAGGCCAAGTCGGTGATCGCCTGACACAAGTCGCCGTAGTCGTGCACCACCTGGTCGACCGAGAACCCCAACACCAGTAGGTCGCGGCCATGCAGTGCCGCGGTGGCGCTCACCTCGGACAAGGTCGGACCGCCGCCCGACGGCCCGGAAATCTTGACGCCTTCCAACGGCTTGCTCGACTGCTCCACGCGCAGCGTGCGTATCAGCTGATCGAGGAACATCGGCACGCCGTTTTCAAGCTGCGGCTCCGTCGCATTGCGGCCCTTGCGGTCCCTGACCTTGTCGCGGCAACGTTTTGTAATCTCATCAGAATTATGAGACAGGAAGTCGTGCAACATATTTTTGCCCTCAATTTGACGGAGTTCCGTCCGAAACTACGCTTGTGTCAACTCGCGGAAAATGCGGCGGGCAACCAAGCATACGGCAGTTCAAACAATAAAACAGGTTAGTGACTGGTAGTCACAAATCGCGGCGGCGGTGGCGCCGGGTTGATGCCATGCGGCGATTGCCGGACAAGGTGTCACATCGCAGCTACACCCAGCGGCGCTGTGCCTCGGGCGCAGCGGCTGGCGTCGACCGCGCGTCCGCGCATGGTCCGCTACGCTCGGCCTGCGCGCGCAACGACCATGCGACGGCGTCCAGTCCCCGGCGCGCACCCGGCGCGCCCCAGTGTAAAATCTGCGCTGGGGGCGTGCATATGCTATGCTCTCAGGTTCCCCGCAATAAACCTGTCCGCCCTGCTGGCGCGGCGCCTGCCTTTTCGACCATGACAACTACTCTGTACGGCATTCCCAATTGCGACACGGTCAAGAAAGCGCGCGACTGGCTCGCCGCCAACGGTCACGAGTTCGCCTTCCACGACTTCAAGAAGCAGGGCCTCGAACGCGCCACCGTCGCCGCCTGGCTCGAAGGCCTGGACTGGGAAGTGCTGGTCAATCGCAAGGGCACCACCTGGCGCAAGCTGTCCGACGAACGCCGCGCCGCCGTCGTCGACAAGGCCAGCGCGCTGGCGTTGATGCTCGAGTCGCCGTCCGTCATCAAGCGCCCGGTGCTGCAAGGCGCGCATTTGCTCAACGTCGGCTTTTCGGCCGACCAGTACCAGTCGCTGTTCGATCGCCAGGCGCCGCGATGACGCCGTCCCGCACCCTCGCGCTGACCGAAGAACTGATCGCGCTGTCGTCCATCACGCCGGACGATCAGGGCTGCCAGCGGCGCCTGATCGCGCTGCTCTCGCCGCTCGGTTTCGTCTGCGAGACCATCACCTCGAACGGCGTCACCAACCTGTGGGCGCGCAAGGGCACGCAGGCGCCGCTGTTCGTGTTCGCCGGCCACACCGACGTGGTGCCGACCGGCCCGGTCGAGCAGTGGCAGTCGGCGCCGTTCGTGCCGACCCAGCGCGACGGCAAGCTGTATGGCCGCGGCGCGGCCGACATGAAAACCTCGCTCGCCGCAATGGTCGTCGCCTGCGAGGAATTCATCGGCGCGCACCCCGGCCACCAGGGCTCGATCGCCTTCCTGCTCACCAGCGACGAGGAAGGCCCTGCCACCGACGGCACCGTCGTCGTCTGCGCCAGGCTCGAACAGCGCGGCGAAAAAATCGACTACTGCCTGGTCGGCGAGCCCACCTCGGCCCACGTGCTGGGCGACATGATCAAGAACGGCCGCCGCGGCTCGCTGTCGGGCCATCTGGTCATCAAGGGCATCCAGGGCCACATCGCTTACCCGCAGCTGGCGCGCAATCCGATCCACCAGGGCGCGCCGGCGCTGGCCGAACTGGTCGCCGAGCGCTGGGACGAGGGCAACGACTACTACCTGCCGACGTCGTGGCAGATGTCGAACATCCACGCCGGCACCGGCGCCAACAACGTCATCGCCGGCGAGATGGCGATCGACTTCAACTTTCGCTTCTCGACCGCCAGCACGCCTGACGGCCTCGAAGCGCGCGTGCATGCGATCCTCGACAAGCACAATCTGGATTACACGCTGAGCTGGACCTTGAGCGGCCTGCCGTTCCTGACCCCGCGCGGCAGCTTGTCGAACGCGCTCTCGGCCGCCATCCTCGGCGAGACCGGCGTGCACACCGAATTGTCGACCACCGGCGGGACCTCGGACGGCCGCTTCATCGCGCGCATCTGCCCGCAGGTGATAGAATTCGGCCCTCCGAATGCCAGCATCCACAAGATCGATGAGCATATCGAGGTGCGCTTCATCGATCCGCTGAAGAATATCTACCGCCGCACCTTGGAAAACCTGCTGGCGTAAGCTCGCCCAACCGAGAACGATGCCATGACCACTACTCAATTCACCACTCCGCGCGACCTGCTGCGCTATGCCGTCACCCGCTTCAACACCGCCAAGCTGTTTTTCGGCCATGGCAGCGTCGAGGCGCTCGATGAAGCCGCGTACCTGATCCTGCACACGCTCAAACTGCCGCTCGACAAGCTCGATCCCTTCCTCGACGCCCGACTGCTGGCCGACGAAGTGCTGCAGGTGCTGGCGGTGATCGAACGGCGCGCGGTCGAGCGCGTGCCGGCCGCCTACATCACCAACGAAGCCTGGCTCGGCACCTACGCGTTCTACGTCGACGAGCGCGTGCTGGTGCCGCGCTCCTTCATCGCCGAGCTGGTGCCGGAACGGTTCAGCCCATGGGTGGCCGATCCGGACGCGGTCGACAACATCCTCGAGCTGTGCACCGGGTCGGGCTGCCTGGCGATCATGATGGCCGACGCCTTCCCCAACAGCGTGGTCGACGCGGTCGACATTTCGGCCGATGCGCTGGCCGTCGCCGAGCACAATATCCGCGAATACAAGCTCGAAGGCCGGGTCAATCCGATCCTGTCGGACCTGTACGCCAACGTGCCGTTCAAGAAATACGACCTGATCATCACCAATCCGCCCTACGTCAATGCCGATTCGATGGCCAAACTGCCGCAGGAATACCGGCACGAGCCGCAGATCGCGCTGCACGGCGGCGACGACGGCATGGACCTGGTGCGCAAGATCGTCGAAGGCGCGGCCGACTACCTGACCGCGGACGGCATCCTGATGGTCGAAATCGGCAATGAGCGCGAGTACGCCGAAGCGGCGTTCGGCCACCTCGGCCTGACGTGGCTGACCACCAGCGCCGGCGACGACATGGTGTTTTTGCTGACGGCCGATCAGTTGATCAAGTAAGTCGCAACTGCAGGCGCCGAGGGCCGTCGGCACCAACGACTCCGGGGTCTGACCCCCACACCGGGTCAGACCCCTGCGGCGCTGCCCGCGGTACCGCATAAACCGTTTTCGAAGTTGGCACTGCCCGCTACACCTCACATTAGATTGAAAAGACCAGCATGATTCGTTTCCTTAACGTTAGCCTGATGCGCGGCACCAAGCCGCTGCTCGAGAGTGTCGACCTGACCCTGAATCCGGGCGACAAAATCGGCCTGATCGGCGCCAACGGCGCAGGCAAGTCCAGCCTGTTCGCCCTGCTGCGCAACGAGCTGCATCCCGACCAGGGCGAGATCGATTTCCCGGCCAAGTGGCGCATGGCCTACGTGGCGCAGGAAACGCCGCCGCTCGAACGCTGCGCGCTCGACTACGCCATCGACGGCGACGTCACCTTGCGCAAGCTCGAGGAAGAACTGGTGCGCCTCGAGGCGCAGCCGGAATCGACCGAGAACGGCATCGCCATCGGCAATGTCTACAGCGCGCTGGCCGACGCCGACGCCTATACCGTGCAGTCGCGCGGCGAACAGCTGCTGCTCGGCCTCGGCTTCACGCTCGATCAGATGAAGCAGCCGATCGTCAGCTTCTCCGGCGGCTGGCGCATGCGCCTGAACCTGGCGCAGGCGCTGATGTGCCCTTCCGACCTGCTGCTGCTCGATGAACCGACCAATCACCTGGACCTGGATGCCATTATCTGGCTCGAGGACTGGCTGAAACGCTACGCCGGCACCCTGATCATCATTTCGCACGATCGCGACTTCCTCGACGAAGTCGTCAACGTCATCGTCCACATCGACGAGCGCAAGCTGAAGCGCTACTCGGGCAACTACTCCGGCTTCGAGCGCCAGCGCGCCGCCCAGATGATCCTGGCCGCCGGCGCCCTCGCCAAGCAGACGCGCCAGCGCGCCCACCTCGAGTCGTTCGTCAACCGCTTCAAGGCGCAGGCGTCGAAAGCGCGCCAGGCGCAAAGCCGCATGAAGGCGCTCGAGAAGATGGAGGAGCTGGCGCCGCTGCGCGCGGCGGCCGAATTCTCGTTCGAGTTCCGCGAGCCGCTGGCCGCGCCGAACCCGCTGTTGGTGATGGAAGACGTCAACGCCGGCTACCACATCCTCGACGAGCACGGCGACCGCGTGGCCGACAAGGTGATCGTCTCGGGCATCAAGTTTTCGCTGCAGATCGGCCAGCGCATCGGCCTGCTGGGCGTGAACGGCGCCGGCAAGTCGACCCTGATCAAGACCATCGCCGGCGAACTGGCGCCGCTGACCGGCGACGCCACGCTCGGCAAGGGCCTGTCGATCGGCTACTTCGCCCAGCACCAGGTGGAGATGCTGCGCCACGACGAGTCGCCGCTGTGGCACCTGGCGAAGATCGCGCCGACCGTGCGCGAGCAAGAGCTGCGCAACTTCCTGGGCGGCTTCAACTTCCCCGGCAACATGGTGACCAGTTCGATCCGGCCGTTCTCGGGCGGCGAGAAGGCCCGCCTGGCGCTGGCGCTGATCGTCTGGCAGCGCCCCAACCTGCTGCTGCTCGATGAGCCGACCAATCACCTCGACCTCGAAACGCGCGAAGCGCTGACGATGGCGCTGGCGCAGTTCGAAGGCACGCTGGTGGTGGTATCGCACGACCGCCACCTGCTGCGCGCCACCACCGACCAGTTCATCATCGTCGCCGACGGCAAGCTGCAGCCGTTCGACGGCGACCTGGACGACTACAAGGACTGGCTGTTCCAGACCAAGCTGGGCAAAGGCACCACCGTGCTGCCGGCCGCCGGCAAGGACAACAAGGCCGATTTCCCGGTCGCCTCGGCGGTAGCGCCGCCATCCGCGCCGGCGGTCAACACCAAGGACCAGAAACGCGCCGAGGCGGAACAGCGCCAGAAGGTGGCCACCTTGAAGAAGCCGATCGAGAACAAGATCAAGCGGCTCGAGGAGCAGATCGCCAAGCGCAATGCGCAGAAGGCGGAAGTGGACGCGAAGCTGGCCGAGCCGACCGCCTACGACGCGGCCAACAAGGCCAAGCTGAAGCTGCTGCTGGCCGACCAGTCGTTCTTCGGCAAGGACCTGGCGCAGCTGGAAGCGGAATGGCTCGCACTGCAGGAGCAGCTCGAAGGGCTGGCGGCGTAAGCGGCAGCGCCGTCGTCAGCGGTTCAGGCGGCGCTCTGCTTGGCGCCCTGCGCGGCCACGCGCTGGATCGACATCAACCGGTCGATATCGATCAGGATCAGGCGCCGGCCGTCGCAGTGGCCGAGGCCGAGCAGGTAGTCCACCGCCGCCTCGCCCTCGGTGCCGGGGATCGGATGGATCTGGCCGTCGTCGAGGCTGACGACATCGGTCACGCCGTCCACCACCATCCCCATGACGCAGTTCGACAGCTGCAGGATGATCACGTCGGTGAGCGGATCGGCGCTGTCGTGGCGGCCCGACATGGCCACCCGCATGTCGACGATCGGCATGATCACCCCGCGCGAGACCGCCACGCCGCTGATGATCTCGCCCTCCGAGGCGAAGCGCTCGAGCGAATTGAGCACGCGCAGTTCCTTGACCTTGCTGAAATCGAGTCCATACTCGAGCCCGCCGAGCTGAAAGCTAAGGAACTCGGTCTTGGCCGGACCTGGTGTCGGCGTGTCGGTGGTATGCATGGGGTTCCTTTCGTTTCTGCAGGATGCGGCGATCCAACGAAGTCCTATCGTAGAGACAGAATCGATTGACCCTGTTGATGGCAATCAACGTTTCCCATCGGTATGAAACGGTTGCGCGATGACAGGAAGGCTTTACAATGCAAGGGCGATGTTTCGACGATAACATTGCCAATCACAAGGACTGACCCATGCTTCAATGGCTGCAACGATGGTTTTCCGGACCGGCGCGCGACGCCACCGCGCAGCGCGCCGCGCCGCCGGCGCCACCGCCGACGCTGACGCCGGCGGCGGCGCCCGCCGCCGCCACTGCAGCCACTGCAGCCACTGCAGCCGATGCCGCCGGTGCCGACGCGCCAGTGGCGCGGCCGGTGGTCTCGTTCGACCAGCTCGACCAGGTCAACGGCCTGTATTACCGCTGGCTGTTCGACACCGAAGGCGAATCGGCCTTCGACACCAACGCGGCCGAAACGCAGGTGCTCGATGCGCTCGCGGCGATCCTGGCGTCGCAGCAATCCGGTTCGGCGCTGGTGCGGCGCCTGCCCGGCATGATCCCGCAGCTGCTGCAAAGCCTGCGCAGCGATAATTTTTCCGGCGCCCAGCTGTCGCGCACGATTTCGAACGACGTCGTGCTGGTGGCGGCGGTGATCCGGCTGGCCAACAGCTCGCTCAACGGCACCGGCCAGATCACCAGCGTCGAGCACGCGGTCATGCTGATCGGCCAGGAAGGGCTGCGCCACCTGATCACCAGCGTGGCCTTCCGGCCCATCATCGACATGAATTCGGGCCATTTCACGCGCACCCTGGCGCCGCGAATCTGGGACCACTCCGAGCGTTGCGCGGTGGCCAACCGCACCCTCGCCGAATCGATGGGAATCGACCCGTTCGAAGCCTTTCTCGCCGGGTTGGTGCACAACGTCGGCCTGATCGTTTCGCTGCGCATCATGGACCAGGTGGCGAAGGACGACAAGCAGCTCGGCTCCGAGCTGTTCTGCGCCGGCCTGGTGCGCGACGCCCGCATCCTCACCTGCAGCATCGGGCGCGAGTGGCATTTCCCCGACAGCGTGATCCGCGCCATCGGCGAGCAGGCCGGCATGAAGAAAGGCGCCGTCATCTCGCCGCTGGGACGATTGCTGACCTTGACCGACTACCTCGGCAAGGTGCGCATCCTGGTCGAGAACGAGCGCGCGCCGTTCGGCGACCCGGCGCTGTTCGGCGGCTTGCCGCCGTCGGCGCAACAGGCCTACAGCGCGCTGCAGGCGATCGATGCGGCCGGCCTGGCGCCGTTGCCGACCGACGCCAGCGCGGCGCCGTGACGGCGCAGGTCAATCCGGACGAGGTGGAGCTGAGCGCGATCCGCGCGCAGGGACCGGGCGGCCAGAACGTCAACAAGGTATCGTGCGCGGTGCACCTGCGCTTCGACATCGGCGCCTCGTCGCTGCCGGACGCGATCAAGGAGCGGCTGCTGCTGCTGGCCGACCAGCGCATCACGCAAAACGGCGTGGTGGTGATGAAGGCGCAGCAGTCGCGCAGCCTGGAGCAGAACAAGCAGGATGCGCTGCGGCGGCTGCAGGAATTGGTCGACGGCGTCGCCGTGCTGCCGGCCGCGCGGCGCGCCACCAAGCCGACCCGCAGCTCGCAGCGCAAGCGGCTCGATGCGAAGAGCCGCAGCGGCCAGACCAAGGCGATGCGCGGCAAGGTCAGCGAATAGGCGGCGATATCGCCTGAGCCGGGGTGAGGCCTGAGCTGGGGTGAGGCCTGAGCCGGGGTGAGGCCTGAGCCGGGGTAAGGTCTGATATTCGGACATTTCGGCTTGTTGAAATGTTCGAAATGTCAGACCTGACCCCGGCAGCCCCGGTACGCCGAAATCCCGGCGTTGAGGCGCCCCCGATCAATGCTGGGGTCAGGTCAAACATTCGCACATTCGACAAACCCGAATGTCCGAATGTCCCGACCTGACCCCGTCCTCCGCAGCGCTACGTGCCGACCCACTCCACCGCGCCGTCGCTGCCCGAAAAAATCCGCGCAGCCGGCGCCGCTCGATCCTTCGCCGGCAAAGCGCACCTGGCCCCGTCAGCCCCGGTACGCCGAAATCCCGGCGTTGAGCCCCCCGATCAATGCTGGGGTCAGGTCAAACATTCGCACATTCGACAAGCCCGAATGTCCGAATGTCCGATCTGACCCCGTCCTCCTCAGCGCTACTCGCTGACCCAGTCCACCGCGCCGTCGCTGCCCGAAAAAATCAGCGCGCGGCCGGCGCCGCTGGCGCGCAAGCGCGCCTTGATATCCTTGGCCGGCAGATCGTACGTGCTGCTGCCGTCCGGGTTGAACGGCATGGTGCGCACGATCGTGTCGCCTTGCACCATGCGCACCACCACCTGACTGACACCTTCGCTGTCGCTGCGCTGCTGGATCAACTGCGCCACCAGCGCCTGGCCGGCCTGCTGCTCGGTTTCGGCCGCCTTCACGTCGAGCGAGACCTTGGCGATCGCCTTCAATGCCGGCCCCACCGCCAGCGCCATATTCTGAAACACCGGCAGCTGCTCGGGCGTCAACGTGAGCTCCTTCTTGCGGATCTTCGACGCCAGCATGACGTACTTGCGCACTTCCGGCTCGCCCGTCATCTGGTCCATCGCCGCTTTGTGATGCGCCGCCAGCGTGCCGAATTCGGCGACCCGCGCCGACATCAGCTTGATCACCTGATCGAGCTGGCCGCTGTCCGGGCACAACGCATAGACCAGCATTTCGTTCTGCTTGCGCGGCGCCGCGCTGTCGATGGTGATGCGCCGTCCGGCCACGGCGCAGCCCTCGGCCTGGCCGATTTCCACCTCCTCGCCGATGATCTCGCAATTGACCGCGTGCGCCACCGTCACCCGGGTGCCGGAGATAATGCAGCTCTCGGCGCGGTTCATCACCACCGCGCCGCGGCTGGCCTGGATCACCGCGCCCGAAGCGATGCCCTTGACGTGGATTTCGCCGCTCGCGTTGCGGGCGGTTCCGCCGACCAGGTTGCAGTTCAACAGCACGGTGCCGCCGCGCGAGTGGACACTGCCGAACACGTCGGCGTGGATGGTGATGCCCTCGCCTTCGATCACGCGCTTTTCCTGCACCTCGCCGAATTCTTCGTAGTCGCCCGTCAGCTGCAGGTTGCCGGTGGTGCGCGATGAGACGCCGTCGCGGCTGATGATCTTTTCGTCGACCGAAATTTTCCCGCTCTGGATGTCGACATTGAGGAAGCCCGGCCGCAGCGAGACCAGGAATTCGCCGTCCGCATGACACTCGACGGCGGTGCCGGCGCCGGCCATCGGCGCGATCTCGCAGTCGGCCGCTTCGGCCGGCGCGATCGCGATCCCGGAGAGCTCGAAACCGGCCACGCCGGCCTGGCGCGGCTCCTTCTTGAGCAGCCGGACGCCTTGTTTGATCTGCGGGAAGCGGTTCTCGAAGGCCATCAGGTCGAGCTTGCCGTTGGCCAGCTGGCGTGGCGCGTCGCTGCGATGGAGCGCTTCGGACACTTCGACGATATGGGCGTCGATGCCCGGCGTGGCATCGAGCCGCCGCGCCACCACCACCCGCTCGGCCTTGCCGCTCATGATGGCGCTGCGTACGGCGCCGACGTCGATGCCGAAGCGCACGCCCTTGAGCCACATGTCGGCGATGAACTCGTCGACGTCAAGCATGGCCGCCGTGCCGGCCCCGCCCGGACTGGCCGGATCGGCCAGGAACACCGGTTCGAAATAGTATTCGGCCTCGTCGTGGTTGATCTTGACCGCCTTGTAGAGGGCGCGCCGCGCCGGATCGAATGCGGCCACGCCGCCGGCGATGCGCAGCAGCTGCTCGCCGGCGCCGGCGCGCGGCAGCGCGGCGCCGCAGTCGTAGACCGCCTTGATGATCAGCGCATAATCGAGGTCGAGGAAATACTGGTTGGCGCGCAGCACGTGTTCGAAGGCGCTGTGGAACTGCTTGCCGAACAGCACCCGGTCGGCATACACGCCATCGCGCCGCCGCACGATGCAATGCGCCAGACCGATGGCATCGAGCCCGCCGATCGGCGTATCAAGCGTAGGGTCATCAGCGGAATCGATCGACACGGCAGTGCTCCACAACATGGGCTAGACTTGTATTATTGTCTATCCTAGTTCGCTAAGGGTAAGTTTTTTTAGCGTAACAAGTTGCGGGGAGTAAATGTATAAACGCAGATGGCGGAAATTTTCGCGCCGTGCACCACGGCACGGAGCACTGCCGGCGCGCGGCGGCAGGCGCCGCGCCACCGCTACGCCGGCTTAGCGGCGCGGGGCGTTTGGATACAGGTCGATGCCCGCCTCGTTGATCTGGCGACGCAGTTCGCGCCGCTCGTCCGGGGTCAGGCGGCCGCCGCGGCGGTTGCCCGAATCCTGCTGCTGGGCCGCCTGCTGCTGGGCCTGCTGCTGCTGGGCTTGGCGACGCTGGTCGTCGGCGCGGCCATCGTAGCCCCGCCCGTCATTGGGACGCTGCTGTGCCTGTGGCTGCTGCTGTTGCTGCTGCTGCTGCTGCGGTGCTTGCTGGTGGCCGCGCTCGCGCCCTTGCGGCGGCGCAGGCTGGTCGCGGTTGGACGGCGGCGTCTGTTGCTGCGGCGGATTGCGCGGCGCGTCGCGGTCACGGTCACGGTCACGGTCGGGACCGGCGAACGCCGACACACTGGCGCATGCCAAGGCGCAACCGAACACAAGCGCGCGAACGAACCCCTGGCGACCCGGCAAACGGGCGCTTGCTGCTGCATGGATGTTAGTAAGCGCGATATTCATGGTGTTCCTCTTCCGCGATGCCATATAAACAGATAAGCTTGATTCCACTGTGACCCCAGTGTATGACCGAACCATGCGGGGAGTAAGTCGAATTGGGTAAAGTTTGTAACAGGTTGTAATGACTTGAAAGCAACGCAGTTTGCAATGCGATAAGACGTTACCATAGCAACATCGATATGACAAATATGGCAGGCAAATGACTTCACAACTGAACACAAACAGCGGCAACAATACAACGCCGGCACCGGCCGGACACTCGGCCAAGATCATGGTGGTGGACGACGACGTCCGCCTGCGCGACCTGCTGCGCCGCTATCTGACCGAGCAGGGCTTTGCCGTGGTGACGGCCGAAAGCGCACCGGCGATGAACAAGCTGTGGCTGCGCGAGCGCTACGACCTGCTGGTTCTGGACCTGATGCTGCCCGGCGAAGACGGCCTGTCGATCTGCCGCCGCCTGCGCGGCGCCGGCGACCAGACCC
>JARXKM010000228.1 GCA_030272785.1 Pseudomonadota bacterium
CTGCGCCGCCTGTTCATGGTTGTTGAAGGGCGCGAACCAGCACGCCAGGAAGGACGGGATGGTCGCCGCCATCACGAAGGCGAAGTAGCCGACGTAGCCGAGCCGCTGTTCGAGGTGGCCGCTGATGACGCCGGTGACCAGGCCGCACAAGCCCATCAAGCCGGTGCCGAAGGCGTAATGTGTGGTCATGTATTTGCCTGGCGCGAGCTGCTGCATCAGGTAGATCATGAAACCGACCGAGCCGAAGCCGAAGAAGAACTTCTCGATCACCACGCCGGCGCCGATCAGCAGCAGGTCGCTGGGCTGGTAGATGCTCATGATGAGGAAGGTGACGTTGGGGATGTTGACCGCGCAGCATAGCAGGAACAAGGTCGCCTTCAGACCGCGCCGCGCGACGAACATGCCGCCCAACAGCGAGCCGGCCAGCACGGCGATCAGGCCATAGGTGCCGTAGATGATGCCGAGCAGTTCGTTCGACAGGCCCAGCCCGCCCTGGGCGGCGCTGTCGACCATGAAGAACGGGCCGATTTTTTCGAGGAAGCCGATACTGAGGCGGAACAGGAAGGCGAAGGCGATCATCTGCCACACCTGGCGCTTCTGGAAGAACGTGACGAACGAGTCGCGCAGGATGCGGCCGGCGTCGGCCGCGTTGGACGGCGTGCTGGCAGCGCGCGCGCCGTCCGGCATCATGCGCATGTGCCAGGCGGCCATCGCCAGCGTGAGCACGGCGACGATGCCGAACACGATGCGCCAGGCGTCGATCCAGGCGGGGCCGAAGACCTTGGGATCGTGATGGAACACGTGCACGTGCAGCCAGCCGCTCAGGTACACCAGGCCGCCGGAGGCGACGATCGGGCCGATATTCCACGACAGGCTCTGGATGCCGCAATACAGCGACTGGGTGCGCTGGTCGAGCGAAGTGACGTAGACGCCGTCGCAGGCGATATCCTGGGTCGCGCCGATGAACGACAGCGCCCACAACATCGGCATCAGCACCGTCATGTAGTCGGGCAGCGCCATGGCCAGCGCGACGCCGGCGAAACCGAGGCCGATCAGCACCTGCGCGCACAGCACGAAGAATTTTTTCGTGCGGTACATCTCGACGAACGGCGCGAACAGCGGCTTGATGGTGTAGGCCAGGATCAGCATGCTCGAATATTGCGCGGCGCGGCCATTGTCCATGCCCAGATTTTTAAACATGATGGCGGTCACGCTGGTCAGCATGACATAGCCGAGCGCCATCGTGAAGTAACCGGTCGGGACCCACAACAAGGGCGAGCGGCCCGGCTTAGATGCGTGCATGGGGGTGGTCCGTTTCGAGGTGAGGGGATGCGCATGTAGCGTCGCCGCGTGCGGCCAGGTGCCGCTCGAGCAGCGTGGCGGCGCCGGTCAGGGCCGGGTAGGGCGCGGTGATCAGCAGGGTAGGGATGCGGGCGTTGAAGGCGGAAAACCGGCCCTTGCTCTCGAAGCGTGCGCGAAACGGCGAGGCGGCGAAGTAGCTGCCCAGCCGCGGGATCACGCCGCCGCCGATGTAGATGCCGCCATGCGCGCACAGCGTCACCGCGAGATTGCCGGCCACCGTGCCGAGCATGCCGCAGAAGCAGTCGAGCGTCTCCATGCACAGCGGGTCGGCGCCGGCGAGCGCGCGCGCGACGATGGTCTCAGTGGCCAGGTCGATGCCGTCGGCGGCGCCGCGCCACGCGGCCAGGGCCTGGTAGATCAGCGCGATGCCGGGGCCGGAGACCAGCCGTTCGGCCGAAACGTGGGCGTAGCGTTGCCAGCAAAAGCGCAGCACCGCCAGTTCGCGTTCGTCGGATGGCGAAAAGGCGACGTGGCCGCCTTCGCTTTGCAGCGCGATCCAGCGGCCCTCGGCCGGGATCAGGCCGGCCACGCCGAGGCCGGTGCCGGCGCCGACCAGGCCGATCACCGCGCCGGCGCGCGCGGCACCAGCGCCGATCGGCGCCAGATCGATTGGGGCCAGCGACGGCAGCGCCATCGCCAGCGCGGCGAAGTCGTTCACCACCAGCAGCGTGTCGAGGCGCAGTTCGGCGCGCGCGGCGGCGATTGAAAATGCCCAGTGGTGGTTGGTCATCGCCACCGCATCCTGGCCGACCGGGTTGGCGATGGCGATGGCGGCGTGGCGCACCGGCCCGCACGGCTGGGCGGCGAGGTAGGCCAGCAGCGCATCTTCGAAGCGCGCGTAGCCGGCGCAGGCCAAGGTGGCGATGGCGCCAACCTGGCCGGGCGCCGTCTCGAGCGCGAACCGCGCATTGGTGCCGCCGATATCGGCCAGCAGGCGCGGTCCGTCGGGGTAGGGATGAGCAGGCATGCAGTTTTCCTTGATCAGTCGAGCGTGGGTGCGCCGCGCCGTTGCGCAATGAAGTCACGGTACCACCTGGCGCTCGCCTTGGGGGTGCGCTGCTGCGTTGCGTAGTCGACGTAGACGATGCCGAAGCGCTTGGCGTAGCCGGAATTCCACTCGAAGTTGTCGAGCAGGCTCCACAAGAAGTAGCCGCGCACGTCGACCCCCTGCGCGATCGCCTCGGCCAGCGCCGACAGGTGAGTGCGCACGTAGTCGATGCGCGCGGCGTCGCTGACCGCGCCGGCCTCGATACGGTCGGCGCTGGCCATGCCGTTCTCGGTGATATAGACCGGCGGCAGCGGATATTCGCGGTGCAGCTTGAGCAGCAGTTCGGTCAGTCCCCGCGGATAGACTTCCCAGCCCATGTCGGTGCGGGCATGAGCTTCCGGCGGCTGGCGCGGCGGCGTTTCGGCGCTGCAGAAGGCGCGGAAGTAGTAGTTCACGCCGAGGAAGTCGAGCGGCTGGCAGATGGCCGCGAAGTCGCCGTCGTGCACCACGGGCGCGTTGGCGCCGTGCGCGCGCAGCGCCAGTGCGGGATAGCTGCCTTTGAAGATCGGGTCCATGAACCATTGGACCGAGCGGGCGTATTCGAGTTCGGCCAGCGCATGGTCGGCGGCCGAATCGGTGGCAGGGTCGGCGGTCCATTGATTGAGCACGATGCCAAGCTTTGCGGCGGCACCGACCGCACGCATCGCGCTCATTGCCAGGCCGTGCGAGAGCAGCAGGTGGTGCGACACCTGAATGGCTGCTTTGGCGTCGGCGACCCCGGGGGCGAACTGGCCGTTGCCGTAACCGAGGTTGGCGCTGCACCATGGCTCGTTGTGGGTGGCGATGCTGGCGACGCGGTCGCCGAAGCGGCGGCTCACCTCGGCGGCATAGTCGGCGAAGCGGTGCGCGGTGTCGCGATTGAGCCAGCCGCCGGCGTCCTGCAGTGCCTGCGGCAGGTCCCAGTGGTACAGCGTCAGATGCGCGGCGATGCCTTTCGCGGCCAGCGCGTCGAGCAGGCGGTCGTAGAAGTCGAAGCCGGGCTCGTTCCAGGCGCCGCTGCCGAGTGGCTGCACGCGCGACCAGGCCATCGAGAAGCGGTAGGCGTCGACGCCGAGCGAGGCGATCAGATCGACGTCGTCAAGGTAGCGGTGGTAGTGGTCGCAGGCGACGTCGCCGTTGCTGCCATCGATGATATTGGCCGGGTCGCGGCAAAAGGTATCCCATATCGACGGCCCCTTGCCGTCGGCCGTGGCGGCGCCCTCGATCTGGAAGGCGCTGGTGGCGACGCCCCATGTAAAGGTCGCGGGAAAGCGGATTGAATCGGTCATTGGTATGCTGTCTTTGGTTCGGAAATGGGGTGCCGGCGGCGCACTGGCAGGCAGCGCGCCGTCGGACTTGTGGTGATGCCGCGGACTTAGAAGTCGATGCCGGTGTTGATGCCGACGGTACGCGGCGGCAGGTACTGCGCCATCCACGGGCCGAAGCTGTTCATGGCGCTGGTCTTGGTATTGACGTTGCCGACGTTGCGCACAAAGGCATCGACCCACCAGGAGTGCTGGCGGTTGTAGCGCAGGCCGAGGTCGGAGCGGGTGTAGGCCTTCTGGCGGTCGCCATCGCCCAGGTTGAACACGCTCAGCCAGCTGGCCGTCTCGTAGTGGGTCGACAGGCGCGGCGTCAGGGTGGCGCCGTCGGCCAGCCGGAAGGTATGCTGGTACTGGAATTGCAGCGACGCACTCGGCGTGTGCGGCATGCGGTTGCCGGTCACGTCGAGACAGTTGTTGATGCCCGGGACCTTACAGACCGGCAGCGTGTAGTCGTTGGTGCCGCCGATCAGCTGGCCCAGCACCGCATGGGTGTAGGCGAACGTCAGCTGGACCTTGTCGTCGGCGCCCAGCCTGGCGGCCAGTTCCGACTCGAAGCCGTAGATATTGGCACCCTCGGCGTTGTTGGTCACCAGCGTGTGCGAGCCGTCCGGATTGGTGACCGGCGCGGTAAACTGGTAGTCCTTGAATTTTTCGTAGTACAGCGCGTTGTTCCACTTGACCGCGCCGCCCATCAAGGTGTGTTTGGTACCGATTTCATAGTTGGTCAGCGTTTCGGCGCCGTACGGGCGTCCGCCGTCCTGCAGGCCGCCCGACTTGTAGCCGGTCGAAACGCTGGCGTACACCATGTTCTGGCGGTCGATGTCATAGCCGGCGCGCGCTAGGCCGGTCACCTTGTCGCCCTTGAAGGTGCCGTCGTTCGATGGCTTGCCCGGGCTGTAGCCCTGGCCCGGCACGCGCGGATCGATCGAGCCGTTGACCGGCACCTGCGGCACGGTGGCGTCGTAGTTCCAGGTATAGCCGTTGCCGCCGACGTTGGTGCGCTTGTCGGAGGTGTAGCGCAGGCCGCCGGTCAGGTGCAGGCTGTCGCCGACGTTCCAGGTGGCCTGGCCGAAGGCGGCCGACGAGGCCACGGTTTCCTTCGGCTGGATGAACGATCCCTGCCAGCCGACGGTGCCTTGCTGGGTGCCGTTGAAGATCGGGATGTCGAAGCGGATGTCGTTCTTTTCGGCCGCGTAGTACAGGCCGAGCAGCCAGTCGACTTCCTGCTTGCCGACCGACTGCAGCTCCAGCTCGTGGCTGTAGTTGGCGTAGTTCGACGACACCGTGTTGTTGCCCTGGTAGGTGGCGCCGGTGGCGAAGCTGGTCGGCACGCTGGCGCCGCCGTCCTGGTCGAAGGTCGAGGCGCCGCTAAAGCGCGAGTAGCCGGCGATGTAGGCCAGGCTGGTGCTCTCATTGAGCGCGAAGTCGATGCGGCTGCGTACCGAGTTGGTGTCGCGCTTGAGCGACGGCGCGGTGTCGGCCAGGGTCGACCACAGGTCCTGGCCGGGGCGCGCGGTTTGCAGCAAGTTCATCGACGGCGTGCCGCGGTCGGCGAATTTTTCGTAAGCGATGTTCCATGTCATCGCAGGGGTCGGTTTCCACAGCAGCGACAGCCGCAGCGCGCTCTGGTCCTGGGCGCTGTATTTGGGCCCGGCGGTGACGAACAGGTTTGGATTGATGGCCTGGAAATTGGCCAGGTTGCCGCCGCCGGCGACAAAGGCGGCGCGCTGGCTGGCCAGCGAGATGACCGGAAGCTTCTGGAAGTCGACGTAGCCGTCATGCTGCTCGTGGACGAAGGCGATGCGCAGGGCGGCGGTGTCGCCGAGCGGCACATTGAGGGCGCCGCGCGCGCCGAGCCGGTTGTAGTTGCCGATGCCCGCTTCGACGCTGGCCGAGTTCGCGCCGAGCACCGGTTTGGCGGTCTGCATGTTGACCGCGCCGACCGACGAATTGCGGCCCCACAGCGTGCCTTGCGGGCCGCGCAGCACCTCGATCGCATCGAGGTCGAACAGCAGCGCGGTGGCGCCTTCCGGGCGCGGCGAGTAGATGCCGTCGACGAAGGTGGCCACTTCCGGATCGGCGTACTCGGTCTTGGCGCTGTCGTTGCCGACGCCGCGCAAGGTCATCGTGATGACGCCATGGTCGCCCTGGCCGGTGGCCTGGAAGCCGGGCACCAGGTTGACGACGTCCTGAATGGTCTGGACGTGGGCGTCTTCGAGCGCGGCGGCGTTCAGGGCGGTGATTGCCACCGGGGTGCGCTGCAGCGAGGTGGAGCGCTTGGTCGCGGTGACGATCACCTCGGGAATGACGGTGTTGTCGCTGACTACGGCGGGCGCGGCGGCGGCAGCAGCGGCGGGCGGTGCGGTTTGGGCCTGGGCGGCGCCGATGCCGGCCAGCAAAGCCAGCACTGCCAGATGAATAGGGGAAACCGAAAGCGGACGGGCCTTGGGCGCGGTGTGGGTCATTGTGTCTCCAATTATTGGTATATTTTGCGGGAATTTGGTTCTCAGCGCTACTGAAACCGATTTCAATCGTCGTGAAATCGATTTCATGATATATTTTGATGAACGCGAAAGTCAAACAAAATATCGCGATGAGCACAAAAAAAACCGCCACGGCGGCCACATCGCGAAGTGGACGTAGGAGACAAACAGCATGCAGGCAATGAACAACATACTCATCGTCGGCGGCGGCACCGCCGGCTGGCTGACCGCAGCCTTCCTCGCCCGCACGCTCGGCGCCGGCACGCCGGGCGGGGTGCGCATCACACTGGTCGAGTCGGCGGACATCGGCATCGTCGGCGTCGGCGAGGGCACCTTTCCCTCGATCCGCGGCACGCTGGCGGCGATCGGCATTGACGAGGCGCGCTTCATCCACGACTGCCATGCCACCTTCAAGCAGGGCATCCGCTTCACCGACTGGGTGCGCGCGCCGGGCACGCCGGGCCAACGCCACTACTTCCATCCGTTCAGCCAGCCGAGCCAGCGCCAGGGCAGCGCCGAGCTGCTGCCCTACTGGCTGCGCGGCGCCGCCGGTGCGGGCGTCTCGTTCGCCGCCGCGGCGACGATGCAGGAACAGGTGGCCGGCGCGGCGCGCGGACCGAAGCGCTATGCCGACGGCGACTACCTCGGGCCGATGAACTACGCCTACCATTTCGACGCCGGCCGTTTCGCCACGCTTTTGGCCGAGCATGGCCGCGCGCTCGGCGTGGCGCATTTGTTCGGCACGGTCGAGCGGGTCGAACTCGATGACGACGGCGCCATCGCCGCGGTGCACACGCGCGAGCAGGGTGCGCTGCGGGCCGACCTGTACATCGACTGCAGCGGCTTTCGGGCGGCGCTGATCGGCCAGGCGATGGGCGTGCCCTTCAAAAGCCTGAAGGACGTGCTGTTCGTCGACCGTGCGCTGGCGATGCAGGTGCCGTATCCGGCCAATGACACGCCGATCCCGTCGCTCACCATCTCGAGCGCGCAGGAAGCCGGCTGGATCTGGGACATCGGCCTGCAGCAGCGGCGCGGCGTCGGCCACGTGTATGCGAGCCGCTACACCGACGACGCGCGCGCCGAGCAGGTGCTGCGCGACTACATCGGTCCGGCCAGCGACGCGCTCACGCCGCGGCTGCTGAAGTTCGAGGTCGGCCATCGCGAGCTGCACTGGGTGAAGAACTGCGTCGCTGTCGGGCTGTCGGGCGGCTTCATCGAACCGCTCGAATCGTCCGGCATCGGGCTAATCGAAACGGCCGCCTACCTGATCGGCTACCTGTTCCCGTTCAACGGCGACTGCGCCGCGGTGGCGCCGCTGTTCAACCAGCTGATGCGCGAGCGCTATGCGCGGGTAGTCGACTTCGTCAAGCTGCACTACTGCCTGAGCCAGCGCACCGACACGCGCTTCTGGGTCGACAACACCGATCCGGCCTCGATTCCGGCCACGCTGCGCGCGAAGTTGGCGATGTGGCGCGCGCGGCCGCCGCACCGGCTCGACTTCATCACCGACCTGGAGATGTATCCACCGTCGAGCTGGCAGTATGTGCTGTACGGCATGGAGTTCGCCACCGATCTGCATCCGAGTGCCACCAACGAGGCGGGGTTGGCGGCGGCGCGCCAGGAGATGCGCACCATCGCGCTGATGGCGCAGCGGGCGCAAGCCGATTTGCCGCCGCACCGCGCGTTGGTCGAGCATTTCTGCCGCAAGGCCACCAAAAGTTGCCTCCCGTAACGCTGGGGTCAGGTCTGACAATCGGACATTTTTCTGGGGTCA
>JARXKM010000229.1:0-3446 GCA_030272785.1 Pseudomonadota bacterium
CCCATGCGTCAAGATTAGCAGGGACAGGGCAAGTTCAGCTAGTAAAAGTTTCGCGCCCCGTCAGCTCATCGGACAGCACTGAGGGGTCAGGTGAGGACATTCGGACATTTGGCTTTTCAAATGTGCGAATGTTCGACCTGACCCCGGCGTTAGCCCGCCGCGCCGCCGGTCGCCGCTCAGTCGCCCTTGGCCGCGCCTTCGCGGCGCGGGTCGGCGCCGCCGAACCAGAAATCCTCGCCGTGGATCGACAGCCGCTCGATGCCGTGCAAGCCCGACGTCTGCTCGGTCAGGCGCACCGTGTGGCCGCGCGCCTTGAGGGCGTCGATGGTCGCCTGCGGAAAGCGCCGCTCTTCCAGCTCGGTCGGGCCGTTGCGGCTGCCGAAGTTGGGTAGCGCGATTGCCTGCTGCACGTTGAGGCCCCAGTCGAGCGTCCCCACCAGCACCTTGGCGACGTAGTTGATGATGGCCGGGCCGCCCGGCGAGCCGACCGTCAGCACCAGCTTGCCGGTGGCCTTGTCGAACACGATGGTGGGCGACATCGCGCTGCGCGGCCGCTTGCCCGCCTGCACCCGGTTGGCGATCGGGCCGTCCTTGTCGACCGAGTCGAACGAGAAGTCGGTGAGCTGGTTGTTAAGGATGAAGCCGTCGACCATCTGGCGCGAGCCGAACGCGTCTTCCACCGTGGTCGTCATCGACAGCCCCGCGCCGCGGCCGTCGACCACCACCAGGTGCGAGGTCGACGGCATGTCGATGGCGGTGTCGCTGCCCCATGCGACGTCCATGCCGGGCGGCTTGCCGGCCGGCGCCACGCCCATCGACTTCTCGCCGATCAGCGCGGCGCGCGTGGCCAGGTAGGTCTTGTCGATCAGCGCCGGGATGCCGCGCCCCGGCAGCGGCACGAAATCGGTATCGGCGGCGTAGCGGTTGCGGTCGGCGTAGGCCAGCCGGCCCGCCTCGGTAAACAGGTGCAGCGCCTCGGCGCCGGGCACGCCGGCGCCAGGCGCCAGCGCGCGCATGTCGCGCGTCTCGAGGATGCCGAGCATCTGCGCCACCGCGATGCCGCCCGAGGACGGCGGCGGCATGCCGCACACGGTCCAGGCGCGGTAGTCGCTGCACACCGGCGTGCGCAGCTTGGGCCGGTAGCCGGCGATGTCCTGCGCCGTCAGCTTGCCCGGATTGGTCGGGTGCGACGCCACCTTGGCGGCGATGTCGCGCGCGATGCGGCCGTTGTAGAACGCATCGGCGCCGCCCTGCGCGATCGCGCGCAAGGTCTTTGCCAGCGCCGGATTTTTCAGGATGTGGCCGACCGGCCAGGGCTTGACGTCGGCGTCGTAAAAGTAGCTCGCCGCGGTCGGGTCGCGGCGGATGTACGGGTCCCAGATGAGCAGCCCGTGCAGGCGCTCGCTGACCGCGAAGCCTTGCTCGGAGAGGCGGATGGCCGGCTCGAACAGCGTCTTCCACGCCAGCTTGCCGTGCTGCTTGTGCGCCAGTTCGAGCATGCGCAGCACGCCCGGCGCGCCGGTCGAGCGGCCGCCGACGACGCCTTCGACGCGCGACAGCGCGCTGCCGTCGGCGCGCTGGAACAGGTGCTCGTCGGCCGATGCCGGCGCCGTTTCGCGCCCGTCGAACGCTTGCACGTGCTTGCCGTCGTAGTACATCAGGAAGGCGCCGCCGCCGATGCCCGACGACTGCGGCTCGACCAGGCCCAACACCAGCTGGGTGGCGATCGCCGCGTCGATGGCGCTGCCGCCCTTTTTCAGCATCTGGTAGCCGGCCTCGACCGCCAGCGGATTGGCCGCCGCCACCATGTATTTTTTGGCGACCCAGCCGGCCTTGTCGACGTAGCCGGTGGCCGCTTCGGGCGCTGCCTGCGCGCTGTCCTGGACGACCTGCTGCGCCAGCGCAGGCACCTGGGCGAAGGCGCCCATCAACGCGGCCGCAACGGCCAGCATCCTCAACTTACTCATCGACTCTCCAGCGGCGTGGCGACAAAAAAAGGGCGCGCGACCTGGGCCGCGCGCCCGTGTACTGCTGGCATCCTACATCAAATTGACACTTTCCTCACACCACGCTTACTTCGGCTGCATGCGGATCGCGCCGTCCAGGCGGATCGTCTCGCCGTTGAGCATGGTGTTTTCGATGATCGCGCGCGCCAGGTGAGCGTACTCGTTCGGCCGGCCCAGCCGCGACGGGAACGGCACCATCTTGCCGAGTGCGTCGCGCACTTCTTCGGGCATGCCCATCAGCATCGGCGTCTCGAAGATGCCGGGCGCGATGGTCATGACGCGGATGCCGCTGCGCGCCAGGTCGCGCGCCATCGGCAAGGTCAGGCCGACCACCGCCGCCTTCGACGAACCGTACGCCGCCTGGCCGATCTGGCCGTCGTACGCCGCCACCGAGGCGGTGTTGATGATGATGCCGCGCTCGCCCGATTCGAGCGCCTCGGTCTTGCCGATCGCGTCGGCGGCCAGGCGCGCCATGTTGAAGGTGCCGACCAGGTTGACGTTGATGGTGCGCTGGAACACATCAAGCGGGTGCGGCCCGTCCTTGCCGACGGTTTTCACGGCCGGCGCCACGCCGGCGCAATTGACCAGCCCGCGCAAGGTGCCCATCGACTGCGCCGCGGCGACCACGGCCAGGCCGTCCGCTTCGGACGTCACGTCGCACTTGACGAACTGGCCATTCAGTTCGGCTGCCAGCGCGATGCCGGCGCCGACTTGCACGTCGGCCAGCACGACCTTGCCGCCGGCGGCGACGATCATGCGCGCGGTGGCGGCGCCAAGGCCGGACGCACCGCCGGTGATGATGAAGACATTGTCCTGAATTTGCATGGTGTTTCCTCTGAAGTGTCGAACTTTTAACGTTTACGTAAACGTCAACCTACAGAATTGTAGCGAACTTTTGGGGACAAAACCGGGAAGATGGCATTAAAAGCATTGTGGACTGACAACTCCCTTGGTGCACAGCTGGCCGCGCGGGCCGATCAGGGTGTTGCCGACGCCGCCGTTGTAGCGCGCGCCGCTGATGTCGGTACAGCCGCCGGCGTCGCAGCTGTTCAGGCGGACGGCTGGCGCCGGCATGGTCGTCGGCGGCGGCGCCGGCATGGTCGTCGTCGGCGGCGCCGGTACCGCCACGGCGGGGCGCTCGCCGCCGCTGACGATGCGCGGGGTCGACGTAATCACCTGCTGCACCGAGCGGCGCTTGATGGGCTTGCGCGTGGGCGCCGGCCGCAGGTCGGCCCGAGGGTCGGCCCGAGGGTCGGGCTGGCGGTCGGGCTTGGCGTCCGCCTGGACCGCCGGCGCCGCTGGCGCGTCGGCTTGCCGGGCGCGCACGGCTAGCGCTGGCAACAACAACGCCAGCAGCAAGGCGGACAAGGCAAATTTGACATGGTTCATGGCATCCTCATGGCATCCTCATGGCATCCAACAATAGCACCGTTTGCCAAA
>JARXKM010000229.1:3546-7966 GCA_030272785.1 Pseudomonadota bacterium
TCATGGCATCCTCATGGCATCCTCATGGCATCCAACAATAGCACCGTTTGCCAAAACCGGCGCGCGCAATGGCGCCAAGGCCCGTGTCAGGCCGAGGTCAGCATCGTGCGGTAGTATGGCCGCATAACGAGGAGACGACACCATGCAGACCCCGCACCAGCTCTACCAGGACCGCCGTATGGCCGCCGCCGATGTACTCGACCTGCTGCGCGACGGCGACATGATCATCGTGCCGACCGGCGTCGGCGAGCCGCCTTCCCTGCTGAGCGCGCTGTCCGAGCAGCGCCGCCGCTTTCACGACATCAAGGTCGCGCAGATCCTGGCGCTGCGCAAGTTCGGCTATTTCGATAGCGACACCGCCAGCCATGTGCGGCACGCCGCGCTGTTCTTCGGCGGCGCCTCGCGCGCCGGCGGTCAGGCCGGCTGGTGCGACTTCATCCCGAATTATTTCTCCGAGATCCCGGCCCTGATCGAGCGCGGCCTCATGCCCGCCGACGTCGTGTTCGCCATGGCCTCGAGCATGAACGAACAGGGCTTTTTCTCCCTCAGCCTGGGCACCGACTACACCATGGCGGCGATCGCCAAGGCGCGCGTGATCGTGCTCGAAGTCAATCCGAACGTGCCGTTCGCGCACGGCCAGTGCCATGTCCACATCGCGCAAGTGACGGCGCTGGTGGAAAGCGACGACGCCATCCTCGAAGTGGGGCTGCCGACCATCGGCCCGGTGCAGGAGGCGATCGGCAAGTACGTGGCCGAGATGATCGACGACGGCGCCACCCTGCAGATCGGCTACGGCGGCATTCCCGACGCGGTGGTGATGCAGTTGACCGCCAAGCACGACCTCGGCATCCACACCGAGATGATCGGCGACGGCATCCTCACCCTGGTCGAGTGCGGCGCCATCACCAACCGCAAGAAGACCCTGCTGCCGGGCAAGATGGTGGCCACCTTCGCGCTCGGCTCGCGCAAGCTGTACCAGTTCATGCACCAGAATCCAATGATCGAGATGCACCCGTCGAACTTCACCAACGATCCCTACATTGCGGCGCAGAACGACAAGCTGATGTCGATCAACGCCAGCCTGCAGGTCGACCTGCTCGGCCAGTGCGGCTCGGAGAGCCTGGCCCACCTGCCCTACTCGGGCACCGGCGGCCAGGTCGATTTCGTGCGCGCGGCCAACCGCTCGCGCGGCGGCAAATCGTTCATCGTGCTGCCCTCGACCGCCAAGGACGACACGATTTCGCGCATCGTGCCGATGCTCACCAGTGGCACCCACGTCACCACCAGCAAGAACGACGTCAACTACGTCGTCACCGAGTACGGCGTGGCGCAACTGCGCGGCAAGTCGGCCAGGCAGCGGGCGCAGGCGCTCATCGCGATCGCCCATCCGAATTTCCGCGCATCGCTGCGCGAAGCGGCCAACAAGATGTGCGTGTGATGCCGGTGTGAACGCCGACGGCGCCGCTCACGCGGGCGGCGCGCCGGTGTGGATCGCGCCGCTCAACTGCTGGCGAAACGCCGGCGTGTCCTGGTGGCCGTGCACCTTCACGGCATGCTGGACCGCCGCTTCCAGCAACTCCTGTTCGCTGTCGGCGGCGATGGTGACGGTGCAGTTGCTCTCACTCGGCATCTCGCGGCAGTCGATGTATTTGCGTGCCATGATGAACCTCCAAATCGGCCAGTACGGGCTTGAAGTATACGCGCCGGTGCGCTAACTTCAAGACGGAGGTAGCCATGATCCCGACAGTTTCCATTCACCACGACGAGCGCCTGCAAGGCAGCCGCGATGCCGCCATCGTGCTGGTCGAATACGGCGATTACCAATGCCCGTATTGCCGCCAGGCGCATGCCGCGGTGCGCGACCTGCAGCGGCGCCTCGGCAGCCAGTTGTGCTTCGTCTACCGGCATTTCCCGCTGACGGGCAAGCATCCGTACGCCGAACTGGCGGCCGAGACGGCCGAGGCGGCCGGCGCGCAGGGCGATTTCTGGGGCATGCACGATGCGTTGTTCGCCTTGCAGCCGCAATTCGGCCCGCACCTGATACCGCAATTGGCCGAGCAGATCGGGCTCAATCCGGACCGGCTCAGCGAAGACGTGCGCAGCCGCCGCTTCCAGGACACGGTCGAGCGCATCGCCGCCGGCGGCACCCGCCTGGGCGCGGTGGAAACGCCGACCTTCTTCATCAACGGCGAACGGCACGAGGGCACCTCCGATGAACTGTCGCTCGTCACGGCGGTGATGCGCTTCGTCGCCTGACGGGGCGGCGTGATGGCACTGGCATTTCTCGGCCGACTGCCGCACAATCGCTGCCATGCACACTCTGACCCATGCGAGCGACAAGGCGCGACTGTTTTCCCTGATCCTGCTGCTGGCAGCCTGCGCGCCATCGCACGCGGCGCCGGCCGAGCCGCAGCAGGCGCGCGAAAGCTACGCCACGGCCGTGCGCGATCAATCGACGTCGCCGGCGTGGGTGCTGATCACGCTGGCCGACGACGGCGAGCACGCATCCGCCAAGCTGTGCACCCACGGCGCTTTCCTGATCGGCGCCATCATGCGCGAGACGGACGTGGGCGTAGCGCAAGCGCGCCAGCTGGCGCTCGATAACCAGGACCACGTGTTCCACTTCACCAAACCGGCAGCGCTCGACAACCTGCCGCGCCGTTACTCCGAGTTCGACCTGGCCAATGCCCGCGCTCTGCTGGCGCCGTTGTCCACGCCCGAACTGCAGCACGCGTTTTCGTCGCTGATCGAACGGCCGCTGCTGGTTCCCAACAAGCTGCCGCGCGCGGCGATCGCCTGCGCGCTGCTCGAACGGGGACTGTCGCCGCGCACCGCCGACATCAGCGGCCAGATTTACGTCGAGCCGCTGCGTCCCCGCGCCGGCACACCCCCTGCGCCCACCGCCGATTACTAGCGCGGCGTTGTCGGCAGTACTGCTGCGCGCTTGGCGCCGACGCAAAAAAGCCGCCGTGCCTGACAGGGCAACGGCGGCTCGATGCGGCTGCGCGGCAGCGCGCGCTTACTTGAGCGACTTCGGCTCGGCCGTTTCGCTCTTCGGCATCGGCTGGGCGAGCGCCGGATCGAGCGGCGGTGTCACTTCAGGCTTTGCCGGCGCGAGCTCCTTCGGTTCGGCCGTCTCCATGGTCGGCGTGACCTGGTTCGGCATCGTGTCGACCGCCGGCGTCACTTGCAGGGGCGACGGCGCCACCTGCACCACCGGTGCGGCCGTGACGGCGATCCAGCCGGTGGCCGGCAGCAGCGGCACCAGCAGTAAGGCGACGATGTTGATGATCTTGATGAGCGGGTTGACCGCCGGACCGGCGGTGTCCTTGTACGGATCGCCGACTGTGTCGCCGGTGACCGCCGCCTTGTGCGCGTCCGATCCCTTGCCGCCGAAATTGCCGTCCTCGATGTACTTCTTGGCGTTGTCCCAGGCGCCGCCGCCGGTGGTCATCGAGATCGCCACGAACAGGCCGGTGACGATGGTCCCCATCAGCAAGCCGCCCAGCGCGGCAGGTCCGAGCAGCATGCCGACGACGATCGGCACCACCACCGGCAGCAGCGACGGCAGGATCATTTCCTTGATCGCCGAGGCGGTCAGCATGTCGACCGCCTTGTCGTATTCCGGCTTGCCGGTGCCGTCCATGATGCCCTTGATGTCGCGGAACTGGCGGCGCACTTCGACCACCACGGCGCCGGCTGCGCGCCCGACCGCCTCCATCGCCATCGCGCCGAACAGGTAGGGAATCAGGCCGCCGATGAACAGGCCGACGATCACCATCGGGTTCGACAGGTCGAACGTGACGGACCTGCCGACCGATTCGAGCGCGTGAGTGTAATCGGCGAACAGCACCAGCGCGGCCAGGCCGGCCGAACCGATTGCGTAACCCTTGGTGACGGCCTTGGTGGTGTTGCCGACGGCGTCGAGCGGATCGGTGATCGCGCGCACCGACTCGGGCATGCCCGACATTTCGGCGATGCCGCCGGCGTTGTCGGTGATCGGACCGTAGGCGTCGAGCGCGACGATGATGCCGGCCATCGACAGCATCGAGGTGGCGGCGATGGCGATGCCGTACAGCTGGCCCATCTGGTACGACGCCAGGATCGCGGCGCATACCACCAGCACCGGATACGCGGTCGACTTCATCGACACGCCCAGGCCGGCGATGATGTTGGTGCCGTGGCCGGTGGTCGACGCTTCGGCGATATGGCGCACCGGCTTGAAGTCGGTGCCGGTGTAGTACTCGGTGATGTAGACCATCAGGCCGGTGAGCACGATGCCGACCACCGCGCAGCCCATCATGTGCAAGCGCATGGCCGGGTCGGTCCACACCATCCAGGTGACGCCGGCGAAGCCGAGCAGCGACAGGCCGGCGGCCCACCACAGGCCGGTGTACAGCGCCGACATGATCTTCTTGCC
>JARXKM010000230.1:0-1816 GCA_030272785.1 Pseudomonadota bacterium
GTGACCAGCTGGAACGCCGGCGCCAAGCGCTTCAAGGGCTATGAACCGCACGAGGTGATCGGCCGGCATTTTTCGATCTTCCATTCCGCACAGGACCAGGCTGCTGGAATTCCCGCGGCGTCCTTGCAAACGGCGCTCAGGGAAGGGCGCTTCGAAGCCGAGGGATGGCGTTATCGCAAAGACGGTTCGCGCTTCTGGGCCAGCGTCGTCATCGATGCGATCCGCAACCATGATGGGGTGCTGATCGGCTTTGCCAAGATCACCCGCGACATCACCGACCGGCGCATCGCCCAGGATGCGTTGCGCGACAGCGAGCGGCGCTTTCGCATGCTGGTGCAGGGCGTGACCGATTACGCCATCTACATGCTCTCGCCCGACGGCCACGTCACCAACTGGAACGCCGGCGCCGAGCGCATCAAGGGCTATGTGGCCGACGAGGTGATCGGCACCTATTTCGGCCGCTTTTACACGCTGGAAGACCAGCAGGCGGGGATTCCGCAGCGGGCCCTGGCGACTGCCACCTCGGTCGGGCGCTATGAGAAGGAGGGCTGGCGCGTGCGCAAGGACGGCAGCCGTTTCTGGGCCCACGTGGTGATTGACGCCATCCAGGACGAAGACAGCGGCTCCCTGATGGGTTTTGCCAAGATCACGCGCGACATTACCGAGAAGAAACGCGCCGCCGACCTGCTCGAGCAGGCCAACGCGGCGCTGTTCCAGTCGCAAAAGATGGAAGCGATCGGCCAATTAACCGGCGGCATCGCCCACGACTTCAACAACCTGCTGTCGGTCCTTTCGAGCGGCCTGGATCTGCTCGCCATGCGCCTGCCGCAGCACGGCAACAGCGGCGTCGTCGACAGCATGGCGCGCGCCGTCAAGCGCGGCGCCCTGTTGACCCAGCAACTGCTCTCGTTCGCCCGCCAGCAGCCCTTGAACGCGGCGCAGTACGACGTCAACGAAATCATCGCAAGCTTCGAACCGGTGCTGCAGCGCGCGGGCCACTCGTCGATCATCTTTTCCTTGTCGCCCGAACCGGCGCTGCGCCACGTGATGGTCGACGCGCCGCGCTTCGAGGCCGCGCTGCTGAACCTGGTCGTCAATGCGCGCGACGCCATGCCCGACGGTGGCCCGCTCGTCGTGCGTACCGCCAACGTTCATTTGGCGGCGGGCGAGCGGTCCCAACTTCCCGCCGGCGACTATGTGCGCGTGTCGGTCATCGATGCGGGCACCGGCATGGCGCCCGAGGTGAGCGCGCGCGTGTTCGAACCGTTCTTCACCACCAAGGCCCTGGGCAAGGGCACCGGCCTCGGCCTGAGCCAGGTGTATGGATTCATTGTGCAATCGGGCGGCGCGGCCGCGGTGACGAGCCAGCTTGGCATGGGCACCACGGTCGATCTGTGGCTGCCCGCCGTCGCCACCGGCAGCGTCGCGACGGAAGTGACTGCGGAGCGCAACAGCGAGGTCGTGCTCATCGTCGAGGATGAACCCGACATCCTGATGGTGGCCGCGGAACTGTTTCGCAATCTGGGCTATGAGGTGCTGACCGCCAGTAACGGCAACGATGCCTGGGAAATCGCCGATCGGGTCGATCACCTCGATCTCCTGTTCACCGACGTCATGATGCCGGGCGGGATGGACGGCATCGAACTGGCCAAGCGGGTGCGGTCCCATTATCCGCAGACCCAAATCATGATCACCTCCGGTTATACGCAGCCGGAAGTGCGGGGCGAAGCCGGCGCCATGGACCAGTTCCTGTTTCTTGACAAGCCCTATCGGATGGCCGACCTGGCCAGGAAACTGCGCGCCGGTTGACATTGCG
>JARXKM010000230.1:1916-6257 GCA_030272785.1 Pseudomonadota bacterium
TGCGTAGTGGCTGCGTGATGGCTGCGTGGCGCACCGCGCACTCGAACGCACTCGTAAAAAACCCGCCGCGGCGGGTTGCTTGATCGACGCAGCGTTCAGGCTTTCCTGGCGCGACGGGCGCCGGCCGCGCCCAGCAGGCCCAGGCCGATCAGGGCCAGCGATGCCGGTTCCGGGACGTTGGTGTTTGGCAATCTGAACTGGCGGAGGTGGCGACCAGCGATGTGGCGACCAACAGCGCTGCTGCGGCCCACGGAGTGGAAAAGACGGATGGGCACGGTGCGCGCATAATCGTCCTTCGGTAAAGTGGGTAGTAACGCTCGACATGCTATCCGTGCCTGAGATAAGTATGTACAAAGAATCAAGCAGTTGCAGGCATGCTGTTGGAAATCTAACGTTCCAGGTGTAAATTCTTTCGACAGCCTGTACGGCGCGGCAGGCGCCGGCGAAAAGCATGCTTTGGCGGCCGGCGCCGATGGTGTAGCATGCTGGCGGCGCGCCGCCGCGCTTTGACCACTTTGGCGCGCCTGAACTCCCAAGGACAAGAATTGAACATCACTATCAATGAAGAACTGCGCGCGTTTATCGATCCGCTGACGGCCAACGAATCGGCCGCGCTCGAACGCAGCCTGCTGGCCGAGGGCTGCCGCGATGCGCTGGTGTTGTGGGGCGAGACGCTGATCGACGGCCACAACCGCTACGACATCTGCAGCCGCCACGGCATCGCCTTTCGCACCGTGCAAAACACGACTTTCAGCTCGCTCGACGACGTCATGCTGTGGATGATCGACAACCACCTGGCGCGCCGCAGCGTGTCCGACTACCAGCGCGGCGTACTGGCGCTGCGCAAGAAGGACATCGTCACCGCGCGCGTGGCGCAGCAGGCCGGCCAGCCGGACGTGGCGGCCCCGGCCGACGCCGCCGGCGCGCCGCCGCCGCCGTGGAACACGCGCGAGGACGTCGCCAAGGCGGCGCGGGTGTCGAGCAACACGATCAGCCAGATCGAACGGATCCAGAAGGCGGCCACGCCGCAGCTGGTCGAGGCGGTGCGCGCCGGGACGATCTCGATCAACGCCGCCGCCAGTGTCGCCTCGCTGCCGCAGTCGGAGCAGATCGCCGCCGTCGCCGGCGGGCGCAAGGAGCTGCAGCTGGCCGCGCGCCAGGTGCGCGAACAGAAGGCCGGCACGCGCGCGCCGAAGGAGTCGCCGCAGGATGAAGCGGCCGAGCTGCGCGCGCAGGTCGCCGCGCTGCGCCAGAAGGTCGATGCGCTGTCGCAGGAAAACGCCGAACTGCGGGAGCTGCTGGCCTCGGCCCCCTGATTGTTGCCGTCCATTCAACCGGAGATCGTCCCGATGCTGTCATGCCGCTTGGTCCTGAACACGCTCCTTTGCGCCGCTACGCTGCCGGCCCTGCCAGCCATGGCGGCGCCGTCGCCTGCCTCGGCGGAACAGGCGCGCTGGCAAGCCAGCGCCGGCCACGTGACGATCATGCGCGACAAGTGGGGCATCCCGCACGTGTTCGGCAAGACCGACGCCGACGCCGTGTTCGGCCTGCTGTACGCACAGGCCGAGGATGATTTCAACCGGGTCGAACTCAATTACATCAACGCGCTCGGCCGGCTGGCCGAAGTGGAGGGCGAGGCGGCGCTCTGGCGCGACCTGCGCATGAAGCTGTTCATCACGCCGCAGGACTTGCAGGCCAAATACGCGGCCAGCCCGGCCTGGCTGCAGCAACTGATGGTCGCCTTCGCCGATGGCCTGAATTACTACCTGCTCACCCATCCGGCGGTCAAGCCGAAGCTGCTGACCCATTTCGAGCCGTGGATGGCGCTCGCGTTCAGCGAGGGCAGCATCGGCGGCGACATCGAGTCGATCGACCTCAAGCAGCTCGAACAGCTGTACGGCAAGCGCGCGCCGGCGCCGCTCGCCGATGCCGCCACGCCGCGCGAGACCGAGCCGCGTGGCTCGAACGGCTTCGCCATCGCGCCGCAGCGCAGCGCCTCCGGCCATGCGCTGCTGCTGATCAATCCGCACACCTCGTTCTACTTCCGCCCCGAAGTGCACATGGTCAGCGAGCAGGGCCTGAACGCCTACGGCGCGGTGACCTGGGGCCAGTTCTTCGTCTACCAGGGCTTCAACGAGCGGGCAGGGTGGATGCATACCTCGGGCGGCGGCGACGTCATCGACGAGTACCTCGAAACCATCGTCGAACAACACGGAAAGCTGTTCTACCGTTACGCCGGCGCGCTGCGTCCGCTGCGCCCGGTGCCGATCACGCTGCCCTACAAGAGCGGCGCCGGGATGGCCAGCAAGACCGTCACTGCCTACTTCAGCCATCACGGCCCGGTGGTGCGCGAGGCCGGCGGCAAGTGGGTCGCCGTCAAGTTGATGGAGGAGCCGCTCAAGGCGCTGACCCAGTCGTACACGCGCACCAAGGCGACCAGCTACGCGCAGTTCTACCAGTCGATGGAGCTGCGCACCAATTCGTCGAACAACACCGTGTACGCCGACGCCGACGGCACCATCGCCTACTTTCACGGCAATTTCGTGCCGCGCCGCGATACCTCGTTCGACTGGACCCATCCGGTCGACGGCAGCAATCCGGCCACCGAGTGGCAGGGCCTGCACGCGGTGCAGGACACCATCACACTGCGCAATCCGGCCAGCGGCTACATCCTCAACACCAACAACTGGCCGTTCGCCGCGGCCGGCGCCGACAGCCCGCGCATCGGCGACTATCCCGCCTACATGTGGACGCTGCCGGAAAACGCCCGCGGCGTCCACGCGGTGCGGGTGCTCAGGGACCAGTCCCATTTCACGCTCGAGAGCCTGATCGCCACCTCCTACGACAGCTACCTGACCGAGTTCGAAGCGCTGGTGCCGGCGCTGGCGGCCGACTGGGACGCGCTGGCGGCCGGCGACCCGCTCAAGGCGCAGCTGGCAGGGCAGGTGGCCGCCTTGCGCGCGTGGGACCTGCGCTATTCAGTCGCTTCCGTGCCGACCTCGCTGGCGGTTTACTGGGGCCAGCAGATGGTGGCGGCGGCATCGGCGGCGGCGCGCGCGAAGGAAGTGCCGGTGGCCGATTACATTGTCACCAGCCTGGGCGCGCAGGAGCGGCTGCAGGCGCTGGCGCGCGCCTCGGCCAGGCTGGCGGCCGATTTCGGCAGCTGGCAGACGCCGTGGGGGCAGATCAACCGCTTTCAGCGCCTCAGCGGCGAGGTCGACCAGCAGTACGACGACAGCAAGCCGAGCTACCCGGTGGCGTTTACCTCGGCCACCTGGGGTTCGCTGGCCGCGTTCGGCATGGTGGCCAAACAGACGACCAAGCGCATCTACGGCGACCGCGGCAACAGTTTCGTGGCGGTGGTCGAATTCGGCCCGCGCCTGCGCGCCAAGAGTATCCTGGGCGGCGGTGAAAGCGCCGATCCGGCCTCGCGCCACTTCAGCGACCAGGCTGAAATGTACAGCCGCGGCCAATTCAAGGACGTGCTGTTTTACAAGGAAGACATCGAGAAATTTCTTGAGCGGAAATATCATCCGGGTGAATAATTCCGCGTGGCATCGGTTTGTTCCACTTAGCGCAAGCTGTGTTTAACTAAACATTATTTTTATTGTAAGCCTTTCGGAATTGGGATTTACTTGAGCCTGCTACCAGCCGTCTCGACCGAACCCTTTCCACAGGAGTGCAATCGTGAAACCGAATCCTTTTTCGCTGAAATGCCTGACCCTCGCCGCGCTGCTGTGCGCGGCCGCCGCGGCGCAAGCCGACGTCACCGTCTACACCGACCGCGCCGCTTTTCTGGCGGCCCTGACGGCGCCCGGCACCGACACCTTCAACGACCTGGCCGTGACGGAGACGCCGACGCCGCTGTCGCGCAGCGCCGGCGCCTACACCTACCAGGTCAGCTCCGGCCCGGTGGCCGATTTCTACCCGGCCGGCAGCGCCGCCGACGCCTGGCTGGCCACCACGGTGGCCACCGACACCATCACCTTTTCCAGCTTCAGCGCCGGCCTGCGCGCCTTCGGCGGCAACTTCTTCGGCTCCGACATCGCCGGCGCCTTCAGCCCGGGCCGCACGATGGTGCTCACCGCCAGCGACGGCACCAGCACGCGCACCGTCAACCTGACCAACACGACCACCAGCAGCTTCCTCGGCTTCATCACCTCGAACCCGCTGACGTCGGTCACGCTCAGCCCGGACGGCGTGCCCGGCAACGTCTACTGGGCCACCGCCAACGACGTTACGATGGGCATCGTGTCGGCGGTACCGGAACCGGAGACGTACGGCATGCTGCTGGCCGGGCTGGCGCTGGTCGGCTACGCCGCGCGCCGCCGCGTCGGCTGA
>JARXKM010000230.1:6357-7914 GCA_030272785.1 Pseudomonadota bacterium
GCCGTCGGCGGCGCTGCCATGGCGGGCCACGCTGGCGCCGGGTGATCCCGGCTTGCTATAATCGCGCACTTCGGACAGGCGCACAGGGCAGGCAGTGGCAAAACTTTATTTCAGGTACTCGGCGATGAACGCCGGCAAATCGACCGCCTTGCTGCAGGTGGCGCACAACTATGAAGAGCAGGGCCAGCAGGTGCGCCTGTTTACCGCCGCCATCGACAGCCGCTACGGCGTCGGCCAGGTCACCTCGCGCCTCGGCCCGCAGCGCCAGGTCGACACTTTCGACAGCGCCACCGATTTCCTCGCCATCGTCGAGCAGGTCGCCTGCGTGCTGGTCGACGAGGCGCAGTTTCTCTGCACCGTCCAGGTCCAGCAGCTGCACCAGCTGGCCCAGGTGCGCGGCGTGCCGGTGATCTGCTACGGGCTGCGCAGCGACTTTCGCGGCGAACCGTTTCCCGGCTCGGCTTACCTGCTGGCGCTGGCCGACGATATCGAAGAACTCAAGAACATCTGCAGCTGCGGCAAGAAGGCAACGATGAACGTGCGCGTCGACCAGGACGGCAAGCGCATCCGCGAGGGCGAGCAGGTCAGCATCGGCGGCAACGAACGTTATCGCCAGGCTTGCGGGCGCTGCTTTTACAGCTGACCGGCAGCCGACCCTGCCGCCGACCCTCCCACCGACCGGCTCAACATGGCTTTCCTCGTCGCCTGCCGCGCCGTCGCGCCGGCCTTCGCCTGCCAGCATGGCGACCTGCTGCTGTACCTGGTGCCGTCGGCCGCGCTGGCCCTGCTGATCCGCCTGCTGGCCGGCACCCATCCGGCGTTTTTCATCTTCACCGTCGCCGGCACCATCTGCCACGAGCTGGCCCACTTCGGCGTCGGCTGGCTGGTCGGCGCGCGGCCGACCGGGCTGACCGTGATCCCGCGCCGCAGCGGGCGCAGTTGGGAACTGGGCTCGGTCACCTTGACGCGCGTGCGCTGGTACAACGCGGCGCCGGCGGCGCTGGCGCCGTTCCTGATCGTCGCGCTGCCGCTGGTGGTGGCGCGCTGGCGCACGGTGCCGGGCTGGACGTTTCATCCGGTCGACCTGCTGATCGCCTTCGGCCTGGCGCCGCAAATGCTGTCGTTCTGGCCATCGGCGGTCGACTGGTGCGTCGCGCTGCGCTCGTGGCCTTATCTGTTGGTCATCGCGCTGCTGCTGGCGCTGGCCTGGCCGATCCATCCGAGTCTGTTTCAATTTGTAAAACCTTGATCGACGCGCGGTGCGCGCTCTTAAGCTGCGCCTAAGCGAATTGACGCAAGCTGGCTCTGGCCGGAGCCGCTATGCTGTTAGAATCAGTCAGATTGGCTGTTTGGCGCGTTGTCACGCCGTTTCCATCCCGAGCCGCCCGCGGTTATCCCCCCCGCAAGTTATCCCGCGTTACCCCGCATTTCGTACGGAGAGACCAAGCATGAAGAAACAGATGTTCCTCGTTGCAATGGCGTTCGCCATGTCCGCCCCGCTCGCCTGGGCGCAGCCCGAGAAAATCGGCGCCACCCAGCTCAAACCGATCCCCGAGC
>JARXKM010000231.1 GCA_030272785.1 Pseudomonadota bacterium
CTGCACGGCGCGGCTGACACCACCCCGCTGGGGCGCGCCGGGCCGGGCTTAGCGCAGTACCGGCTGCCCGGTCAGGATGCCCTGGTACTCTTCGAGCGAGGCGCCGATGGCGATGCCGTCGGCGTCGATGTCGTACAGGCGGATGGCGTCGCTGTGCGCGCTGGCGCGGATCTTGACGACCGACATCACGCGGCGCAGCCTGCCTGCAGCTCGGCGTAGCGCTGCATCAGCATCGCGTCGGCAAGGAAGGAGTTGCCGTAGCTGCTAAAGCGCAGTTCGGTGTAGCGGTCCTCGATTTCGGCCGTCATCAGCACCGTCACGCCCATGTCGGTCAGCGTCGCCACCATCCGGTACAGCGCCTCGCGGAAGTCGTCGCGGAACATCGACGCGAGCGCCATCTCGAAGCCGGACAGCGAATCGATCACCACCCGCTTCGCCTTCATGCGCACGATCATGGCGATCATGGTGTGGAGGATTTCGTCGAGCGACAGGTCGAGCGTGCGGGTGTTGATGACGCCGCCGCCGCCGCCGTCGACCAGCCCGCTCAGCTGCGCGCCCATCAGCCGGTTCGAACTCTTCTCGAACGCGGCGATCACGCCCGGCTCGCCGATGCGCACCTCCTCGGCGAGGAACTGGGTCGCCAGCACCGTCTTGCCGGCGCCGGACGGGCCGACCACCAGCAAGGCGTAGCCGACCGGCAGGCCGCTGCCCATCATGGCGTCGAGCGCGGGCACGCCAAGCGAGAGGCGCTGCGCGCTGCCGTGAGCATCGCGCGCGGAAAGATTTCGACGCCGTTGTCGCTGATGCGGAAGGTGTGCACGCCCAGACTCTGGGCCTGGCCGCGCATCTTGACGACCTGGATCTTGCGCACCAGGGCGTCGCGGTGGACCAGCTGCGAGAGCCAGATGATGCCGTCGGCGACGGTAAACACGGGGCTCGATTCGGCTTCCAGCGCCAGGTATTCGCCGCTCAGGAAGGTCGTCGCCAGCCAGCTGGTCATCTGCCCGCCGAGCTGCTGGACGAAATGCTGCAGGCCGCCGGCGCCGGCCTGCGTCGCCCGCGCCGACTGCACCACCGAGCGCAACGAGTCGACGAACACCAGGCTGGGCGCGAACGCCTGCACTTCCTCGTCGATGCGCGCCAGCCAGCGTGGTCTTGCCGCTGCCTGGCGTGCCGGCCAGCAGGTTGAAGGAAAATTCGGGCACGCCGCCGCCCAGCAAGTCGCCAAGGCCCGGCACGCCGGTGGCCAGGCGTTAGATGGTTGCTTTGTTCATGGTCGGTGCTCCGTTGCAGCTTGATTGCCAACGTCATCACCCCATGCGGTGCGCAGGATGCTATTCGTCAAGAGGTCGCCGATTAATGCGATCAGGGTGTCGATGAAGGTGTTCAGCAGGGCGGCGCTGGCCGTCTGCGCGTCGGCCGGCGCGCGCAGCCGGAGCACGGCCGCCAGCAGCCTGAAGTGGTCGGCGCGCGCGCCCGGCGCATGCGGCGCCAGCCATTCAAACCGGCGCGCGGTGGCGTGCAGGCTGCGCGCGTACAGCGCCGCGAAGGCGCGCTCGCCGATGATCGCGCTCAGTGCGTCGGCCAGGGTTTCCCATAGCGCGATGGTGTTGTCGTGGCCGCTGGGCGGCCGGTGTACCGCCCGCTCGATCATGTGGTGGCGCAGCTGATCGGTGCTGGCCATGTCAGGGCAGGGTGCGCGGCGCGCTCTCCGCGTCGGCCGGCCGCTGGTCCGGTTGGCGCAGGCGGGTGGCATGTTCGGCGATGATGCGCACCAGCGCCGGCATGCTGACCGGCTTGACCAGGTAATGGTCGAAGCCGGCTTCGCTGGCGCGGTCCGGCTGGTCGGTGGCGCTGTAGCCGGTGGTGGCGACGAAGCATGGCAGCGGCGCGTCGAGGGCGGCGCGCAGGGCGCTGATGACCTGGTAGCCGTCCATGCCGGGCAGGCCGATGTCGCACAACACCAGGTCGAACGCCTCGTTGAGGCCGGCGCGCAGGCCGCTGGGGCCGTCGAAACAGCTGGTGACGGCGTGGCCGTCGTGCTGCAGCAGCATGGTCAGCACGTCGTTGGCGTCGACATTGTCTTCGATCAGCAGGATCTTGCACGGCTCCAGCGCGGGCGACGGCGCCACCTGGCCGGGCCGCGCGGCCGGTTGCTGCGACAGCGGCAGCTTGATGACGAAGGTGCTGCCGGTGCCGGGGCCGGCGCTGGCCACCGCCACGCTGCCGCCGTGCAGCTGGGTGATGGTGCGCACCAGCGACAGGCCGATGCCCAGCCCGCCCTGGGCGCGCTCGAGCGAGCGGTAGCCCTGGGTGAACAGGTCGAAAATGAACGGCTGCAGTTCGGGCAGGATGCCGGCGCCGTCGTCGCTGATGGCGATCTCGACGGCGTCGCCGACGCGCTGGGCGGCGATGTTGATGTGGCCGTACTCGTGGGTGAACTTGCTGGCGTTGACGAGCACGTTGGCGAGCACCTGCACCAGCCGCACCAGGTCGCCTTCGAGCAGCAGGTTCACGGCCGGCAGGCGCACCTGCAGGCGCTGATGGCGCCGCTCGATGCCGGGCAGGCAGGTCTCGACGGCCTGGTCGATGATGGTGTTGAGCAGTACCGGCGCCAGTTGCAGGGCGATCTTGCCGCTGCTCACGCGCGAGGCGTCGAGCAGGTCGTCGACCAGCCGCACCAGGTGGCTGACCTGGCGCACGTAGACGCCGTGCACCCGCGCGATGGTGGGATGCAGGTCGGTGACGGCGGCGAGCAGGTCGTTGGCCATCGCCATCGGCTGCAGCGGGTTGCGCAATTCGTGGGCGAGCATCGCCAGGAACTCGGTCTGGCGCAAGGTCGTTGCCTCCGCCGTGGCGAGCCGGTCCTGCGCGCCGAAGGTGGACAGCACCAGGTGCTGGTTCGCTTCCTGCAACTGCTGGACCAGCACCGCGACCGCTTCGCCGCGGTCATGGTTCTGCGCATGGCTGTCGATGATGGCGGTCAATTCGGCGACGGTGGCGCGCAGCGTCGCCAGTTCCTGCTCGTGCAGCGCCAGCAGGCCCGCCGGTGCGCCTGCTTGGCCGGCATCGGACGGTGCTGCGGGCAGCGCTTGGTCTTCGTTGGACATGGACGTTTGGCTGTGGCGGGCCAATCTGTAATCGTACTTTTCGGCCGCCGGCGCCTTGCGAGCTGCCGACATGCTCGCCAGCTAACTCGCTGCAAACAGGAAAATCTTTTTCTTGCCGACACAATACTACTTTTCGCAACGCCTAGTTACGCTTATTTGCAGGCGTGCGCGGGTCAGCTTGCCTGTGAAGAAACAACCAGGGTGCCTGCCGATGATCGCAGCGTACGCTTGCGCCGGGTCGCGCAGCCCAGCCAAAAACGACCGTTTGTCAACTTTTGCGCGGCCTGCGCCACTGCGTTATTTATCGCACAGATCGCTTGAAAGGGGCCGTTCACAGTGACGGTTCACGCCGGCTTGCCGGCTCAACGCGACAGGATCAGCATGCATACAGCGAACACGACGTTAGCCGATCGGGCGCCGGCCGCACCAGGCTCGTGGGTCAGCAAGCTCGGACCCGGGCTGATCACCGGCGCCGCCGACGACGACCCGAGCGGCATCGCCACCTACTCGCAGGCGGGCGCGCAATTTGGTTTCGGCATGCTCTGGACGCTGGTGTTTACGTATCCGCTGATGGTCGGCATTCAGATCGTCAGCGCGCGCATCGGCCGCGTCACCGGCCACGGCCTGGCCACCAATCTTCGCCAACACTATCCGCGCTGGCTGCTGTACGCGGTCGTCGGCCTGCTGCTGATTGCCAACACCATCAACATCGCCGCCGACGTCGCCGCGATGGGCGACGCCCTCAAGCTGGTCGCCGGCGGACCGGCCCACTGGTACGCGGTCGGCTTCGGCCTGGTGTCGGTGCTGCTGCAGGTGTTCGTCCCCTACAGCCGCTACGTGCGGGTGCTCAAATGGCTGACCCTGGCGCTGCTGGCCTACGTCGCCACCGTGTTCGTCGTGCACATTCCGTGGCGGCAGGTGGCCGCGCAGGGGCTGGTGTTGCCGCGCCTGCCGTGGACGGCGGCCTTCGTCACCACCCTCGTCGCCGTGTTCGGCACCACCATCAGCCCCTACCTGTTCTTCTGGCAGGCCTCGCAGGAAGTGGAAGAACTGCGCGCCGACGCCAACGCCCGTGCGCTCAAGCGCGCGCCGCGCGAGGCACGCGCCGGCTTCACCCGCATCGGGCTCGATACCACCATCGGCATGGGCTTCTCCAACCTGGTGGCGTTTTTCATCATGCTCACCACCGCGGTCACGCTGCACCTGCACGGCATCACGGAGATCGCCAGCTCGGCGCAGGCGGCCAGCGCGCTGCGGCCGATCGCCGGCGATTTCGCCTTCACCCTGTTCGCGCTGGGCATCGTCGGCACCGGCCTGCTGGCCATTCCCGTGCTGGCCGGCTCGGCCGCCTATGCGATGGCCGGCGCGCTGCACTGGAAGAGCAGCCTGGAACACGCGCCGAAGGTGGCGCCGCGTTTCTACGCCATCATCGTGGTGGCTACCCTGGCCGGGGTCGGGCTGGTGTTCGCGCCGATCGACCCCATCAAGGCGCTGTACTGGAGCGCCGTCATCAACGGCGTCATCGCCATCCCGATCATGGCGGTGATGATGCTGATGGCCGCGCGCGTCGACATCATGGGCCGGCTGGTGATCGGCCGGCGCCTGAAGATGCTCGGCTGGCTGTGCACCGGCGTGATGGCGGCGGCGGTGGCGGCGATGTTCCTGATGCCGGCGTGAGGCCGGAAGCGCAACGCGGATAGACCCTCAGAAGCGGTGGCGCAGGCCGGCGGCGAATTGCCGGTTGCCGGTGCCGGGCTCCTCGCTGTTGCCCTCGGTGTAGGAGGCGCCGTTGCGGTTGCGGATCAGCGCGTACGAGGTATACACGTCGGTGCGCTTCGAGAACGCGTACATGTAGGCGGCGCCGATCTGCTGCGCGTCCTGGTTGCGCACGCTCTTGTCGTCCTTGCGCACGAAGCTGGCCACCACGGTGCTGGCGCCGAACGGCACCGACACGCCCAGCAGCAGGTCGGCGCTGTCGGTCGATGCCACCGGCACCACGCTGCTGAACACGGCACCGCTGTTGTTGAGCGGCGCGCTGTTCAGGCCGCGGTTGACGCCGTAGCCGAAAAATCCCTTGGCCCGGCCGAAGTCGTAATTGGCGCCGAGCAGCAGGTTGCGCGCGTCCTCGGTATGCTTGAGCAGCGCGGTGTCGTTGTTGCGGCGATGGTAGGCCAGGCGCGCGTTGAGCGGACCCTTGCTGTAGCCGAACGAGCCGCCGACGGCGCGCTGCGCGGCGGCGTCGCCGGCCACTTCGCCGGCCACATACATCAGGTCGCCGCTGTAGCCGTCGACCTCGTTGCTCTTGTACAGGATCGAGTTGCCGGTCCGAAAACCGGTCGCCGACATCAGATTGTTCGAGCGGATGATGCCGTTGCGCAAAGGATCGACCACCACGTTGAGGGTGGTAAACAACGGCGTGTCCTGCAAGCCGAGCGAGACGGCGCCGAGGCGGCCGCGCAGGCCGACCGCGGTGTTGCGTCCGAACAGGGTGTTGTTCTGGGTCGAGCTGCCGGTGTCGGCATGGATGCCGCCTTCGATGACGAAGAACGCGGCCATCCCGTCGCCGAGCGCCTCGCTGCCCTTGAAGCCCCAGCGGCTCTGGGTCGCCATGCCGCTGGTGACGCGGGTCGACGGGCCGGCCAGGCCGCCACGGTCGACCGACACGCCCAGGTCCATCACGCCGTAAAAGCTGACGTTGGTCTGGGCCATGGCGGCGCCGCTGCACAGCGTCAGTGCGGCCAATGCCAATATGGGTTTGTTAGCTTTGTTCATGGTCGTGTCTCGTGATTGTCTCGTGATTGTTATTGGGGCAGTGGTAGTGGCAGGCCGACCGGTTGCGGGTCGGGAATCGGCTCGATCTTGCCGAGCACGAACACGAACGCGACAATGCCGATCAGCAGGATGACGCCGGCCACGAAGAAGGCGTTGGTAAACGAGTTGGTGGCGCCGACGATGAAACCGGTGACGATCGGTGCCGCCGCGCCCATCAGGTTGTTGGCGAAGTTCATGATGCCGCCGATGGTGCCGGCGCCGCCCTTGGGCGCGATCAGCGACGGCAGCGACCAGCCGACCGGGGCCGCCGAAGCCAGGCCGCCGAGGGCGATCGAGATCCAGAAGATGGCCCACACCGGATCGGTGGTCTGGGTGGCGCCGAACACGGCCGTGCCGAACAGCATGCCGACGATCAGTACCGCCTTGCGCACCGTCGACTCGTCCTTGCCGCGCGCGATCAGGTGGTCGATCAGCCAGCCGCCGACGAACAGGTCGGTGAGGGTGGCGAAGGCCCACGGAATGGCGGCGTAGCCGGCCGATTTCAGTATGCTCATGTGCATGGTCTGCACCAGGTAGCCGGGCAGCCAGGTCAGGAACAGGTAGAACGAATAGCCGTAGGCGGCGAAGCCGATGGTCAGGCCCCACACCTTCGACTTGGTCAGCAGGTAGCCGAGCATGTTCATCGCGCCCGCTTCGGCCTTGCCTTCCGGCGCGCCGCCGTTATCCTGGATGTAGCGCAGTTCGGCGGCCGACAAGTTGGTGTCGGCGCTGGGGTCGCGGTACAGCAGGTAGAAGGCGATGAAGTAGCTGAAGCTGAGCGCCGCGGTCAGGCCGAAGCCCCAGCGCCAGCCGAACGTGACGACGGTGATCGCCACCAGCGGCACGCCGATCACGTTGGAGAACTTGGCGGCGGCGTCGAAAATGGCGGTCGCCATGCCGCGTTCGTGGCGCGGGAACCAGTAGCCGGTCGCCTTGGCGCTGACCGGAAAGGCCGGCGCCTCGGCCACGCCGAGCAGGATGCGGGCCATGAAGATGCCGGCGAAGCCGCTCGAAAACGCCGTGATGACCGACGCCACGCCCCACAGGAAGGCGCCCCAGCGGCCGACACGGGTCGGGCCGAAGCGGTCGATGACGATGCCGACCGGGATTTGCAGCAGCGAATACGACCAGGCGAAGGCGGAAAACAGCAGGCCCAGTTCGATCGGCGAAAGCTGGAACATGTCCTTGATCTGCGGCGCCGCCACGGACAGGCCGATGCGGTCGATATAGTTGATCAGCACGCCGGCGCCGAGCAGGGCGCCGATGCCCCAGCGCCGCTTGGCGATGCCCTTGTTGGATATGATGGCCATGGTGGTGTCTCCTGATGTGGTGGATGGGGGTTCTGTGACCCTAGAGGTGCAAAATCTGGTCGATCAGCGCGGCCGGCGCGTTGCCGATGTCGAGGCGGACGCCGGCCTCGTCGGCGCCGAGCGGCTCGAGGTCGCGCAACTGGCTGTCGAGCAGCGAGGCGGGCATGAAGTGGGCCTGGCGCTGCTGCATGCGCGCCAGCAGCAGGTCGCGCGCGCCGTCCAGGTGGGCGAAGCGCAGCTGCGGGTCGGCCGTGCGCAGCAGGTCGCGGTAGCGCCGCTTGAGCGCTGAGCACGACAGCACCAGCCCTTCGCCGCGGGCGCGCGCGGCCGCAATCTCCGCCTGCAGGCACTGCAGCCAGTCGGCGCGGTCGGCGTCGTCGAGCGCGATGCCGGCCGCCATCTTGGCGACGTTGGCGGCCGAGTGAAAGGCGTCGCCTTCGAGGAAGCGCACATGCAGGGCGGCGGCGAGCAAGCTGCCGACGGCACTCTTGCCGCAGCCGCTGACGCCCATGACGACCCAGCGGGCGCCGGCGGGGGTGTGGTTGAGCGGATCGTTCATCGTGGGTTTTTCCGTACAGGAAGGGTTGTCTCGCAGCGCTTGATCGGTGTTTTTGTTAGCGCTAACATTTGTGGCTAGTCTACTGGCTTGGCGCATTTTGTAAAGCGAATCTTGTGCTGC
>JARXKM010000016.1:0-29302 GCA_030272785.1 Pseudomonadota bacterium
GCCGACACCGGCAAAATCTTCCCCCTCGACAACGCCCCCGGCTGGGGTCAGGTCTGACAATCGGACATTTTTCCGGGGTCAGGTCTGACATTCGGACATTTTGCTGGGGTCAGGTCTGACAATCGGACATTTTTGAACTGATCAGCGCAGTCGGCGGTCGAACAAGGCCAACCACCGATCACGGGAGTTCGCCATGGCCAGACCGCTTCGACTCGAATTTGCAGGTGCGCTGTATCACGTCACGTCGCGCGGCGACCGTCAGGAGGACATCTTTCGCAGCGATGGCGATCGGCAAGCATGGCAGCGCATCCTCGCCTCCGTGTGCGCCCGGTTCCGCTGGCATATTCATGCTTTCTGCCAGATGGGCAACCATTACCACCTGGTTGTCGAAACGCTCGACGGCAACCTCGCACGCGGCATGCGCCAACTGAATGGCGAATACACCCAGCGCTTCAATCTCCGCAACGCCACGGTCGGCCATCTGTTTCAGGGGCGCTACCACGCCATCCTGGTGCAGCGCCAGACCTATCTGCTGGAACTGAGCCGCTATGTGGTACTCAATCCGGTGCGCGCAGGCATGGTCGCCGCGCCCAACGCCTGGCCATGGAGCAGCTACAGCATGACCTGCGGCGATGTGCCCGCCCCCGAATGGCTCGCCATCGATTGGCTGCTGAGCCAGTTCGCCGCACAGCGCGGCGCGGCGGTGCATGCCTACCGCGAGTTCGTCGCCGCCGGCCGCGGCCTGCTCAGTCCGATGGCCAAGCTGCGCCACAATCTGGTGCTCGGCGACGAGGAATTCGTCAAGCAACTCGGCGTCGGCGCGATCGTGGTCGACAAAACGGAAACCTCGCGCCCGCAAAAGAAAAGCGTCGCGCTCGCGCTGCACCAATACCGCAGCAGCTTCGACGATCGGCGCGCGGCGATGGCGCACGCCTATCTCGAAGGCCCCTACACGATGGCCGAGATTGCGGAACATTTTTCCGTGCACTACAAAACGGTCAGCCGCGCAGTCCGGGATCTTGAAGCAGCCCGATGTGCGAATGTCAGACCTGACCCTAGCCGAATGTCCGATTGTCAGACCTGACCCCATCAAAATGTCCGATTGTCAGACCTGACCCCAGCATTGGCGTGTTTCGCTGTGCAAACGCACGGTTCGAAAAACGGTTGACAAGCGAGCGCGCGATCGGCAAACTCGCTCGACCATATGAGCAAAGGCGAACGATGGACGCGGAGATCGAAGTGTTCGGCGACGACGACGGCAAGGACCGGCAGTTCGTCAACGCGCTCGCCCGCGGCCTCGAGGTGCTGCGCTGCTTCCGCCCCGGCGAGCAGTTCCTCGCCAACGCCGAACTGGCCAGGCGTACCGCGATCCCCAAGCCGACCATCTCGCGCCTGACCTATACCTTGACCAAACTGGGCTACCTGGCCTACTCCGACCAACAGGGCAAATACCAGCTCGGCGCCGGCGTGCTGGCGCTCGGCTACCGCATGCTGAGCAATTTCGACGTGCGCAAGCTGGCCCGTGCGCCAATGGAGGAACTGGCCGAGTACGCCCAGGCCTCGGTCGCGCTGGGCACGCGCGACCGCCTCAGCATGGTCTACATCGAAACCTGCCGCAGCAGCGCCAACGTTACCTTGCGCCTCGACGTCGGCTCGCGCATCCCGATCGCCACCACCGCGATGGGCAAGGCGCTGCTGTGCGTGCTGCCGCAGGCGGAACGCGATTACCTGCTCGACCGCGTGCGCCAGAACGACACCGAACGCTGGCCGCGCATCAAGGCCGGCGTCGAACAGGGCTACAAGGATTTTCAGGAGCGCGGCTTTTGCATCTCGGCCGGCGAGTGGCAGGGCGATGTCCACGCGGTCGGCGTGCCGATGTTCGGCGCCGACGGCGAGCAGTTGATGGCGTTTAACTGCGGCGGCCCGGCCTTCCTGCTGTCGCGCGAACAGCTCGTCGGCGACCTCGGGCCGCGCCTGGTCCAACTGGTCAAACAACTCGAAACGCACCTGGGACGCGGCCAATGACGCGCACAACAACCGCCACGACAACCCGCACAACACCCCTATGATCCGCGACCAAGAAACCCTCAACATCCTCCTCGACAGCATCGCCCGCTTCGTGCGCGAAGTGCTGGTGCCGAACGAGAACCTGGTGGCCGAGACCGACGAGATCCCGCCCCCCATCGTCAGGCAGATGCGCGAGCTGGGCCTGTTCGGCCTGTCGATCCCGGAGCAGTACGGCGGCCTGCAGCTGACCATGGAGGAAGAGGTGCGCGTGGCGTTCGAAATCGCCCGCACGTCGCCCGCCTTCCGCTCGCTGATCGGCACCAACAACGGCATCGGCTCGCAAGGCATCGTCATCGACGGCACCGCCGCGCAGAAGGACTACTATCTGCCCAGGCTGGCCACCGGCGACATCATCGGCGCCTTCGCCCTCACCGAGCCCGGCTCGGGATCGGACGCGGCCTCGCTGCGCACCAGCGCCGTGCGCGATGGCGACGTCTATGTCCTCAACGGCACCAAGCGTTACATCACCAACGCGCCCGAGGCGAGCATCTTCACCGTGATGGCGCGCACCGATCCGCTCAAGCGCGGCGCCGGCGCCATCTCCGCCTTCATCGTCGAACGCGACACGCCCGGCCTCACGCTCGGCAAGATCGACAAGAAAATGGGCCAGCGCGGCGCCCATACCTGCGACGTCGTGTTCGACAACTGCCGGGTGCCGGCGGCCAACGTCATCGGCGGCAAGGAGGGCGTCGGCTTCAAGACCGCCATGAAGGTGCTCGACAAGGGCCGCCTGCATATCGCCGCGGTGTGCGTGGGCGCGGCCGAACGCATGCTCGCCGACGCGCTGCGCTACGCCATGGAGCGCCAGCAGTTCGGCCAGCCGATCGCCGAATTCCAGCTGATCCAGGCCATGCTGGCCGACAGCAAGGCCGAGATCTACGCCGCCCGCAGCATGGTGATCGACGCCGCCCAGCGCCGCGACAATGGCGAGGACATCTCCACCGAGGCGTCGTGCTGCAAGCTGTTCGCCTCCGAAATGTGCGGCCGCGTGGCCGACCGCTCGGTGCAGATCCATGGCGGCGCCGGCTATGTCGCCGACTACGCGGCCGAACGCTTCTATCGCGACGTGCGCCTGTTCCGCATCTACGAGGGCACCTCGCAGATCCAGCAAATCGTCATCGCCCGCAATATGATCAAGGCGGCGCAGAAGTAATGGATACCGCGTCGGCTACCACCTCGCTGCTCGCCGCCCTGCCTGCCCGCATCAGCGCCATCGTACGCGCGCGCGCCGCCGACGCACCCGATGCGCCGGCGCTGAAACAGGATGGCCGCACCTGGAACTACGCGCAGCTGGCGCAGGAGGTCGATGCGCACGCCGCGCTGCTGCGCCAGCTCGGCGTGCGCGCCGGCGACCGGCTGATGGTGGTCGGCGAAAACTGCGTCGCCCAAGTGGCGCTGATCTTCGCCGCCGCCGAACTCGATGCCTGGGTCGTCAACGTCAATGCGCGCCTGTCGGCGGCCGAAGTGGCCAACATCGGCCGCCATTGCGGCGCGCGCCGCGTGCTCTACACGGTCGACGCATCGCCCGAGGCGCGCCAGCACGCCGCGCACGACAACGCCCAGCCGCACGGCGCGCTGATGGCAGGCCCGCTCAATCAAACCTGCAGCCCCGAGCCGGTCGAGGCGGGCAACGGCCAGGTCGCCGCCCTGATCTACACCACCGGCACCACCGGCCATCCGAAGGCGGTGATGCTCACCCACCGCAACCTGCTGTTCATCGCCGCCGTCTCGAGCACGCTGCGCGGCCTTACCCCGCACGACCGCGCCTACGGCGTGCTGCCGATCTCGCACGTGTACGGCCTCGCCTCGGTCATGCTCGGCACCTTGTACGCCGGCGCCTGCCTGGTCCTGTCGGCGCGCTTTTCCAGCGCCGCCATGCTGCGCGCCATCGTCGACGACCGGCTCACCATCCTGCAGGGCGTGCCGGCGATGTATGCGCGCCTGCTCGAACAGGCCGCCAGCGCGGTGCCGCTGGCCTCGCACCTGCGCTTTATCTACGCGGGCGGCTCGCCACTCGACCCCAGCCTCAAGCAGCAGGTCGAGCAGCTGCTTGGCCTGCCGCTGCATAACGGCTACGGCATGACAGAAAGCTCGCCGACCATCAGCCAGACCAGGCTCGATGCGCCGCGCACCGATACCTCGGTCGGCACCGTCATCCCCGGCGTCGACGTGCGCATCGTCGATGCCGGCGGCGCCGACGTCGCGCCCGGCGAGCCGGGCGAACTGTGGGTCCGCGGGCCGAACGTCATGAAGGGGTATTATCACGAACCCGAACTGACGGCGGCGGCCATGCGCGAGGGCGGCTGGCTCAATACCGGCGACATGGCGCGCCAGCATGCCGACGGCGCGCTGTTCATCGTTGGCCGCACCAAGGAGCTGATCATCCGCTCCGGCTTCAACGTCTATCCGGTGGAGGTCGAAACAGCGCTCAACGCCCACCCCGGCGTCGTCCAGTCGGCGGTGGTCGGGCGCGCCGTAGCCGGTGCCAACGAGGAAGTGGTCGCCTTCGTCGAGGCGGACGGACGCAATCCGCCCAGCGTCGAGCAGCTGCGCGCCTACCTGGCGCAGCGCCTGTCGCCGTACAAGTGCCCGTCCGAGATCGTGATCATGGCGGCGCTGCCGGCCGCGGCGACCGGAAAAATTTTGAAGGGCCAGTTGAAAGCACTGGCACAAGACATGTCCGCCAAAAAAACCCAGGAGACAAAAAAATGACCACCACATTCAAGCGCATCGGGCTCGCCGCCCTGGTTGCGGCAGCATTTCTCGGCAGCGCCGCCGCCGACGAGATCAAGGTCGGCGCCGAGCTGCCGCTGACCGGATCATTGGCGCGCGTCGGCGCCGGCATGCAGGAGGGGATCATGGTCGCCGCCGAGGTATTCAACAAGACCAACGGCAAGCACACCATCAAGATCATCACCATCGACGACGAATCGGCGCCGGCCAAGGCCATCGCCGCGGTCGAGAAACTGGCCAGCGACGGCGTCGTCGCCATCACCGGCGGCTACGGCAGCAACAACATCTCGCCGGCCTCGGACGCGGCCAACAAGCTTGGCCTGGTGTACATCACCTCGGGCGGCGTCGACGACAGCCTGGTCAACGCCGGGCGCAAGAATTTTTTCCGCATCAATAACTCGGCCGGCTACGAGAAGGCCATGGTCGGCCTGCTCGGCGAGGTCGGCGCAAAATCGGTCGCCATCGTTTATTCGACCAAGGACGCCACCTCCGGCCTGGCCAAGGATGTCGAAAAAGCCTTGAGCGCCAAAGGCGTCAAGGTGACCATGCATTCCTTCGATCCGGCCATCACCGACTTCAAGCCGATCATCAACAAGATCAAGATCCAGGACAAGGCCGAAGTGATCGCCATGGTCGGCTACGAGAACGACTACGTCGGTATTCTGCGCGCCGCGCGCGTGCTCAAGCCGGCGGTCAAGGCGATGGTCGGCGTGTGGTCGCTCGCCACGCCGAAAATGGCGGCCGATTTCCCCGACCTGATGCCCAACGTGTACGGCACCGCGCTGCTGCCGTTCCCGGCCGAATTCAAGAGCGCCGACGGCAAGGCCTTCAGCGATGCCTACAAGGCGCTCTACAAGAAGGAGCCGGACTACCTCGGCCAGTTCGGCTACGTGCAGTCGATGCTGCTGTTCGAGGCGATCGCGCGCGCCGCCGACAAGGGCACCTTGAAAAAAGGCGGCGTCGCCGACGAGCTGCGCAAGACCGACCGCGATACCCTGATCGGCCGCGTGCAGTTCGGCGCCAACGGCGACAACCCGAACTTCGTGCACCGCATGGGCCAGCACCAGGACAAGAAGATCGTCATCGTCTGGCCGAAGGAAAACGCCACCGGCAAGCTCGCCTATCCGGCCACGCCCTGGTAGCACGCGATGACTGAACTGATACTGCAGGCGCTGTATTCGGGCTTGCTGCAGGGCGGCTCGTACGCCCTCATCGCGCTCGGCCTGGCACTGGTGTTCGGCACCATGAAGGTGATCAACCTGGCGCACGGCGAACTGGTGCTGCTGGCCGCCTACGTCGCCTACGCGGTCGAATCGGGCCTCGGCCTGGGACCGATGTTCGCCATCCCGATCGCTCTGGTGGTGGTCTGCCTCGCCGCGGTATCGGTCTACTTCGTCGTCAGCCGCATCAAGCAGGACCGCGAGATCAATTCGCTGATCCTCACCTACGGCATCGGTGTCATCATCACCAACGTGATCCTGTTGATCTGGCACGCCGACGTGCGCTCGACCAGCTCGACCTGGCTGCAGGAGGCGTTCGTCGTCGGCCCGCTCTACAGCATGCGCAGCGAACTGATTTTCTTCGGCGTCAGCATCGCGCTGATGGGCGCCCTGTGGTGGTGGCTCTCGCGCAGCTGGTACGGCCGCGCCGTGCGCGCCGTCTCGAGCAACCGCGATGCCGCCAAGCTGATGGGCATCGACCCGGGCCGCACCGAGCTGGTCTCGTTCGTCGTCGCCGGCGTGCTGGCCGCCTTCGCCGGCGTCGCCCTGTTCAGCTATGGCGTGATCCAGCCGGCCTACGGCGGCGCGCTCACCGTCAAGGCCTTCATCATCACCGTGCTGGCCGGCGTCGGCTCGATCCCCGGCGTGCTGCTTGGCGCCGTGCTGCTCGGCGTGGCCGAAGCGCTCACCGTCACGCTGGCCTCTTCCGCGCTGCAGGAACTGGCCGGCATGACCTTGTTCCTGCTGGTGCTGTTCGTCATGCCCAACGGCCTGTTCGGCGCGGCCCGGAGGCGCGGATGAAAATCGACAAGACCATCGTCGCGGTGCTGGTGGCCGCCTACGCCGTGGTGCCGTTCGCGCTCGGCGCCAACAACTACATCATGAGCATGGTGGTGGCCGCGCTGATCATCGGCGGCGTGGCGCTGTCGTGGGCCCTGCTCGGCAACCTGGGCGGCATGGTCAGCTTCGGCCACTCGGCGTTTTTCGGCATCGGCGCCTACGTCTCGGCCATCAGCACCGTCAAGCTGGGCGTTCCGGTGCTGCTGGCGGTGCCGCTGGGCGGCGTCGGCGCGGTGCTCGCCTCAGTCGTGATGATGCCGGTGCTGCGCCTGCGCGGCCCCTACTTCGCGCTCGCCATCCTGGCCTACGCGCACATCTTCCGCATCCTCGCCACCGAATGGAGCTCGGTCACCGGCGGCTCGGGCGGCGTGTCCGGCATCCCGAGCTTTCCGACCGTGTTCGGCTTCGACTTCGGCACCAAGATGGGCGCCTACCTGATCGCCATCACCTTGGTGCTGCTGTTTGCGCTGGCCTATGCGCGCATCCGCGCCAGCTACTACGGCATCGCGCTGCGCGCCATGCACGACAGCGAGGACGCCACCCGCGTGGTCGGCGTCAACAGCACCCTGCTCAAGGGCGCCATGCTGATGGTGTCGGCGTTCATGGCCGGCGTGTTCGGCGCCGTCAACGCCCACTACATCAACTTCCTTGAACCGGACTACGCCTTCAACGCGCTGTGGGTGACCTTGCCGATCGTGGCGGCCATCTTCGGCGGCTACCGCACCATCTCGGGGCCGGTGATCGGCGCGCTGGTGGTCTACCTGGCCGACCAGCTGCTGTTCAAGGCCATCATGCCGACCGGGCACCAGCTGGTGCTCGGCGTACTGCTGGTGGCGATGATCGTGTTCAGCCCGTCCGGCCTGATGTCCTTGCTGAAAAGGCGGAAAGCCGCCCATGCTTGAACTTGACAACGTCTCGGTGCGGTTCGGCGGCCTCACCGCCGTCAACGACGTCACCTTGAAGATCGGCAGCCACGACGTGATCGGCCTGGTGGGCTCGAACGGCGCCGGCAAGACCACGCTGTTCAACGCCATCTCGGGCCTGGTGCGCCCGACCGCGGGGCGCATCCGCTTCGGCGGCAAGGACGTGCTCAGCGCGCCGATGTACCGCCGCGCGCGGCTCGGCATCGGCCGTACGTTCCAGGTGCCGCAGCCGATGCACGAACTGACCGTGCGCGAAAACCTGTTGGTGGCGCAGCGCTTCGGCACCGGCCGCGTCGATCAGCACAAGATCGATGCGATCCTCGACTTCACCAGCCTGGCCGACAAGGCCGGGCGCGACGCTGCCAGCGAACTGGCGCTCACCGAGCTGAAGGCGCTGGAGGTGGCGAAGGCGCTGGCGACCGACCCGCAGCTGCTGCTGCTCGACGAGGTGCTGGCCGGCCTCGAAACCAGCGGCAAGCGCCGCTTCATGGGCATGCTGCGCGACCTGCACGCCAGGTTCGGCGTCGGCATCGTCATGATCGAACACGATATCGAGACCATCAGCGCGCTCTGTCCGCGCGTGGCGGTGCTCAATTTCGGCCAGCTGATCGCCGACGGCACGCCGGACGCCGTGTTCCGCGATCCGGCCGTCATCAAAAGCTATACGGGAGCCTGACATGCTGGAACTGAAGCAGGTGCGCGCCGGCTACGGCGCCATCAACGTGCTGTGGGATGTCTCGCTCGGCGCCGCCGCCGGCAAGCTGACCACCATCATCGGGCCCAACGGCGCCGGCAAGACCACCCTGCTGCGCGCCGTCATGGGGCTGCTGCCGGTGACCCACGGCGACATCGCCCTGAACGGCAAGCCGCTCGCCGGCACCCCCACCTGGGGCATGGCCGCGCTGTCGGTGGCGATGATTCCCGAGGGCCGCATGACGTTTCGCGACATGAACGTCGAAGAAAACCTGATCATGGGCGCGTTTCCAAAGGCGCATCGCGGCCACGTCGCCGCAAGGCTGGAGGAAGCGTATGCGATGTTCCCGCGCCTGCGCGAACGGCGCCGCCAGCTGGCCGGTTCGCTGTCCGGCGGCGAGGCGCAGATGCTGGCGATGGCGCGCGGACTGATGTCGGACCCGAAGCTGCTGATCATCGACGAACCGTCGCTGGGACTGGCGCCGCTGGTGGTCAACGAGCTGTTCGAGATCCTCGCACGCCTGAAGGACGGCGTGCGCACCATCATTCTGGTGGAGCAGAATACCCAGCGCGCGGTCGGCGTGGCCGACCATGTGTACCTGATGCAAAGCGGGAAAGTGGTGCTATCGCAAGCAGCGGAGGAAGTCGATCTGGAGCACCTTCACGCGCTCTATTTTGCCCACTGAGGGCTACCGGGCCGCCCACCGAGCATCGCGTGAAAATGCGTGTCTGACCTATGGTCAGACCCCGATTATCGGCCGAAGTTCCGTCCAGACCAGCTGCGCGCTCATCTTGTTCATGCAGTCGTGATGACCGAGCGGGCACTCGCGCTGGCGGCACGGCGAACACGCCAGGCGCAGCGAGACCGACCTGGCGACGTCCGAAAACGGCGGCGCGTGATCCGGATCGGTCGGCCCGTACAGCGCCACCACCGGCCGGTTCAGCGCCGACGCAATGTGCAGCAGTCCCGAATCGTTGGCCACCACCGCATCGGCGCGCGCGATCAGGGCGATCGCCTCATCGAGCTTGGTGGCGCCCGCCAGGTTGAATACGCCCGCGCTGCCGCTGCCGGCAATCACCTCGTCGCACGCTTGCCTGTCCTTCGGCGAGCCTAGCAGCGCCACCTGCGCGCGCGGATCGGCCGCGATGATCGCCTTGGCCAGCTCGGCGAAATGCGCCGCCGGCCAGCGCTTGGCGGCGCCGAATTCGGCGCCTGGCGCGAACACCACCAGCGGCCGATCGGGCGCGATGCCGGTGTTGGCGCACACCGCGGCGATCTGATCGCTGCCGGCCCGTAGGCGCGGGCGCGGCACTGCCGCCAGCGGCAGTGCCGGATCCTGCGCCAGCGCGGCGTAGAACGGCACCATCGCGCGCGGCGGCATGTCGTCGTGATGCATCACATTGAGCAGGCCGTAGCGCATCTCGCCCTTGTAGCCGACCCGCCGGGCGATGGCGGCGAACCATGGAATGAGCGCGTACTTGAGCGTGTTGGGCAGCACGTAGGCGTCGACGTAGCCGCGTGCGCGCAGCTGCCGGCCGAAGCGCCAGCGCTCCTTGAGCTGCAGGGCGCCGTGGCGGAACGGCGTATCGAACACGCCGTCGACTTCGGCCATCGCGCGCCACACCGGCGCCACCGACGGCGGCGACAGCACGTCGATCGGGCGCCCGGGATGGCGGCTTTTCAACTGCTGCAGCAAGGGCTGCGCCATCACCGCGTCGCCGATCCAGTTGGGCGAGATGACCAAGGTGCGCGCGGCGCCGTTCATGCCGCCTCCGTGGCGAACTGCAGGCGGTACAGGTTGGCATAGGTGCCGCTGGCGGCCAGCAATTCGTCGTGGCGGCCCGCTTCGACGATGCGGCCCTTGTCGAGTACCACGATGCGGTCGGCCCGCTCGATGGTCGAGAGGCGGTGCGCGATGACCAGGGTGGTGCGTCCGGCCATCAGCGCGTCGAGCGCGGCCTGTACCGCGCGCTCGGACTCGTTGTCGAGCGCGGAAGTGGCCTCGTCGAGGATCAGGATCGGCGCATCCTTGTAGATGGCGCGCGCGATGGCGACGCGCTGGCGCTGGCCGCCCGACAGGCGCATGCCGTTCTCGCCGATCAAGGTGTCGACGCCGTCGGGCAGCGCGGCGACCACCTCGGACAGGTGCGCCGCCTTGATCGCCGCGGCCAGGCGCGCGTGGTCGACCTGCTCGGCGCCGTACGCGATATTGGCGCCGAGCGTGTCGTCGAACAGCACGACGTTTTGGCTGACCATCGCCAACTGCGCGCGCAGGCTGGTCAGCGCGATGTCTTCATACGCCACGCCGTCGAGCAGGATGCGGCCGTCCTGCGGCGAGTAGAAGCGCGTCACCAGGTTGACGAAGGTCGACTTGCCGCCGCCGGAGACGCCCACCAGCGCCACCGTCTGCCCCGGCAGCACCTCGAGCGTGACGTTGGCCAGCGCCAGCGGATTATGGTCCGAGTAGCGGAACGAGACGTTGTCGAACAACAGGTGGCCGCTGGCGTGGCCGAGCACGCGGCTGCCGCTGTCGTGTTCGACCGGCGCGTCGATCATCTCGTAGACGGTTTCGGCGGCCGACATACCGCGCTGCATCGGGCCGTTGACTTCGACCAGCGCCTTGAGCGGCTGCAGCAGCATCAGCATCAGGGTGATGAAGTTGGTGAATTCGCCCACGCTCATGTCGGAGCGGATCGCGATCACGATCACCACCGACACCGCCAGTGCGGTGGCGATCTGGGTGATCGGCACGGTGGCGGCGGCGGCCACCGTCATGCGCTGCGAGAAGCCGCGCAGCGCCTCGCTGCGCGCCTCGAAGCGGCGCCGCTCGTAGCGTTCGCCCGAAAACACGCGGATCACCTGGTGGCCGCGCGCCGCCTCCTCGACCACTTGGGTCATCTCGCCGGTGACGCGCTGGTTGTCGCGGTTCAGGCGGCGCAGGCGGCCGGTGGTGGTGCGCACGATGACGGCGGTGAGCGGCACCACCACCAGCGCGATCAGGGTCAGCTTCCAGTTCAGCATCATCAGCCCGACCAGCAGGCCGAGCACCACCAGCGTGTCGCGCACGAAGGCGAGAAACACCGAGTTGATCATGTCGACCACCTGGCGCACGTCGCCGATCACGGTGTTGATGATCTTGCCGGTGGACTCCTCGTGAAAGCGCGCCACGGGCAGGCGCAGCAGGCGTTCGAACACCTGCCCGCGCAGGTCGTTGAGCACGCGGCTCATCACCCAGTTGTTCAGGTAGGCGGTGGCGAAGGTGAACACGCCGCGCATGACGAACAGCGAGATCAGGATCGCCGGCACCAGCCACAGGCTGAATTCGACCTTGTGGTTGAAGCCTTTGTCGAGCAGCAGTTCGAGCGCCTTGCCGAGCAGCGGCTGCACCGCCGCGGTGCCGGCCATCGCCACCAGCGAGAGCAGCGCGCGGGTGCGGTAAGGCCGGACTAAGGCGACCAGGCGCCTGGCGATGCTACTGTTTTCCATTCGTCGTGTCTTTCGTATTCGGCCAACAGGCTGGCGCGGCATGGGCAAGCGGCATATTTTCGCACGCGCGCCAAGGGTCTCGCCAGCGCTTCCACGGACTTTACATGAAACTGTGCAATTAAGGGCGGCATGGCGCGGCCGGCGTCCATGCTGGCCGCCCACGGTACTGTAGAATACCGAACAATATTCGATGGCGAAAGCGCCGCATTTCCATGACAAATGCTTCCGATTTACCCCTCACGCGGGTCGAGATCGTCGTCCGCACGCTGTTATTGCTGGCGCTTTTCTCGGTGTCGTTTTCGACCGCGCTGACCAATCTGTTCGTCGGCCTGTGCTACATCGGCTTCGTGCTGGCGCTGTGCACCAGCGCGCCGCTGCGGCGCGTGCTCGGCTCGCCGCCGGCGCTGCTGGCGCTGGCGCTGCTGGCGCTGTACATCGTCGGCGCCAGCTGGTCGATCGCGCCGCGCGCGGACCTGGCGACGGCGCTGAAAAAATACTCGCGCCTGCTGATCCTGCCGATCGTCATTGCGCTCAGCTGGCGCGATGCGGCCCTGCCGATGCGCGCGCTGCGCTGGTGCCTGGCCGGCGCCGGCGTGCTGGCGCTGTCGTGCTACCTGGTCACGGTCGGCCTGATGCCGTCGTCGAGCCTGGGCTGGTGGCGCGTCAGCACCGATGCCAAGGACGCCTTCGTGTTCCGCAACCACATCACCATCGGCATCCTGCTCGGCTTCGCCGCCAGCGCCAGCATCCTGTTCGCCAGCTACTGCGGCAACCGGCGCGCGCGCCTGGCCGCGATCGCCGCCGGCGTGCTGTTCGCCGTGCCGGTGCTGTTCCTCGGCCAGGGCCGCACCGGCTACGTCACCCTGTTCATCGGCGCGCTGACGGTGTTCCTGCTGCGCGCGCGCGTCACGCCGCTGCGCACGCTCGCCGCGCTGGCCGCCATGGTGCTGCTGGCGATCGGCTTCTACCTCGCCTCGCCGAACATCAAGTCGCGCACCGACGAACTGATCGTCGAGGTACGCACCGACCAGCAGCGTTCGCCCAATGGTTTGCGCATGAGTTTCTTGCGGGTCGGCCTGCAGGTGGTCGCGGCGCATCCCTGGCTGGGCCTGGGCACCGGCTCGTTCGCCCAGGCGTACGAACCGACCGCCGTCGCGACCTGGCCGGCGGGCCACGAGATGGCGACCGCGCGGCATCAGCCGCACAGCGAATTCCTGCTGGTGGCGGTGCAGCTCGGGCTGGTCGGCGCGCTGCTGTATTTCGCCATGCTCGGCAGCTTGGGCAGCGCGGCGCTGGGCCGGCGCAACATCGAGGCCGACAGCCTGGCGCTGCTGTGGGTGATCTACGTGGCGGCGTCGTCGTTCAACAGCCTGCTGTGGGATACCACCGAGGCGCACTGGTTCCTGCTGCTGTCGGGCTGCCTGTATGTCGGCGCGCTGCGGCGGCGCCAGCTGGCGCCATGAAGATATCGCTGATCGTCACCACCTACAACCGGCCCGACGCATTGCAGGCGGTGCTCGAAGGATGCTTCACCCAGACCGACCGCGACTTCGAGATCATCGTCGCCGACGACGGCTCGACCGACGCCACGCGCGATTGCGTCGCCGCCCTGGCCGCGCATGCGCCGGTGCCGCTGCGGCATGTGTGGCAGCCGGACCTGGGCTTTCGGCTGGCGATGGCGCGCAACCGCGGCATTGCGGTCGCCGGCGGCGACTACATCGTCTTCCTCGATGGCGACTGCGTGCCGCAGACGCACTTCATCGCGCAGCACCGCAAGCTGGCGCGGCGCGGCTTCATGGTGACCGGCAGCCGGATCCTGCTCGACCGGGCGTTCACGCAGCGGGTGCTGGCGCAGCACCTGTCGCTGCAGTCGCTCGGCGCGGCCGACAAGCTGCGCCTGCGCGTCACCGGCCAGGTCAACAAACTGCTGCAGCTGCTGGTGACGCTGCCCGATGTGGCGCGCGAGCGGCAGCGCTTCAGCTGGCGCCGCATCAAAGGCTGCAACATGGCGTTCTGGCGCACCGACCTGGTGATGGTGAACGGCTTCGACGAGAGCTTTCTCGGCTGGGGCCACGAGGATTCGGATATGGTGGTGCGCCTGTTTAATGCAGGAGTGATGCGCAAGGACGGTGCCTTCGCCACCGAGGTGTTTCACCTGTGGCACACCGAGGCGCAGCGCGACCAGGCGTCGAGCAACCGCGCGATCGTGCTGCGGCGGGCGGCGGACAAGACCACCCAGGCGGCCAGGGGATTGCGCGAGGCGGGCTAAAGGCAGACGCAGCAGGGTCTGAAGCCGGCCTTTAGTCTTTAGTACTCGACCGCGACTTGCTGGGCGCCGAGCACCTGCTCGAGCGCCAGCTGCAGCGCGTCCGACGGCGCCACGCGCCACTCGTCGCTCAGCTGCAAGGTGCATTCGACCCCCTGCGGCTTGATGCGCATGGCCACCGGCAGGCCGTCCGCGTTGCGGTACGGCTGCAGCACCTCGGCCACCTTGGCAGGGCTGACCGTGCAGGCGAGCGACATCGCCAGCCGGTGGCCGTACTGGATGCGCGACATGGCGATGTCGAACACTTTTTCGGCCGTGATGCGCAGGCCGCCGTTGAAGCGGTCTTCCGACACCTTGCCCACCACCAGCAGGAATTCGTCCTCCTTGAAGATGTTCTTGTTCGCCTCGAACACCTCGCTGTAGACGGTCACCTCGACGACCGCGGTCTTGTCGTCGAGCGAGACGATGATGATGCGGCCGCGCTGCGTCATCTGGCTGCGCACGCCGGTGATCACGCCGCACAGCATGCGTGCCTCGCGCGACGGATCGAGGTCCTTGAGCTTGGTGCGGGCGAAACGGCGCACTTCTTCGGCACAGGTGTCGAACATGTGCCCGGACAGATAGAAGCCGAGCGCGATTTTTTCCTCCGACAGCTTCTGCTTCTCGGTCCACGGCGTCGTCTTGACGTACTCGGGCGGCGCCACCAGGTCGCTGTCGTCGCCGCCGAACAGGCTGACCTGGTTGATCGACTTGTGCGCCTGGTCGGCGCATTCGACGGCGAAGGCGACCGAGGCGAGCAGGATGGCGCGGTCGACGCCGAAGCAGTCCATCGCGCCGGCGCGGATCAAGGATTCGATGGTGCGGCGGTTGATCTGCTTGCGGTCGACCCGCTTGCAAAAATCGAACAGGTCGGTGAACGCGCCGCCGCTGGTGCGCGCGTCGATGATCGCCTCGATGGCCGACTGGCCCGATCCCTTGACCGCGCCGAGGCCGTAGCGGATGTTGGTGACGCGCTTGCCGGTGACCGACGGCGCCAGCCCCTCGGGCGTGAAGCGGTAGTCGGAATGGTTGATATCGGGCGGCAGCAGGGTCAGGTGGCAGACGTCGATCGCGTCTTCGACCAGGATCTTGATCTTGTCGGTGTCGTCCATCGCCAGCGACAAGTTGGCGGCCATGAAGGCGGCGGTATGGTGCGCCTTCAGGTAGGCGGTGTGGTACGACAGCAGCGCGTAGGCGGCGGCGTGCGACTTGTTGAAGCCGTAGCCGGCGAATTTTTCCATCAGGTCGAAGATCTCGTCGGCCTTTTGCGCCGTCAGGCCGTCCTTGGCGGCGCCGGCGCGGAAGATCTCGCGGTGCTCGGCCATCTCCTCGGCCTTCTTCTTGCCCATCGCGCGGCGCAGCATGTCGGCGCCGCCGAGCGAATAGCCGCCGACGATCTGCGCCATCTGCATGACCTGCTCCTGGTAGACCATGATGCCGTAGGTCTCGGACAAAATCGCCTCGGTGCGCGGATCGGGATAGTCGAACTTTTCGCCGTGCTTGCGCTTGCAGAAGTCGGGGATCAGGTCCATCGGGCCGGGGCGGTAGAGGGCGACGAGCGCGATGATGTCCTCGAAGCGGTCGGGCCGCGCGTCCTTCAGCATGCCCTGCATGCCGCGCGACTCGAGCTGGAAGATGGCGACCGTCTTGGCCTTGGTCAGCAGGTCGTACGAGGAGCGGTCGTTGAGCGGCAGCTTGGCCAGGTCGAAGTCGGCGTGGGCCGGGTCGAGCTGCTTGATGTAGCGCACCGCGCGGTCGAGGATGGTGAGCGTGGTCAGGCCCAAAAAGTCGAACTTGACCAGGCCGACCGCCTCGACGTCGTCCTTGTCGTACTGCGACACCACGCCGGAGTCGCCGCCCTGGGTGTAGAGCGGGCAGAAGTCGGTCAGCTTGCCCGGCGCGATCAGCACGCCGCCGGCGTGCATGCCGATATTGCGGGCGATGCCTTCGACCTGCTGCGCCAGGTCGAGCAGCTGCCTGACCTCGTCCTCGTTTTCGAGCCGTTCGGCCAGCTGCGGCTCCTCGGCGATGGCGTCGGCGATGGTGACCGGTTTGCCCGGCTTGAACGGGATCAGCTTGGAGATGCCGTCGCAGAAGTTGTAGCCGAAATCGAGCACCCGGCCGACGTCGCGGATCGCGCCCTTGGCGGCCATGGTGCCGAAGGTGGCGATCTGCGAGACCGCCTCCTTGCCGTACAGGTCCTTGACGTGCTGGATGACGCGATCGCGCCCTTCCTGGCAGAAGTCGATGTCGAAGTCGGGCATCGAGACGCGTTCGGGATTGAGGAAGCGCTCGAACAACAGGTTGTACTGCAGCGGATCGAGGTCGGTGATCAGCAGCGAGTACGCCACCAGAGAGCCGGCGCCGGAGCCGCGGCCCGGGCCGACCGGCACGCCGTTTTCCTTGGCCCACTTGATGAACTCGGCCACGATCAGGAAGTAGCCGGGGAATTTCATGTTGCAGATGGTGTCGGTCTCGAATTTGAGGCGCGACTCGTAGCGTTCGCGCTCGGCCTCGCGCTTGGCCGGATCGGGATACAGCTGCAGCAGGCGCAGTTCGAGGCCGGCCTGCGATTCGGCCACCAGGAACTGGTCGATCGTCATGCCGGGCGGGGTCGGGAAATTCGGCAGCTGCGGCTTGCCCAGGGTGAGCACGACGTTGCAGCGCTTGGCGATTTCGACCGAGTTGGCCAGCGCGGCCGGCATGTCGGCGAACAGTTCGGCCATCTCGGCCTGGCTCTTGAAGCGCATCTCCGCGTTGAAGCGCTTGACGCGCTTGGCGTTGGCCAGCATCTCGCCCTCGGCGATGCAGGTGCGCGCCTCGTGGGCGATGAACTCGTCCTGCGAGATGAACTGGATCGGATGGGTGGCCACCACCGGCAGGCCGAGCTTGGCCGCCAGCGCCACCGCGTGGCGCACCTGCTGCTCCTGGTTGGGCTGGCCGGCGCGCTGCACTTCGATGTAGAAGTGGCCCGGGAAGATCGCCGCCCAGCGCTGCGCGCAGCGTTCGGCCAGTGCCAGGTTGGCGTTCTCGATGGCGCTGCCGACGTCGCCGAAATGTGCCCCCGACAGCACGATCAGGCCATGCGCCTGGCTCTGCTCGGGGTGCAGGGTCGAGCTGCTGGCGGCCAGCGCTTCGAGCCATTCGGGACGGATTTCGGCGCGGCCCTTGTGCTGGTTCGTCAGCCACGCCTTCGACAGCAGCTCGCACAGCTGCAGGTAGCCGGTGTGGTTCTTGGCCAGCAGCAGCAAGCGGCTGGGGCGGTCGCGGTTGTCGTCGTTGGTGATCCAGGCGTCGACGCCGATCAGCGGCTTGATGCCCTTGCCGCGCGCCGCCTTGTAGAACTTGACCATGCCGAACAGGTTGGCCAGGTCGGTGATCGCCAGCGCCGGCTGCTTGTCCTTGGCGGCGCTGGCGACGATGTCGTCGATGCGCACCAGGCCGTCGACGATCGAGTATTCCGAGTGCACGCGCAGGTGGACGAAAGCCGGTGCGGCCGGCGCGGCCGCGTCGACCGCGGTGGCCGACGGCGCCGCCTCAGTACCAAGATCCATGACATCGATGCTCATTTGCGATTCACCTGCGCTGCGAAGAAGGCGCTATTTTACCGCGAGCGGGCCATGCGACGCGGCGCCATCGCGCCGCGCCGGGTAGTCCCCGGGTTGTCCTGGCGTTGCCCGCGCGTTGCCCTCGTTGCCGGAGTGTAAGCAGTTGTAATGATGGTCAACCCGGAAATTGGCGCTGGCGTTAATGGATCAGTAACCAACATCATTCAACCACTTCAAGGACATCCCATGAAAAACGTTATCGCCGCACTGATCGCTACCCTGTTCGCTACCGCCGCTTTCGCACAAGCTCCTGCAGTGGTGAAAGCCGAAGCCAAACAAAAGGCAGCCGTCGTCAAGGCCGACGCCACCGAAGCGAAGACCGCTGTCAAGGCCGACGCCAAAGTAGCCAAGGCTGAAGTGAAGGCCGACACCAAGGTCGCCGCCACCACCACCGATGCCAAGGCTGACGTCGCAGTCGCCAAAGCCGATGCCAAGGTGACCAAGGCCAAGGCGAAGCACAAGTCGGCCAAGGCCAAGGCGAAGGCAAAAGCGGTCGCCAGCGCCGAAGTGAACGCCGCCGCACCAGCTGCCAAGTAATCGGACGCATAGCACTGAAAAAAAGAGACCGGGTCCGCCCGGTCTTTTTTTTCGTCCGTCGCTTAGTGCACCACCGCGGGCAGCGCGACGCGCGCCGGGTCGAAGGCGCCGACCAGGTTGGCGAAGCGGAAGTTGTGGACGATGTGCTGGTACATGACGTAATGCGTGCAGCGAGCCGATAAATCGGCTTCCAGAGCATCCTCACGGTTTGGCGCAACACTTAGCCGGCACCGAGAGTTTCCGTAACCAGAAGACCCTTGAGGGCTTCGACTTCGACCGCCTACCAGGACTAAACCGGGCCGCAGTCCACGATTTGGCCACATGCCGCCTCATCGACGAGAAAGTAGCGGTCATCATTGCCGTCCCTTGCGGAACCGGAAAGAGCCTGTCGTTCTTTTGCTTGATTTGCTCTTCGCGCTCGCGGGCCGTACTCGTCTCCATTTCGGCCTTGCGAGACGCTTCACGTTGGCGCCGTTCGACCGCTTGGCGGGCCAGCTCGGCGCGGCGCTCCACTCGACCTTGGCGGCTCACCAGTTCTGTCGCATTGTTTAGCGCGAGGCGGATTTTTCAGTGCCGAGCTCTGACTTCGAAGGTAATGCAAAGAAAGATTTTTTGCGTGAGCCGTTTTGCGACTTGACCGCGCAGTATTGATCAGTACTGCTGTCGTGGTCATGCGTGAACTGCGAATGCTACAGTTTTTCGCAAGCTCTGCCGCTGCAACATGCGATACGGACCACTACGAGCTTACCGGCTGCGCAAAAGGGAGCTCCTCTTTGAGTTGTCGACGGCACCGCTTCAGTGAACCAGCTACTGGGTGGTGACACTTTCTACGTTAAACGCAGAAACACTTCCTCGAAATGAATAAAATGAAAAAAAGTATACAGGCTCTTGTATTAGCCGCCTTCCCATTTATTACTACAAATGTCTACGCCGCATGGGTCACAATTGATCTCGGTACTATCGGTGGAAACTATAGCGAAGCCACTGCTATCAATAAAACCGGGCAGGTAGCGGGAAATTCCAAAACGATGGGCGGCCAGACACACGCATTTCGTTCCAATGGCAGCGCTAACCAGATGACCGACCTGGGCACGCTTGGCGGTGCCAGTAGTGGGGCGGCCGCGATCAATGACTCCGGCCAAGTGGTTGGAAGTGCGAAAACGATAGGCGGTCAAACACGTGCGTTCCTAGCGAGCGCGAACCAGATGACCGATCTCGGGGCCCTCGGCGGTACATTTAGTCAGGCCCGCGCAATCAATAAGAACGGACAGGTGGTCGGGTACGGATATACGACGGCCAACAGCGCATATCATGCATTTCGCTACAGCAGTGCTACTGGAGAGATGAACGACTTGGGCACGCTCGGCGGCGCTCTCAGTATGGCAACCGGCATCAATGATTCTGGACAAGTCGTCGGATGGGCAGATTTGGCAAAAGGGCAACAAGCGTTCCGCTCGAATGGCAACGCCAATCAGATGACGGACCTTGATAATAGCGGGAACTCGAGTCAGGCAACCGCCATCAATGGGTCGGGTCGAGTGGTCGGCGTCCTCAACACGGCAGGCGGACGAAAACATGCATTTTTCACCAACGGCACGCCAGGGCAGATGAACGACATCGGCACCCTTGGAGGAACTGACAGTTATGCCGTCGCGATCAACGCGTCCGGAAAGATTGTAGGGGACGCCAGTACGGCCACTGGTCAGTCCCATGCATTTGTCTTTGATGAGGGCACCAATCAGATGACCGACCTGGGCACCCTTGGCGGCACCTATAGCAGCGCCTCCGGGATTAACACAGCCGGTCAGATCGTTGGATTTGCCTATACGGCGGGAGACGCAGCGGCGCACCCGTTTTTCTATGACAACGGGAATATGTTCGATGTCGCGGAGTTGGTAAGCGGATTTACCAATCTATCGAGTAATATTTTTCTAAACGATGTCGGACAATTGGCGGGAACCGGCACCAATATGGACGGCCAAACACACGCATTCCTGCTAACGCACGTAGTTGCCGGTGGCGCTGTACCTGAACCTGCATCAATCACACTGCTTTTCATGGGTCTACTAGGTTTAGGCGCTTGTCGCCGCACGCGCATCAAGTAAAGAATTCTTTATCGGGATGTCGGCCACCCGAAGGAATTCGGGTGCTGGGTCGGTATCGAACTCTTGTCATTTCGGGTGATCGCAGGCCGGCGTCTCGCAATGTGGGCAATCCCGCATGGCGCGCACAATCTGGGGCAAGCCAGTAAATATCTTTGCTTGCGTGAGCCTCTTCGCCAACCTTTTCCGCCGTATCGATGTGGAGGACGTCAACCCGACGACCCTCCTAACCTGACCGAGCCCCCCATGCGAACATTCTTTGACCAACTGCCACGTCGCGATGATCGTGCCAGGTCTTACCATTCTCGTATCGCCCTTATTTCCTTGCTCGTTGCTCTAAGCGGCTGTGGCAGCAATGACGTGAATTCTGATTCGCCCGCTGGTGCGCCTGCACCTACTCCTGTCACCATGAGGTTGTGAGAGTCGAGGCATGCCAAGACGATCAAAGTGAGCTATTGTCAGCACATTGGTCAGCACATTGTTCAGTGCCATTCGGCTGTTGCGCCACCAGCGACGGCTGTTTCCCGCCACCAGTAGCGTGCGGCGCGCTTGACGTGGCTCGCGCGCAGGCCGAAGCGCATGGTCGAGGCGTCGGCAGCGACCAGGCGCAAGCGGCACCAGCGCGGCACGAAACCGTACTGCTCGGCGCGCGCGACGAGCCAGTCGTTGAGAGAGGGAATGGCGGTCAGTGACAGCTTGGCGCGCGCTTGCGCGAGCGCCTGTTCGGACACGGTGCGCAGCAACTGGGATCGGTCTTGCAAATGGGCGAAGAACACGTCGAGTTCAGCCTGAATGCTCATGCGCATGCTAGTCAGCATCACTGCCACCAGGGTCGGCAACGGCAATTTGCGCTGCCTTGAAAACGCTGTCAGGTGCTCAGGGTGCCGAGCGGTTTGAAGGAATTCTGTGGACTGCCGACGCAAGGCGAGGTCCATAAAAAGTGCTGCGAGGGACATGGCAATCAGTAAGGTAAGAAACCCCGCTGGCGGCGCAGTTCGCGATCCTCATATCAAGCTTTTTATTGCATTTGAACCGTATTTTTTGAGCGAAAACCTTGGGTAGATTGGGGCCGGAACCCATCGCTATGTTCACTAAAAGTAGGATCGATCAGCGGTTGCAGCACTTGCAAGAGTGCCTGCTGAATCAGGCGGTCGGTCGCGGTGGGGACTGCCCAATTCGCGTTCACTACCGTCTGGTTTGGGGATGCCGACGCGACGTACCGGACTGGGCCGATACGTGCCTGCCATCAATTGGTTTCTGATGTTCGGTAACGCGGTCACCAGATAGCGGCCAGTCTGGGCAATGTCCATGCCGTCCACGCCTGCCGCACCTTTGTTCGCCTTCACGCGTTTCCACGCGCGTTGCATGTTCTCCCTCGCAAGCGTCTGCTCAAGCAAGTCCCGCCCTTCGCTTATCGTTTCATGCCGCGGGGATGGCGTTTCATCGCAGGTCACTTCAGACGCGGCTTCACCCCGCCCTCCCGCGACCCGCCCCGCGAATGCGGGCATCTGATGCCGTACACCGTCCATCGACATGGCGACAAACACTCCTTCTCGTTCGGCCCTTCGTCCCATGCTGGCAACTACTACGGCCTCTGCGGATTTCTCGCTCCGGCTTCCACCGTCGCCCTTTCAGGCACGAAGCGAGATCTCCCCTGGAAAGAACGCACTCCTTCCCCGCACAACCGCCGGATTTGCGCCGCCTGCCCCTTGACCACAAGAGCTTCGCGGTTTTATGCCCGCTCGCCCTGATCGGCAACGCCTTCTATCCGGTTCTTGTACATCGGCGCGCGGTTTCGCTCCTCGCTTCCTCCCCACGGTCGGTCGCCCTTCCGCAGTTGCGTTTCACTTCGCTCGCAGTGGTCAGCTCACGGCGGGACTTACACTCACAAGAGTGCGCCCATGCTGGGCGCGCATACAAAGGAGACCGGTTGGCCTCCTTTTTTCGCGAATGTGGAGCGCGCTTAGCGATTGGCCTCGAGTGATTTGACCAGTGCCGCGCTGGCCGTCGTCACGAGCGCGGCAAACGCCTGCTCATACTGGGCATCGGTGGTGGTCACTTCCACCATTTGCGTCTTGACTGCGTTTTTTCCACCAAACAGACTGAACATGCCGTTGATTACGTTGTCGGATTTTTTGGTGTCGTCGCTGGTGGAATCTGCCGTGGCGAAGATATTCACGCCCATCAGCGGTTGCTTCAGGTAGAAGGCGCCACTCTGGCCGGCACGCTTGACGTTCCCGAACATGCGCGGCCCGGCAGGCGTGACGAACTGGACCTGGGTCTCGTAGGCCATCAAGTTCGGCGAGGTTTCGAGGCTGGCACGGGCGGCGATGTTAGCGATGTTGGCGATCAAGCCGTTTTTACTGGCCTGGGTCGTCCCGTAACTGGCCAGAAAGCTGAACTTGACGAGGGTTGCATCCAGGTGCTTGCCGATTTCCGCCTCCCTGGTGCCAATGCCATAATTCTGGGCGTCGAGCCGGTCTGACATATTGGCGCGGATGTAACCACCGCTCGAGCCCGCGCTCGCGTAAAAGGCCGCCATGCCGGTCGGCGCCACGACCGTGCTCAGATGCTCGCCGTCGCCCAGTCCTTGCGAATCGTGCACCACATATTGCGAGAGCTTGCCGTAGGAGCTCACCAGTTGCTGATACATTGGGTCGGCCGCCAGTTTTTCCTGCGGCACCACCTCAAAGCCCGCGTCTTTAAGCAGGGCAACCGTGACGGCGTACATTTTGTCCACTAGCGCCTGGCGCGTAGCCTGTGAGACACCGGTCAGCGTCGACTGCTGGCGTACCGTATTGCCGCCAGAGCGGCCCAGTGCCAACAGCTGGGTATAGAACTCGATCCCGAACTGGGAGATCGCAACGCGGCGTGTTCCTTTGAACGATACACCCGCTTCACTATCGACTGTCTGGGCAGCGGCGACCAATGGCAGGGCAAGCGACAGGGCCAGCGCCGCGGCGGCAACCGGGCGGAAAGGCAGGCAGATGGGCGATGACATAATGTTCCTTTTAGTAGTTGGACAAGTAAAAAGTCGTTCAGGCTGCATTGGCCCTGCCAGGTAATGCGAATAAAGGGGCCCGAGTGGCTCATCGCGACGAAAATTTATACCAGCACGCGTAGTTGAATGACCATCAAAAGTATTTGCGTTTGTAAGTACGACGCGGCATACTCGGTCAATTAATTACCCAAATTTCAAGTCTCGCAGCCGCCCCAATCCCGTGATCAATACCGAGCTTGCAACCCTGTTCTCGAAGGCTTCCGCCGGTGACAAGCCTTCCTTGGACACGGTCTTCACCGTGGTATACCCCTCGCTCAAAAACATCGCGCGGGGCTATTTGCACCGCGAAATGCGCAACTACACATTGCAGCCGACGGCGCTGGTGAATGAGGCGTATCTGAAACTGGTGTCGACCGAGGGCTACAGCTGGAATGACCAGAAGCATTTTCTGACCCTCGCGGCGCGCTCGATGCGCCAGGTCCTGGTGGACTATGCCAGGCTGCGCAATGCCGGCAAGCGAGGCCCGGAAGCGGAAAAAATTGCGTACCTTACCGAGCAAATGCGGCTGCCGGCCGGCGACACGGACCAACTGCTGCGTTTGAACGATGCACTGGCCGCGCTCGAAGTACAGTCGCCGCGCCAGGCCAGCCTCGTTAATTTGCGCTACTTCGCTGGCCTGAGCATCGAAGAGGCCGCCGAAGTGCTTGATATTTCCCTCGCCACTGCCAAACGCGACTGGAGTGTCGCCCGCCTTTGGCTACTGTACGAACTTGAAGAAAGCTAAGCCGTCATGACCGAACAGCTGCGCTCGCGCGCCAACGATATTTTGGGCGCGGTGCTGGATCTTCCAGCTGGGGAACGCGAGGCGTTCGTGGAACATGCTTGTGGTGGTGACGCAGCACTCCAAAAATTGGTTTCACGCTTGCTCGGCCATGCGGCGCAACTAGACGGTTACATGGAAAACACTGCGCCCCTCGTGGCCGAGCTTGGCCGCGCCCGATTCGTCGCGCCCCAAGCGGGCGCGCGTATCGGTAACTGGCTGACGGTACGCGAAATTGGACGTGGCGGCATGGGAGTGGTGATGCTAGTGGAGCGCGCCGATGGATCGGTGCGCCAGACGGCCGCGCTCAAAATTATTCAGGACGGGGCCGCGTCCGATATTGCACTTACGCGCTTTTATGGCGAGCGGCAGATCCTGGCAAACCTCAACCATCCGGACATTGCGCGTCTGATTGACGCCGGTAGCACCGATGACGGGCGCCCGTACTTTGTCATGGAATATTGTGACGGCGTGCCCATCGATGAGTATTGCGCCGCCATGGCGCTAACGCTGGCGCAACGCATTGAGTTGTTCGCGCGGGTGTGCCATGCCGTTCATTATGCCCACCAGCACCTGATCATTCACCGCGACCTGAAGCCGGCAAACATCCTGGTGGCGCGCGACGGCACCATCAAGCTGCTTGACTTTGGTATCGCTAAGCTGCAGGACCGCGAGGGGGGCGATGCCGATGGCGGCGCTGCCTCGTGGCTGCTCACGCCGATGTTTGCCAGCCCCGAGCAGCTGGCCGGCACGCCCTTGACCATCAGTACCGATATCTATTCCTTGGGTGTCGTGCTTTACGGCCTGCTAACGGGGCGTGCGCCCTATGCGGGGAGCACCGGTTCAGCGCTTGAAATGCTCAGGCAGCTCGAGCGCCAGGCTCCAACGCCGCCATCGGAAGCGGTCACCGGCAAAGCGTCCCAGCTTGCGACTCGCGCCAGCAGCGAGAGGATACTTGCGTCGGACCATGTGCTGGCGCAAGGGCAGCGGCTGGCACGCCAGCTGCGCGGCGACCTTGATAATATTTTACTCAAGGCGATCCAGCGTGACCCAGCCACGCGCTATGCCTCGGCGGACGCTTTCGCGCGCGACCTGCGCCGCTTCCTGAACCATGAGCCGGTCCAGGCGACGCCGCCATCCTGGCTATACCGGGTGAAAAAGGTCACGCAGCGATATCCGTTGGGTGTGGTGGCGTCGGCGGCGGCGGTGGTGTCGCTGGTACTCGGGGCAGGGATCGCCCTGTTCGAAGCCCATGGGGCCGAGCAGGCGCGCGCGGCAGCCGAAAAGCACTTCGACCAGACTCACATGCTGGCGCGAACCATGCTATTCGATGTCAACGACACCCTTGAAAAAGGCCCCACAGTCGCGCGTGAAAAGTTGGTCGTGACTGCCCTTATTTACCTGAAGGAGCTGGCTGCGGACGCCGCGCTTAAGCCCGGGCTTAAACGCGACGTCGCCAGCGCTTACGAGCGGATCGGCGACGTGGTGGGCAACCAGGTTGGTGCCAACTTGGGACGCACCAAGGAGGCCCAGGCGCACTATCTGAGTGCGCTGGCGCTGCGCCAGTCGCTGACCAACACGGTCGCGCCTACTCTGGACGACCTGACCGGGCTGCGCGAAGTGCATCAGCGCCTTGGCGACATCGACTGGAGCCAGGGCAAGGTAGCTCAGGCCAGGACCCACTACGATGCCGCGATGGCGGCGGCAAAATCTGTATTCGAACGCACTGGTAAGCAAGCTGATCAAATCGAATGGTTTTCGCGTCGCCGCTACAGTGCCGCCATCCTGTACAGCCGCGGGCAGCCCAATGCGGGCCAGCTGCCACAGGCAATTGAACAGTTCGCGCACTTGCGGGCCGACCTGGCCGCGTTTTTGCGCGAGCATCCCGGCAACGACGACGTGCTCAAAGTCTACGTGCCTGTGCTGAGCCAGTCGGTCGACCTGAGCCGGGTGACTGGCGACCTGCCTGGCGCGCGCGCGGCCAGCCTGCTGTCGCTGGAACTGGCCGAGAAAAAACTCCAGCAGACGCCGGACGATCCGCGCTGGCGCCGCCAGCTAGGCGTGACCGAGCGCCAGATCGGCGACATCCTAATCGAACAGGGCGAGAACGCGGCTGGACTGGCGCACATCCGTAAGGCGCTGGCGCTGCGTGAAACGGTAGCAAAGGCCGATCCCGGCAACGAGCGGGCGGCACGCGATGTGGCCATCGGACGCTCGGCGCTGGCCGATGCCATGGTGGCCATTGGCGATTATGGCGCAGCCCAAACCGAATTTGCGGCCGCCCGTGACACTTTTGCGGCGCAAGCGGCGAAAAATCCCGCCAATGCGGCACTCTCGAGCGGCGTGCTGCAGCTTGAACTCGCGCTGGCCGATGCACAGTACATGAACGGGCAGGCGCAGCAAGCGCTGGCAACGCTGGCGGCGCTGCGGCGCATGATGGATGCCGCACGCAAAAAAACGGGCGACGATGGCGCCTTCGATGCCAGCCTGGCCATGCTCGACGCGCAGATCCGGGCTCGCCACGACCGGGCAGCGCGGGCAGCGGCGTATGTAGTCGCCCAGGCGGCGCTGCCAGTGCTGCTCAAACAAAGCGAGAGCGACCCGCTCGACCTTTACCAATTGCGCGGCGGCGCACTGGCAAGGCAAAAAATTGGGGAGATTGGCTTGCTCGCGGGGCAGGCGGAGAGCGCGTGCCCCTACTTGAAGCAAGCAGCGGGACGCTATGCCAGCTTTGCCGCCAGGGGGCAACTGAACGCGATGGACAAGCGGTATCAGTCCCAGGTGCAGAAGTTGCTCGTGCAATGCGCCGGTTGACATGCCTAATCATAACTGCACTTGTTGACTAGAACATGCCACGCTGGACCAAATGGGTAATTCAGGTGGCCTTCGTCATGCTTGAATGATGGTTCTTCCCTCGGTCAGTGATTGGCAATCTACCCTGGACATCAGCGATAAGGTTGAGAAGAGCTCTCCACTGCGATATCGTAACCTTTCGGTGATCGCAAGCCTGGTCCATCTGCGGTCGTATCTCGAATGTGCGCGAACAGCAGTCGTGTGACGTAGAGGAAAGCGATTGTGTCACCGGTTTCAACGCCTGCTTCCCTCTCGACCGCGGCCGGAAAGTGACACATTTGCCGGCACGCCCAAGAAAGCAATTGTGTCAACTTGTTGGCCCTGGCGCAAATTGACCCAGGCTGCTGAATAAATTGAACCGCCCGCCTGCACCGCAATTGTAGGTATCGCGGTAGGGGCGGCGAGTAACCGCCGTCCCTACCGCGGCCCTTCGTGGCTTCCTGCAGTTTTCTCGGCCTGACCGAGAGCAACACGATCCCCGATGCCAAGACGATCTGGCTGTTGCGCGACCGCCTGGCGCAGGCGGGCCGTGGTACCAAGCTGTTCGACTAAGTGCAGCAGCAGTTGCTGGCGCATGGCTACCTGGCGCGCTGCGGCCAGATTATCGATGCGTCGCTTGTACAAGCACCGGTGCAGCGCAACAAGCGCGAAGAGGCTGACTCCGTCAAAGAAGGCACCATGCCGATTGCCTGGAAGGTCCACAGACGAGCGCAAAATGACGTCGACGTCGAGTGGACTGGTGAGCGCCAATTATCTTGGCCGACGTCATGCTGTATTGGCGGGCGCCGATGCGGGTGAGCACCGAGCGCCGGCCGGCCGGCGGGCGGCGGCGCGGCTGGCGCGGCCTGCGTGGCCGGGGTGGCGGGGTGCTGCGCACGGCGGCCGAAGTCGAAAAAACGCATCATTGCATCCTCCATCGCGCCCGGCAGTGACGCGGACAATCAGGCAACATTGTCATGATTGCAATGACGTGCGTTTGCGCAAGATCAATGTTCTTGATCACCTCGCAGGGCAATTATGCGGGGGTTTATAATAGCGGCTGTCCCGCACCTTTCCGTTAGCCACCATGCATGCCACCATCGACCACGCCGTCTCCACCGAGGCGCACGCCACCGCCGTTGCCGCCGCCGCCGCGCACGTCAACATTGCCGCCTACAAGTTCGTCACCTTCGACAACATCGAACAGCTGCGTCCGCAGTACCAGGCGCTGTGCAAGGAACTCGGACTCAAGGGCACCATCCTGCTCACGCCGGAGGGCATCAACCTGTTTTTGTCGGGGCCGCGCGCGCAGATCGACCGTTTCCTCGCCTGGCTGCGCAGCGATGCGCGCTTTGCCGACATCGAGGTCAAGGAGAGCTACTCCGAAGAGCAGTCGCACAAACGCATGCTGGTGAAGATCAAGCAGGAGATCATCACCATGCGCATGCCGCTGATCAAGCCGGAACTGGGGCGCGCGCCGGCGGTGTCGCCGACCACGCTCAAGCGCTGGCTCGACCAGGGTCACGATGATGCCGGCAAGCCGGTGGTGATGGTCGACACGCGCAATGCGTTCGAGGTCGACGTCGGCACCTTCGACAACACGATCGACTACCGGATCGCCAAATTCACCGAGTTCCCGGCAGTGATCGCGGCCAACCGGGCGGCGCTGGCCGACAAGACCGTGGTCACCTTCTGCACCGGCGGCATCCGCTGCGAGAAGGCGGCGATTCACATGCAGGAGATCGGCTACGACAGCGTGTACCAGCTCGAAGGCGGCATTCTGAAGTATTTCGAGGAAGTCGGCGGCGCCCACTACACGGGCGACTGCTTCGTGTTCGACTACCGCACCGCGCTCAATCCACAGCTCGAGCCGACGGTGACGGTGCAGTGCTTCGCCTGCCGCGCGGTGGTGACGCCGCGCCAGCAGCTGTCGCCGCAATACGTGTACGAAATATCCTGTCCGCACTGCGCCCCGGTGGCCGAGACCGAATAACAGTGTTGCAAAAAAACCGGGACAGACCCGTTTTTTGCGCAAAAAAACCGGGACAGACCCGTTTTTTGCGGTTTTTGAGGCGCGCAAAAAAACCGGGTCTGTCCCGGTTGTTCCGAAAAAACCGGGTCTGTCCCGGTTTTT
>JARXKM010000016.1:29402-35614 GCA_030272785.1 Pseudomonadota bacterium
AAAAAACCGGGTCTGTCCCGGTTGTTCCGAAAAAACCGGGTCTGTCCCGGTTTTTCGTTGCTTAGCGGAAGTAAGCGGCCACTTCGGTGACGTCGGACGGCGCCAGCGTGCCGGCGGCGGCGCGCAGGCGCAGCAGCGCGACCAGGTAGCCGTAGCGTGCCTGCGCCAAGTCGCGCTCGACACTGGTGAGCTGTTGCTGCGCGTTGAGCAGGTCGAGGTTGATCCGCACGCCGCCTTTGATGCTCTGCTCGGTCGCCTTGATCAGCAACTGCGCCGACGTCACCGCCTTGTTCAGCGCCTCGATCCGCGCCACGCTGCTGACGGCCAGACTGTGCGCCTTGCGCAGCTCGATCGTGACGCGGTCGGTGCGCGCCTGCTGGTCCGCCTTGGCGCGCTCGTAGCCGTCGACCGCCTGGCGCGTAATCGCGCTGATCTGCCCGCCGGCGTACAGCGGAATGTTCACCTGCACGCCGATCGAGCGGTTCACGCTGTTCTGCGTGTAGGTGTTGACGGTTTCGGCGTCGTTCTTCGAGTACGTCGCCACCAGGTCGATGCGCGGCGCATGGCCGGCACGCGCCTTCTGCACTTCGAGCCGCGCCGCTTCGACCGCCAGCTGGGCGGCCTGCAGGTCCGGGTTGGTGGCGAGCGCAATGGCACGCCATTCGTCGAAGCCGCGCGGCGAAAGCGGCGCGAAGCGGAACGTCGGCACCAGCGCCTGCAGGGTGCCCGGCTCCATGCCGATCACCACCGCCAGCGAGTTGCGGTTGGTGGTGACGGCATCTTCGGCTTCGAGCACCTGCGCTTCGGCCTGGTCCAGCCGGGCCGCCGTCTCGAGCATGTCGGTGCGCGTGCCTTCGCCTTTTTCGAACAGCCGGCCGTTGACCTTGGTCTGCTCGGCGTACATGTCGCGCTGCGCCTTCGCCAGCGCCAGCGCGTCGCTCGCCAGCAGCGCGTCGAGGTAGGCGCCGGCCACCCGCAGCACCACTTCGCCGCCGTGGGTGCGGAACTGTGCCTCGCTGGCCTCGCTCTGCACCCGGCTCTGGCGGTAGCGCGCGATCGCCTCGAGGTTCAGCAGCGGCTGGCGCAGCGAGACCGAGGCGGCGCGGCTGATGTATTCCGGGTGCGTGAGGGTCGGCCGGCCGAGGAAATCCTGGCCGTTCAGGTCGACCCGGTTGCGGCTGGCCTGGTAATTGAAGCCGACGTTCGGCAGCAGCCCGGCGCGCCCGATCACCACGTTCTCCTTGGCGTACTCGTTCTCGTAAAAATTCATCCGGTAGTTCGGGTCGTTCTTCAGCGCCGCCTGGTAGGCCTCGGTGAAGGTGACCGCGCCGGCGCCGGCGCTGCCGGTCACCACCAGCGCACCAAGCAGGCAGCGCAGCGTTTTCAGGTTCAATCGGCAGTTCGGTTTCACAGCGGTAGTCACCCTTACTCCTCGGTCATGGAGGTTTTGGCACGGTCGAAGATCGGCTTGAGCAGGTAGCTCATCATGGTGCGCTCGCCGGTCTTGACGAACAGTTCGACCGGCATGCCGGAACGGATGTCGAGCTTCTTGGCGGCGATCAGCTTGGCGCCCGCCGGCGTCACCTTGGCCTTCATCTTGTAGTACGCCGCGCCGGTGCGCTCGTCGACCGTGCGGTCGGCCGACACCTGCGTGACGACGCCCGGAATGTGCGGCGTGCTGTTCGAATTGAAGGCCGAGAAGATCAGCTCGACCGGCAGGCCGGCGTGGATCTTGTCGATCAGGTTGACCGGCAGCTGGCCCTCGACGATCAACGGGTCGTCGGTCGGCACCAGGTCCATCAGCCGGAAGCCGGGGCCGACGACGCCGCCGCGGGTGAAGATGTTGAGGCCGACGACGGTGCCGTCGACCGGCGCCTTGACGTCGGCATTGGCCAGCTCGTAGTCGAGCGCGGTCATGCGCGCGCTCAGCGCCTCGGCTTCGCGTTCGGTGTCCGACAAGGTGGTGCGCACTTCCTTCTGGTATTCCTGGATGCGCTGGTTGCGGCGCAGGCTCATCTCCATCACCTGGCGCTGGGCGCGGCCGATGTTGCCGATGTCTTCGGACAGCATGCCGCTGGTCTGCGCGTAAGTGCGCTCGATTTCGAGCAGGCGGCTGCGGGCGACGTAGCCGTCCTTGCTCAGGTCGCGCATGTTGTCGAGCTGCTCCTTGAGGATCGCCATCTGCTGCTTCTTGCTCTCGCGCGATTCCTGCAAGCCTTGGGTCTGCAGCTTCAGGCCGGCGATGTTTTCGTCGAAGGCACCGAGTTCGCTTTGCAGCGCCGACTGGCGCGACGACATCAGCTGGTTCTGCAACGTCATCACGGTCGCCACGCGCGGGTCGGCCTTGTAGGGCGCCAGGGTGGCCGGCAGCACGACGCTCTTCTTGTTTTCCAGCTCGGCGCGCAGGCGCGCCTCGGTGGCACGCGCGTTGAAGTACTGCGCGCGAGTGATGTCGGCCTGCGACTTGGCCTGCACGCCGTTCATCCGCACCAGCACCTGGCCGGCCTTGACGATGTCGCCTTCGTGCACCAGGATGTCGTCGACCGTGCCGCCGCTCATGTGCTGGACCGCCTTGCGGTTGCTCTCCTTGGTCACCGTGGCCGACAGCGGCACGCCCTTGTCGAGCGGCGCCCAGATGGCCCACAGCAGGAAGGCGCCGACGCCGGCCAGCACGATCCACCAGCCCAGCTTGCTGTAGGCGCCGGCATCGGTGTTGACGGTCAGCGGCGCGACGTCGTGCGAAATGACGTCGGTGGCCGGTTCATTTTTCAGAAGCTTCATGATCATTCCTGTTCAGTGGTGGCATCGGCGCCGGCGGCGGCGGCAGCCTGGGCGCGCTGCGCCAACTGGGCCTGTTGTTCGGCCTGCTGGTGTGCTTGCTGCTGGGCTTGCTGCTGGGCTTGTTGCTGGGCCGCCTGTTGCTGCGCTTGCTGATGGGCCTGTTGCGCGGCGGCCTGCTTCTGGTTCGCTTCCTGCAGCGCGGCGAGCACCTGGCTGGTCGGGCCGAACATCTCGGCGACGCCGTCGCGCAGCAGCAGCAGCTTGGTGGTCACGCTGATGGCGCTGGTGCGGTGGGTGATCAGCACGATGGTCTTGCCGCGCTGGCGCAGGTCGTTGATGGCCTGCACCAGCGCCAGCTCGCCGACGTCGTCGAGGTTCGAGTTCGGTTCGTCGAGCACGATCAGCGACGGATCGCCGTACATCGCGCGCGCCAGGCCGAGGCGCTGGCGCTGGCCGCCCGAGAGGCCGGCGCCGCCGTCGCCGAGCAGGGTGTCGTAGCCCTGCGGGAAATGCAGGATCAGGTCGTGCACGCCGGCGCGCTTGGCCGCCTCGACCACCTTGTCGGGATCGATGTCGCCGAAGCGGGCAATGTTGTCGCTGACCGTGCCGGCGAACAGTTCGATGTCCTGCGGCAGGTAGCCGATGAACGGCCCCAGCTCGCCCTTGTTCCAGGTGTAGATGTCGGCGCCGTCGAGCCTGACCTTGCCGGCGAACGCCGGCCACACGCCCACCAGCAGGCGCGCCAGGGTCGACTTGCCCGAGCCGCTCGGCCCGATCACGCCGACCACGTCGCCGGGCGCGATCTGCAGGTTCAGGCCCTTGAGCACCGCCACCGGCGAACCGGGCGGGGCGGCGTTGACGCCTTCGATGCTGATCGCGCCGAGCGGCTTGGGCAGTTGCATGCCGGCCGAGCGGGCCGGGTTGGCCGCCAGCAGGACGACCAACCGCTCGTACGCGCTGCGGGTGGTGCTGTAGGTCTTCCACACGCCGATCACCTGCTGCACCGGCGCCAGCGCGCGGCCGACCAGGATCGAGGCGGCGATCATCATGCCGGGCGTGATCTTGCCTTCGATGGCCAGCAGTGCGCCGTAACCGAGCACCAGCGACTGCAGCGAGACCTGGACGAACTTGGTGATGGCGCCGACCAGGCCGCCCTTTTCGCTCGCTTCGGCCTGCAGGTGCAGGAACTTGCCGTGCAGCTTGAACCAGCGCGCCAGCAGGTTCGGCAGCATGCCCATCGATTCAATCACTTCGGCATTGCGCAGGTTGTTGGTGGCCAGGGTGGTCGAGGCGATCGCCATCGCGTTCGCTTCGGCCAGCGGCTGCTTGGTGACCCGCTCATTGATGAAGGCGAGAATCACCAGGATGGCGGTGCCGCCCAACGCGAACAGGCCGAGCGAGGGCTCGAAGAAGAAGATGACGATCAGGTAGACCGGGAACCAGGGCGCGTCGAAGAAGGCGAACAGCGCGTTGCCGGTGAGGAACTGGCGCACATTGGTCAGGTCGGCCAGCGCCTGGCCGGCATTGCCGCCGGCCTTTTTCAGGTTTTGCTCGAAGGCGGCGGTGTAGACGCGCTTGTTGAGGCGCATGTCGAACTGGGCGCCGACGCGCACCAGCACGAAGCTGCGCACCAGCTCGAGCGCGCTCATCAGGAGGTAGGCGCCGAGCATCATCAAGGTCAGCATCAGCAAGGTGATCTCATTGCGGCTGCCTAATACCCGGTCGTACACCTGCAGCATATAAATCGACGGCACCAGCATCAGCAGGTTGCTGATCGCGCTGAATGCGCCGATGGTAAAGAAGGTGCTTTTGAACGAAATGAGCGCCTGTTCGATTTCGTTCCTGATTGGAGAGGATTTTGATTTCATGTTTTCAGTATCAACAGGACTGCATTTAACCGCGTGGGGGTGCGCTGAAGGAGTATCGGCATGGCCGCGCGGCGGACCGGCGAGCGTCATCGAATAACCATCAGAGCCGAGACATTATCGCTGAAAATGGGCAATAAATGTGATGCTCGTCACATATTTAACAAGAATTCGGTAGAAACGATGTTTTGGCGTCGCAGGAGTTCGAACTGGATGCCGTTCAAGCCCCGGGCGCATAAGGGCGCGCGCAGCTTTTGTATTGACGAAGTCGGGACGGAGATGAAAAAAGGGCCGGACTTGCGTCCGGCCCTCCTCATGCAGGCGCGCTGTTTTGCGCCTGAAGTATAACGACTTAAACGATCAAGAACGCAGCTGCGGTCAGGGTCGTTACGCCGGTCAGGTGGATGTACAGATCGGCAACGCCGTCACCGTTGATGTCCATGTACAGGTCGCCGGTGCTCGAGTTCAGAGCAGCGTGGACCGATTGCGGGCCAACGCCTTCTGCTGCCGACTGGGTCGCCAGGAAGGTGGTGGCATCGGACGCGTTGGCGTACACGCCGACGGTGACGGTGGCGGAGATGCCCACGGCACGTTGCACTGAGAGCAAGTCGCCGGTCAAGCTGGCAGCGGCGACGCCGTTGGCGCCGGCCGAAGTGACCGCGCCCGACGTGCCAGCACCAAACGTGTTAGCGATGAAGTCGGTGATGGTGTCAGCTTTGCCCGAGACGATGGTCGAATCGCCGTTGACGATGACGAACGTGTCGTTGCCGCCGTTACCGGTCAGGGTATCGCCACCGAGACCGCCGGTGATGACGTCCGACTTGGCGCCGCCGACGATGGTGTCAACAAACGCGCTGCCAACCAGGGTGTTCGCTGCGGTAGCCGAACCCTTGATCGTCAGACCAGCGGTCGACGCCAATGCGTTGAGCGAAGCGCCGGCGGTGTTGGCCGATGCGTCGATCATTGCCAGCTTGGTCTGCGCTGCGGTCGAAGCGAACGAGACAGCTTGGTCGCCGGACAGGTTCAGCGTGACCAGAGCCGCATCCGAGATCATCAGCGTGTTGACGACTTTGTCTGCGGTAGCGGTAGCGGCAATGCTGCCGGTGCCGGTGCTCGACACGTTCAGCGTCTCAACCAGTGCTGCGCTCAGGTTGGTGGTAAAGGCATTGGTAGCCGACGCGTTGGTTTGCGTGAAGTTGTGGTTGACCGACACGTTCAGCACGTCAGCTGCGGTGTCGGCTTTCATGGCCAGCGACAGCACGCCGTCGTTGCCGGCTGCGCCGAGGATGGCGACGTTGGCAGCAGCGCCCAGGCCGATGACCGAAGCGGTACCGGTGGTAGCAACACCAGCGCCGGCGGTGAAGTTGACTGCGCCAGCCAGGGCCGACACGTCGAACGAAGCACCGTTAGCCAGCACGTCGGAGACTTTGATGGTCTCGAAGCCGGTCAGCTTGGCAGCGGTAGCACTGGCCAGTTGAGCCGACATCAGCGCCGAGGTACCGACCAGGGTGTCCACACCAGCGCCAGCATCGACCGCGCCGCCGGTGCCCAGGGCACCAACGGTCA
>JARXKM010000232.1 GCA_030272785.1 Pseudomonadota bacterium
GAGCTGCAGGTGCTGTGGCAGCCGGTGCTGCTGCCCGGCGCCACGGTGGGGCGTGCGAACCTCGCCTAGAAGCCGGTTAGGGCGGCCCTGGTGTGGATCACGCGCGGCGGCGCAGCGAAAAACTCGCCGACCAGCTTGCGCCATTGCTGGAAGTCGTCGCTGCCGCGAAAATGCACTTCGTGGTCTTCCAGCGTTTCCCATTCAACCACCAGGCGGTAGCTGTCGGGCTGTTCGATGCCGCGTTCGAGGCGCATCGAGCAGCAGCCGCGCGCGCGCTGGAACAGCGGCGCCGCCGCCGCCACGCCGGCCTCGAACTGTTGATCGGTGCCCGGCTTGACGAGAATTTCCGCAATCTCTGTAATCATGAATTTGTATCCTGATGATGGTTGAGATTACATATTACGCCGGTACTGTCCACCGACCTCGAACAGCGCGGTGGTGATCTGGCCGAGCGAGCAGACCCGCACCGCGTCCATCAGCTTGTCGAACACGTTGCCGTTGTCGATCGCGGCCTGCTGCAATGCCGCCAGCGCTTGCGGCGCGTCGGCCGCGTGCAGCTGGTGGAACTGCGCCAGGCGCGACAACTGCGACTGCTTCTCGTCGTCGGTGGAACGCGCCAGCTCGATCTTCTGCGGCACGTCGGACGCCTTCGGATTGCGGAAGGTGTTCACGCCGATGATCGGCAAGGTGCCGTCGTGCTTCTGGTGCTCGTACAGCATCGACTCTTCCTGGATCTTGCCGCGCTGGTAGCCCGTTTCCATCGCGCCCAGCACGCCGCCGCGTTCGGCGATGCGCTCGAACTCCTGCAGCACCGCTTCCTCGACCAGGTCGGTCAGTTCCTCGATGATGAAGGAACCCTGGTTCGGATTCTCGTTCTTGGCCAGGCCCCATTCGCGGTTGATGATCAGCTGGATCGCCAATGCGCGGCGCACCGATTCGTCGGTCGGCGTGGTGATCGCCTCGTCGTAGGCGTTGGTGTGCAGCGAATTGCAGTTGTCGTAGATCGCGATCAGCGCCTGCAAGGTGGTGCGGATGTCGTTGAAGTCGATTTCCTGCGCGTGCAGCGAGCGCCCCGAAGTCTGGATGTGGTATTTGAGCTTCTGGCTGCGGTCGTTGGCGCCGTACTTGTCGCGCATCGCCACCGCCCACAGGCGACGCGCCACGCGTCCCAGCACCGTGTACTCGGGGTCCATGCCGTTACTGAAGAAGAACGACAGGTTGGGCGCGAAATCGTCGATGTGCATGCCGCGCGCGAGGTACGCTTCGACGAACGTGAAGCCGTTCGACAGCGTGAAGGCGAGCTGCGAGATCGGGTTCGCGCCCGCTTCGGCGATGTGGTAGCCGGAGATCGACACCGAGTAGAAATTGCGCACCTGGTGGTGCACGAAATACTCCTGGATGTCGCCCATGACTTTCAGCGAAAACTCGGTCGAGAAGATGCAGGTGTTCTGGCCCTGGTCTTCCTTGAGGATGTCGGCCTGCACCGTGCCGCGCACGTTGGCCAGCACCCAGGCGCGGATCTTGGCCGCTTCGTCGGCGCTCGGCTGGCGCGCATTGTCGGCGACGAACTTGTCGATCTGCTGGTCGATGGCGGTGTTCATGAACATCGCCAGGATCGTCGGCGCCGGGCCGTTGATGGTCATCGACACCGACGTCGACGGGCTGCACAGGTTGAAGCCGTCGTACAGCACCTTCATGTCGTCCAGGGTGGCGATCGACACGCCCGAGTTGCCGACCTTGCCGTAGATGTCGGGCCGCAGCGCCGGGTCGGCGCCGTACAGGGTGACCGAATCGAACGCGGTCGACAAGCGCTTGGCGTCCATGCCGGTCGAGACCAGCTTGAAGCGGCGGTTGGTGCGGAAGGCGTCGCCTTCGCCGGCGAACATGCGGGTCGGGTCTTCGTTCTCGCGCTTGAAGGCGAACACGCCGGCGGTGAACGGGAACGAGCCGGGCACGTTTTCGCGCATCAGGAATTTCAGCACTTCGCCGTGGTCGTCGTATTTCGGCAGCGCGACCTTGCGGATCACCGTGCCCGACAAGGTATGCTGGACCAGCTGGGTGCGGATTTCCTTGTCGCGGATCTTGACGACGTATTCGTCGCCGGCGTAGGCGGCCTGCATGTCGGGCCACATCGCCAGCAGCTGCTTGGCGCCGGCATCCATCGCCGCGTCGCGCTCGGTGATCAGCGCATCGATGTCGGCCGCGAAGTCGGCCGCCTTGTTGGCGGCGGCCAGCATGCGCTTGGTTTCAAGCAGCTGCTGGCGTTCGCGCGCCAGCAGCACCTGCTTGCGGGTGTTCTTGTGATAGCCGCGCACGGCGTCGGCGATTTCGGCCAGATAGCGCGCCCTGCCTGGGGGCACGATGACGTGCTTGCCGCTCGAATGCTTCTGGTCGACGGTGGGCAGCTTGCCCGGCTTGAGCGGCAGGCCGTGCTCGGCCAGCTTCGGCAGCAGGCCCTGGTACAGCGCGGTGACGCCGTCGTCGTTGAAGCGCGATGCTTGGGTGCCGAACACCGGCATCTGGTCGGGCGCCACGCTCCACAGTTCGCGGTTGCGCTGGTACTGCTTGGCGACGTCGCGCAGCGCGTCCTGCGCGCCCTTGCGGTCGAACTTGTTGATGGCGATGACGTCGGCGAAATCGAGCATGTCGATTTTTTCGAGCTGCGAGGCGGCGCCGAATTCGGGCGTCATCACGTACATCGACAGGTCGACGTGCGGCACGATGGCGGCGTCGCCCTGGCCGATGCCGGACGTCTCGACGATGATCAGGTCGAAGCCGGCCACCTTGCACGCTTTGATCACGTCGGGCAGCGCGTGCGAGATTTCGGAGCCGGCCTCGCGCGTGGCGAGCGAGCGCATGAACACGCGCGGCTGGCCGTTCCACGGATTGATCGCGTTCATGCGGATCCGGTCGCCCAGCAGTGCGCCGCCCGACTTGCGGCGCGACGGGTCGATCGAGATGATGGCGATGTTGAGCGTGTCGCCCTGGTCGAGCCGGATGCGGCGTACCAGTTCGTCGGTCAGCGACGATTTGCCGGCGCCGCCGGTGCCGGTGATGCCCAGGGTCGGCACCGCGCGCGCGGCGGCCGCCTCGGTCAGCTCGGCGCGCAGTTCGGGCGCCGCCTTGCCGTTTTCGAGCGCCGTGATCAGCTGCGCGAGCGGGCGGTGGCGCTCGCCGATGGCGCCCGCCTGCAGCGGCGCGAGCGAGGTCGGCGAATAGACCGACAGGTCGATGTCGCATTGCTGGATCATCGACTGGATCATGCCGACCAGGCCCATGCGCTGGCCGTCCTGCGGGCTGAAGATCTTGGTCACGCCGTAGGCATGCAGCTCGTCGATTTCGTCGGCCACGATGACGCCGCCGCCGCCGCCGAACACCTTGATGTGGGCGCCGCCGCGTTCGCGCAGCAGGTCGATCATGTACTTGAAGTATTCGACGTGGCCGCCCTGGTAGCTGGAGATGGCGATGCCCTGGACGTCTTCGGCCAGCGCCGCTGTCACCACTTCGTCGACCGAGCGGTTGTGGCCGAGATGGACCACCTCGACGCCGTTCGATTGCAAGATACGGCGCATGATGTTGATGGAGGCGTCGTGGCCATCGAACAGCGAGGCGGCGGTGACGAAGCGGACCTTGTTGGCCAGCTTCGGCGGCTCGGCCAGGTGCAGTTTTGCGGCGGAAGTAATATCGTTCATATTGATCCTCGGTGATCTTGTACGGTAACTGACGTTTACGTTAACGTCAAGTAGGGGGCAGGCGCCCTGCCGCCATCACGCGTCGTCCTCGCGTGCGGAGGCGACGCGTGATGGGCTGGCCAAATAATCAGGCGGCCAGCTGTTGTTTTCCAGCCAATAAGCGCGCTTTTTCCGCACGGAACTTCGTCACCGCGGCCTCCTTGACGTGGCCGAAGCCGCGCACCTGCTCCGGCAGGTTGGCCAGTTCGATCGCAGTGGCCAGGTTGTCGGCATGCAGGCCGGCCAGCAGGGCTTCGATCATCGTGCGGTATTCGACGATCAGCGCACGTTCCATCTTACGCTCTTCGCTGTAACCGAAGATGTCGAGCGCGCCGCCGCGCAGACCCTTGAATTTGGCCAGCAGCTTGAACGCGCTCCACATCCACGAGCCGAATTCGGCCTTCACCAGATGGCCCTTGCCGTCCTTCTTCGCCAACAGCGGCGGCGCCAGGTTGAACTTGAGCGAGAAGTCGCCTTCGAACTGCGCTTTCAGCTGCTCGATGAAGCGGCCGTCGGTGTACAGGCGCGCCACTTCGTATTCGTCCTTGTAGGCCATCAGCTTGAAGTAGTACTTGGCCACCGCCGTCGACAGCTTGGTGCCGAGGCCCTGCGCCGCTTCGGCCGTGCGCACCTGCGCCACCAGCGCGGCGTAGCGTTCGGCATAGGCGGCGTCCTGGTAGGCGGTGAGGAAGGCGACGCGCTGGTTGATGACGTTGTCGAGGCTTTGCGGCATCTGCACCACGATCGCCTGGGTCGGCGTGGCAACCTTCTCGACCCGCTTGAGGTCGACCGCGGCGCGCCGGCCCCACAGGAAGCTCTTCTTGTTCGAGGCGATCGCCACGCCATTGAGTTCGATCGCGCGCAGCAGCGACGCTTCGGCGAGCGGGATGCGGCCTTTCTGCCAGGCGTAGCCAAGCATGAACAGGTTGGCGGCGATCGAGTCGCCCATCAGCGCGGTGGCCAGCCTGGTGGCGTCGATGAAGTCGGCGCCGCCGGCGCCCACCGATTCGCCGATCAGCGCACGCACTTCGTCGACCGGGTACTGCCAGTCGGCGTCCTGGGTGAAGGTGCCGGGCGGCTGCTGGTGCAGGTTGATGACGGCCATGGTGCGGCCCGGGCGCATCTTCGAGATGGCGTCGTGGGCGCCGGCGGTGAGCATGTCGCAGCCGAGCACCAAGTCCGCTTCGCCGGTGGCGATGCGTTGCGCCAGCAGATGCGCCGGCGACCGGGCGACCTTGACGTGCGAGGTCACCGAGCCGTTTTTCTGCGACATGCCGGTCATGTCGAGCACCGAGGCGCCCTTCGCCTCGAGATGCGCGGCCATGCCCATCAGGGCGCCGACGGTGATCACGCCGGTGCCGCCGATGCCGTTAATGAGGATGTTGTAGGGCGCGTCGAGGTTCGGCAGCACCGGCTCGGGCAGCGGGCCGAAGCCGTCGTCGGCGTTGTCCTTGGTGACGCCGGCCTTGGATTTTTTCAGCGCGCCGCCTTCGACCGTCACGAAGCTCGGGCAGAAGCCCTTCACGCACGAATAGTCCTTGTTGCAGGAGGACTGGTCGATGGTGCGCTTGCGGCCGAAGTCGGTTTCCTTGGGCAGGATCGAGGTGCAGTTCGACTGCACGCCGCAGTCGCCGCAGCCTTCGCAGACCGCTTCGTTGATCACCATCCGCCTGGCAGGGTCGGCAAACTCGCCCTTCTTGCGGCGGCGCCGTTTTTCGGCCGCGCAGGTCTGGTCGTAGATCAGCACCGACACGCCTTCGATCTCGCGCAGCTCGCGCTGCACCGCGTCCATCTCCTTGCGGTCGTGCAAGGTGACGCTGGCCGGCAGCGCCGAGCGGTCGGCGTAGCGCGCCAGGTCCTCGGTCACCAGCGCGATGCGCTTGACGCCTTCGGCCGCCATCTGCCGGGCGATCATCGGCACCGAGGTCTGGCCGTCGACCGGCTGGCCGCCGGTCATCGCCACCGCGTCGTTATACAGGATCTTGTAGGTCAGGTTGACGTTGGCGGCGACGGTGGCGCGGATGGCCAGGTAACCGGAGTGGAAGTAGGTGCCGTCGCCGAGGTTCTGGAACACGTGCGGCACCTGCGAGAACGCCGACTGGCCGATCCACGGCGCGCCTTCGCCGCCCATGTGGGTGGTCAGCTTGTTCATCTCCGGGTAGATCGCGGTGGCCATCACGTGGCAGCCGATGCCGGCCAGCGCGAAGCTGCCGTCGGGGACCTTGGTGGAGGTGTTGTGGGGGCAGCCGGAGCAGTAGAAGGCGGGCCGGAACGGCGTGTTGACGGCCTTTTTCAGGACCGCGTCCTTGGCGTCGAGGAAGGCGAGGCGCTCGCCGATCAGCGCGCAGGTGGTCGCGTCGGTGATCAGGCGCGCGATGCGCCCGGCGATCACGCGCGCCACCTGCGAGACGGAGAAATCGGCCTTCGAGGTGAGCAGCCATTCGCCGCGCGGCGCCACCCATTCGCCCTTGTCGTCGAACTTGCCGATGATGTGCGGGCGGACGTCGTCGCGCCAGTTGTAGAGCTGTTCCTTGAGCTGGTATTCGACCATCTGGCGCTTTTCCTCGACCACCAGGATCTCCTCGAGGCCCTGGGCGAATTCGCGCACGCTGTCCGGTTCGAGCGGCCACGGCATCGACACCTTGAACAGGCGCAGGCCGACTTCGGCCGCCATCGCCTCGTCGATGCCGAGCGCCTCGAGCGCCTCGAGCACGTCGAGGTAGGACTTGCCGGAGGCGATGATGCCGAAACGGGCATGGGCGCTGTCGATGGTGGTGTGGTTGAGCTTGTTCTCGCGCGCATACGCCAGCGCCGCGTAGATCTTGTAGTCCTGCATCAGCGCTTCCTGCTTGCGCGCCTGCATGCCGAGCGGGTCGGACGACAGTCGCGCGTTCAGGCCGCCTTCGGGCATGACGAAGTCGAGCGGGAGCTTCACCTGCACGCGGTGCGGGTCGGCATCGACCGAGGCGCTCGACTCGACCGTGTCGGCGAGCGCCTTGAAGGCGACGGTGCAGCCGGAGAAGCGCGACATGGCCCAGCCGTGCACGCCGAGGTCGAGGTACTCCTGGACGTTGCATGGATACAACAGCGGCACCATGCAGGCCGAGAAAATGTGGTCCGACTGGTGCGGCAGGGTCGACGAGTAGGCGCCGTGGTCGTCGCCGGCCACCAGCAGCACGCCGCCGTGGCGGGCGGTGCCGGCGTGGTTCATGTGCTTGAAGACGTCGCCGCAGCGGTCCACGCCCGGGCCCTTGCCGTACCACATGGCGAACACGCCGTCGTACTTGGCCGGGCCGATCAGGTCGACCGTCTGGGTGCCCCAGACGGCGGTGGCGGCCAGGTCTTCATTGACGCCGGGGACGAACTTGACGTGGTGGGCGTCGAGGAAGGGCCGGGCTTGCCACAGCGTTTCGTCGAGTCCGCCGAGGGGCGAGCCGCGGTAGCCGGAGATGAAGCCGGCGGTATGCAGCCCGGCGGCCTGGTCGCGCTGCTGCTGGATCATCGGCAGGCGCACCAGCGCCTGGATGCCCGACAGGAAGATGTTGCCGGAGGTGGCGGTGTACTTGTCGTCGAGACGGACGGTGGACAGGCGTGCAGTGACGTCCGGCGCGCTGGCAGGATCGATCGCCGTGGTATCAGGCATGGTGAGGCTCCAAAATGGTGATTCAGAATGTCACCCGCCATGACGGTGCCGAGTAGGCGCCTGGGTGGCGGGTCTGGGGATCGCGGATGGCGACAGGCGGCATTCTACCGCGCGCCCGGACCCGCGCGCCGCCTGGCATCGCATGCTTGTCAATATGAAATCGAAGTTTTACAAAACATAATGCTGTGTGGCAATAGGAAACGTCTATACTCGACCAGCGCTCCCGGTGCGAAGGCGGGACCAGCACGAAGGCGGGACCAGCACGAAGGCGGGATCAATCACAAGCAGGACCACAAGATGCTCAAGAAAATCGACGCCTCCCAGTTACGGCTGGGCATGTACATCCACGATCTCAGTT
>JARXKM010000233.1 GCA_030272785.1 Pseudomonadota bacterium
CAACTCTCTCAAGCCTGTTGATATCAACGCTAGTTGATGATGATGCGATCCGGTGAACGCCTAAAGTGCCAGAAATACTGCGCTGCACACCCCCAGCCCAAATTATTACACAGGCACTGGCACAAACGCTATCCCTCTCGATAAAAGTAGATACGAAGCTTCGATCGAACAGTTTAGCAATTTTCATTGCCTCCTGCACGTCGCCACCTGGTGAATCAAGGAAAACAGTGTTCAAAAAAGCTGATCGCTGCGCTGGACCTATTAGGAACGTGGTGAGCCGTCGATAGTCCCCACGTTCGATCTTGCCAGATATCGAAATTCCCCCACCGCCGGAGCGCAAAGAAATATCGGCAGCAGATGCAACCGACGTCCAACATAGTACGACGATAAGTACGAAGGGCAATCTAAACATTATAGGACCTTGCGCTTTCATGGGTAGACACAAATTGGTTGACTGTCTTCAATTATGGCGAGTCGTGCATTTTTCAGCGTCTGGATTCCCGGAACTGGCACCCGATTTTAACCATGTCTTCATAGATAAGTTCGATTCCGGGAATCAAGCCGAGAAACCGCATGAACATTCGCAAAACAACTCTGCCGTTGTCCGCCACATTATCCCATGCTCAGGGCTTGACACTCTTGCGAAGTTGGTCCAAATAATCCGCCCATCCTTGCATCATTTGCCGTCGACCGGGCAGGTGGGCAGTGCGGTTGTAAGCGCGGCCGTTCGGGTCGATGACCGCATGCGCCAGCTGATGCTCGATGAGGTCGACGCGTTCTTCGAGGATCTCATCGAGCATCGTTCGCGCCATCGCGCGAAAGCCATGTGCAGTCATGACTTCCTTCGGGTAGCCCATGCTGCGAAGCGCTGCGCTGACGGTGTTCTCGCTCATGCAGCGCTCGTCGGATCGGATGCTGGGGAAAACATACTTGCCCTCCCCTGTCATGCGTTCAAGGCCCCTCAAAATTTCGACGGCCTGCGTAGATAGCGGGACGAGGTGGTCGTGTCGCATCTTCATTTTTACTCCTGGAATCCGCCACACTGCGTCGTCCAGGTCCATCTCGCGCCATTCTGCGGCACGCAGCTCGCCAGGCCGCACGAACAGGAGCGCGGACAGCTTGAGCGCAGCGGCGGCGTAGGCGTGGCCCTGGTAGCCGTAGATCGCGCGCATCAGCTCTCCTGCTGGCTTGGGATCGATGATCGCCGCATAGTTGCTCCTCGCGGGCACGGTGAGCGCGCCCTTGAGGTCCGCGGTCACATCGCGTTCGGCTAACCCGGTTGCCACGGCGAAGCGCAGCACCTGGCCGATGATCTGTTTGACGCGATGGGCAGACTCGTTCACGCCGCGCGCCTCCATGTGCTGCACGCAGACCAGCACGTCGCGTGGTTTTAGCGTCGATACAGGCGACTTGCCGATGTAGGGGAACACATCCTTGTCCAACCAGCCGTTGACCTTCTGGCGGGTGCTCTCCGCCCGGCTGGCGGCGGTCTTCTCCATCCACATGCGTGCGACGAGTTCGAAGGTCTGCGTGGCGGCGAAAATCTGCTCCTGCTTCGCCTCGCGTTTTGCCTCGGCGGGATCGGTACCTTCGGCGATAAGCCGCTTCGCATCAGCGCGGCGCACGCGCGCCTTGGCCAGTGTGATAGCTGGGTAAGCACCGAGTGACAAGGTCTTGCGTTTGCCCAGGTGGCGGTAGTCGAGCCGCCAGTACTTGCCGGTCGGTGTCACCAGCAAGTACATGCCGTCGCCGTCCGTATGCTTCTGTCCCTTGGGTTTGTCTGACTTTGCGTTGCGTACGAAGGTGTCGGTGAGTGCCATGGCAGTTCTCCCATACCGTGACGGTATACGCCTTTTTCCAACTTCGGTATACCGTCAGATTTGACGGTATACGTGTGCGTTGACTTGATTTTTTCTGAGACAAGCTGAGCCAAGATAGGGGCCAGTTGTCATAGGAGGGAGAAGGCTTTTTGCGACGGCTGGCGTCGGCTTGATACAAAGTAATGGTGCCCGGGACCGGAATCGAACCGGTACGCCATTTCTGACACGAGATTTTAAGTCTCGGGTGTCTACCAGTTTCACCACCCGGGCAGCGCGCGAGATTTTAACACACCGCCCTGAGCAAGGGCACGGTTTCACTCACCGCGCCGCCGGTTGCCGGACCGCCCGCCAACTGCCGGCAGGCACGTTCCGGGCGAGGCGGCGCCGCCTGCAATCAATAGGTCCAGTTCGCCAGCGCGTGGGTTCCCAACACAACAATCGGCAAGGCGCCGCTGATGTCGATCATCAGGTTGCTCGACTGGTCGTCAAATTGCATCGTCTGGGCCACGGTATTGGCCGGAATCTCCACCCGGCTGCCGTTGTCGTTGACGAAAATGGCGGTCGAGCCGTCATGGAACGCATGCCACGCCGCGGCAGTGCCGGCCAGCCGTACCGTGTTCGCGCCCATCGCGCCAACCAGCGCCAGCGATGCGCCGGCTTGCACGCTGATGGTCTGGCTGCCTTCGGCATCGTACAGTTGGGTAACGAAGCCGGGAGCGACCGTAAACGTCGGGCTATTCGACAGCAACACGCCGACGAAGTTGAACACCAGTGGGGCGCTTGCGACGCCGCCGTTGACATTGATGACCGCGTCGGTGGCGCCGCTGGTGACCGCCTCGGCCGTGCCGTGGCCGTCGAGATAGCTGGCGGTGACGGTGATCACCTTGCCGATCTGCGCTTCGCCCAAGGTCAGGCTGCTGGCGGTGGCGCCGGCGATGTTGCTGCCGGCCGCTTTCCATTGGTAGGCGATGGTGCCCAAGCCATCCGCGTCGGCCAGCGTGTTGACGGCGCTCAGCGTCTGCCCTTGCTTCGCGGCGCCGTTGATGGTGACGCTGCCCGTCGGCGCAGCGTTCGGCACCGCGACCGTCAGGTGCAGGACGCTGGACGCCTGCGCGCCGGAAGGATCGGTCACCCGCACCCGCAGGTCCAGCGCGGCGATGTCGGCATTGGCCGGCGTGCCGCTGAACGTGTGGGCGGCGGCGTCAAACTGCAGCCAGGACGGGACACCGGTGCCGTTCACCATGCTGACCGAGTACGTCAACGCATCGCCGTCCGGGTCGACAAAGGTGCCCGTTGGAATGACGTAGTTCAGCGCGACATTCGGCGCCACCGTCACGGCAGCGATCGCAGTGGCGACCGGCACATCGTTAAGGCCGGTAATGCGCACCGTCGTGTGGCCCACCACGCTGAGCGCGCCGCCCTCGCCCTGAACGCCGGTGTTGCCGTCGTTGAAGGTCCAATCGATTTGCGCGGTCGTCGGCGGCGCATTGTCGACGTTTGCGTAGGCAATCTGTTGCAGCGTTTTGTCGACCAGCGTTTGGCTGGCGTCGGCGCTGAATGCCAGCGTCAAAGTACCGCCGGCATTGGTGGTGACGGTGCCGATGGTGACGCCATCGACGCTGAAATACGCGCCGGCAATGAGCTTCGACAGGGTGCCGCCAACCCGCGCGGAAAAAACATCCTGGCTGCTGGCGCCGTCATGACGGGCCAGGGTCAAGGTCGCGCCGGCGTAGCTGCCGGCAGCGGCGAGCTGGGCGTCGAAAATCTGCGCGTTCGCGTCCAGCACCACCGCCGTCGGTGTGCCGTAGTTCTGTTCGGAGAAGGATGGGCTGCCGTCGAGCGTGTTTGCGGGCGGCGAAAAAGTGGTGTCGACACTGCCGTCCGGGTTGAAACGCGCGAGGTAAAAGTCGATGTTGCTGGTACCTGCCAACAGGATCTTGCCGTCCGGCTGCACCATCACATCGTAGACGTTCGTGATATTGACAAAGTTGGCAGGGCCGGCAAGTACTTTGCCGTCTGTATCGAAGCTGAGATCGGGGCTGCCGTCGGCATTGTAACGCGCCATCAGGACGCCCGATGCGCCTAAGGTGTTTCCCGCGACAATGATGATTTTTCCGTCTGCTTGTAGCGCAACGCTTTGGCCGGTATTGCCCTGGCCAATGGTGGAAATCAGTTTGCCATTGGTGCCAAAACTTGCGTCCAAGGCCCCCTCACGCGTGTAGCGGACCACTGCAAATGTATTGCCCTCGATAATGCCCGCGACCAGAATGTTGCCATCCGCTTGGACCATGAGCTTATTGCCCGAATCGTAGGCGCCAATTTCCGTCGTTGCGATGCCGCCGGTGGCGAAGCTTGCATCCAGACTGCCGTTGGTGTTGTAACGCACGAGCGCAAAATTCTGACCGCTGATGCCGGCTACCAGGATTTTGCCGTCTGGCTGGACGGCAACACTGTTGCCACGGTCGGAAGCGCCGAGGTCCGTGGTCTGCTTGCCATCCCCATCGAAACTCGGGTCCAGGTTCCCGTTCACGTCGTAACGGCGCAGCGCGAAATCATAGCCGTTTTGGTACTTGGTTCCCACGGCCAGCAGTTTGCCATCAGCCTGCAACGCAACGCTGCTGATCGTGGCGTTTTCGCTGTCCTGCGTCAGCCGCTTGCCATCGCCATCGAAGCTCGTATCAAGGGCGCCGTTGGTGTCGTAGCGCACCAGGACGAGCGAGCCGCCGCTGTGGCCTTCCACCAGAATTTTGCCATCCGCCTGCACGAACACTTTCACCGCCGAGGTGTAAATGCCGGGGGCGGTCGTCAGTTTGCCATCCGTATCGAAGCTGGCGTCGAGGCTGCCATCGACGTTGTAGCGGGCAACTGCAATATTGGAACCGCTCGTGCCTGCCACAATGATCTTGCCGTCCGCTTGCATGGCAATGCTTTGGCCACCGTCGGCTGCACCAATATCGGTGTACACCTTGCCATCCGAAACCGTGAATGTGGGGGCGGTGTTGGGGATCTTGACGACCGCACTAGTCCCGGCACTAGTGAGCGCCTCGACGCTGCCGTGGCCATCCGTGTAACTTGCCACCACGGTGATGAGCTTGCCGAACTGCGCTTCGCCGAGCGTCAGGGTGCTGCCGATGGCGCCGCTGATGTTGGCGTTGTCCGCTTTCCACTGATAGCTGACCGGGCCCACGCCGTCGGCGTCGGCAACCGTCGCGCTCAAGGTGCGCCCGGTGGCGGCAACGCCGCGGATGCTCACCGAACCGGCGTCGTTGACGTTCGCCACCGCGGCCGTCGCGCCGCTCGTTACCAGCGCCGCGCTGCCATAGCCATCGGTATAGCTGGCCGTGGCCGTGATGGCCTTGCCGACTTGCGCTTCGGTCAGCGTGAACGTGCCAGCGGTGGCGCCGGCAATCGCCGCGCCATCGGCCTGCCATTGATAAGCGATGGTCCCCAGGCCATCGACGTCGGCAATCGTATTGGCCGCCGTCAGCAGCTGGCCCTGCGTGGCAAGGCCGCTGATCGTGACCGCGCCCGTGGGCGCATGGTCGGCGGCGATGATAATCTTGCTGGCCGCACTGGTCAGCGATTCCGCCGTACCATGGCCATCGGTATAGCTGACCGTCACGCTGACCGCCTTGCCCACCTGTGCGGGCGTGAGCAAGAAGCTGCTGGCGTTTGCGCCAACGATGACGTTGCCATCGGCTTTCCACTGGTAGCTGAGCGTGCCGACGCCGTCGATGTCGCTTGCCGTCGCGCTCAGCGCGCGCCCCTGCACCGGCGAACCGCTGATGCTCGCCACGCCCGGATCGTTCAGGTTTGCCACCGCCGATGTCGCAGCGCTGCTCACTGCCTCGACGGCGCCGTTGCCATCGGTATAGGTGGCGGTGACCGTGATCGGCCGGCCCACCTGCGCTTCGGTCAGCGTCAAGGTGCTGGCGGTCGCATTGGCGATGCGGATGCCGTCGGCACTCCATTGGTAGCTGATCGGCCCCAGGCCGTCCGCATCCGCGAGGCTGTTGGCCGCGCTCAGCACCTGCCCTTGCGCCGGCGTGCCGCTGATGGTCACGCTGCCGGTCGGCGCATCGTTCACTTCCGCGATATTTATTTGCAGATAATTAGTGACTGAGGCGCCTGAGGGATCGACCGCGCGGATCGTCAGCCCGATCGACCCCAGGTCATTGGCACCGGGCGTGCCGCTAAAGGTGCGTGTGGCGCTATCAAAATGCAGCCAGGGCGGGATCCCGGTGGTGTCCGTCATGCTGATCGAGAACGTCAGTTTGTCGCCGTCGGGATCGGTGAAGGTGGTCGCCGGAATCACGTAGTTCAAGGCCCCATGCGGCTGAACGGCAATCGGCGCCAGCGCGCCGTTGGAGACGGGATAATCGTTGGTTGGCGTAATCTGCACCGTCGTATGACCGACGACCGTCAGTGCGCCGCCAGTACCCTGCGCGCCCGTGTTGCCGTCGCTGAAGGTCCAGTCTATCTGCACCGCCGTCGGGGGTGCATCGGACGTATTGGCGTAGGCAATTTGCTGCATCGCCTTGTTGACCAGCGACTGGGAGGCGCCGGCAGTAAAGGTCAGGATCAGGACCCCGCCCGCATTGGTGGTAACCCGGCCGACCGTCAACTCCTCGACGCGGAAAAAGGTACCAGGCAGCAAGGCTGACAGCGTGCCGCCAGACTTTGCCGAAAATATATCCTGACCGTCCGCTCCCGCATGCCGAACCAGCGTCAGCGTGGCGCCTTCATAATTCCTGGCGGCGGTCAGTTCTGCGTCGACTATCTGGACGTTGGGGTCGAGGACCACGCCGCCGCCAGAGTAATAAAAATACGGTTCGGTGTAGGCCGCGACTGCGTCGAGGGTATTGGCAGGCGCGGCAAACGTCGTGTCGACACTGCCATCCTGATTCAGACGCGCCAGCAAGAAATCATTATTGCTGGTGCCCGTCAATAGTATTTTTCCATCCGCCTGCAGCAGCATGCCGAAAGTCTGGTTGAGCGTGCCGATATTCACGCCCGCCTTGCCGTCATCGTCGAAGTTCTTATCGACACTGCCGTCGGCATTGTAACGAACCACCACGAATTCATAGCCGCCATTACCGTACAACGTACCGGCCACCAGAATCTTGCCATCCGCTTGCACGGCGACGCTTTGACCACTGACGCCGCTGCCTAGGCTGCTCGTCAACTTGCCATCGGTGTCGAAGCTGGTGTCCAGGCTGCCATCGGTGTTGTAACGGGCGACGGCAAACTGAAAATTGCTCGTGCCCGCCACGACGATCTTGCCATCGGCCTGAAGCGCGATGTTCGTTCCTTGGTCATAAGAACCGAAATCGGTCGTCAGCTTGCCGTCGCCGTCGAAACTCGTGTCCAGGGTACCGTTGGCGTTGTAGCGAGCGAGGGCAAAATTGTCACCGCTCGCTCCTGCGACCAGGATCTTGCCGTCCGCTTGCACGCGAACGCTGCGGGCCGTGCCGTAGCCGCCGAAATCGACCTGGAGCACACCATTGGTGCCGAAGCTGGCGTCGATACCGCCGCTGCCGAAATAGCGCACCAGGCCGTAGCCGCTACCGAGCAAGCCTGCCACCAGCAATTTGCCGTCGGCCAGTACCGTCACGCTGTCGCCCGCGCCGGAGACGGTCGGCGTGACGACCTTGCCATCGAGATCAAAGCTGGTATCGAGGCTGCCGGCGGCGTTGTAGCGTGCCAATGCGACATTGTAGTTGCTGGTGCCGACCAACAAAATCTTACCGTCCGCCTGAACGCTCACGCCGTATCCCTGATCAGAGGAAGCGTTCGCCAGGTCAGTGGTGATTTTTCCATTCACGCCGAAGGAACTATCGAGACTGCCGTCGCTGTTGTAGCGCGCCAGCGCGAAGTCGC
>JARXKM010000017.1 GCA_030272785.1 Pseudomonadota bacterium
TGTGTAGCCGATCTGTGTAGCCGATCTGTGTAGCCGATTTGTGTAGCCGATTTGTGTAGCCAACCTGTGCGGCGATCGCCTACCCCGGCGGCAATGGCGGATTGGCCGGCGCCTTCACTTCTTTCAGCACGAACGAGGTGTACACCTCCTTCACGCTGGGCAGGCCGTTGATGAATTTTTCGGCGAACAGGCCGTACGCTTCGAGGTCCTCGGCCACCACCGTCAGCTGGTGGTCGTAGCGCCCGGAGATGCGGTGGCAGGCCAGCACCTGAGGGATCGCCAGCACCGCCTGCTCGAACTCGTGCACGTACTGGGTGTGGTTTTTGTCGAGCGAGATGTGGATGAAGGCCGTCACCTGGTAGCCCAGCTTGCGCGAATCGAGCCGCGCCTGGTAGCCGCAGATCACCCCCGCGCTTTCGAGCCGCTTGACGCGCCGCCAGCACGGCGAGGCGGTCAGCGCCACCCGTTCGGCCAGCTCTGCGCTGGACAAGCGCGCGTCAGCCTGCAGTTCCTCGAGGATCTTGCGGTCGATGCGGTCCAGCTTTACCTTTGGCGAGATCATTGCGTCATTTCCCCGTTCTTGGAATGTCCATGGCAAAAAAGCCGGTGGTTGCAGCCTGAATATAGCAAAATATTGCGCAATGTCACAGATATAATTTACCTTTGCGCAACAAAACCACGCACCGAGCTGGCCATCGACGGATCGAATCTACCCATGCGACTCCTGCTTTCCCGCGCTCTGGCGCGCGCCACCGCGCCGCCGCCGAACCCCTTTCCATCCATCGCCTCACCTCAGGAGTAATTGCGCCATGTCGAACCAGAGATTCCCCTTCACGCCGTCGGTGCTGCTGCTCGGCGCCGCCTTCGGCCCGTGCCTGCTGTTGCTGCTGCCGGCGCCCGCCGCCGCCCAGGCTGCCCAGGCTGCCGATGCCGCCGCGCCGGTCATCGAGCGGGTGGTCGTGACCGGCTCGTCGATCAAGCGCATCGACGGCGAGACCGCGCTGCCGGTGCAGATCCTCAAGCGCGAGGACATCGAGCGCATCGGCGCGTCATCGACCGAGGAACTGGTCAAGCAGCTCAGCTCGCTGTCGAGCGCCGGCAGCGCCACCACCGTCGCCAACGCATCCGGCTTCGGCGGCGGCAACATCGCCACCGTGTCGCTGCGCGGGCTCGGCGGCGGGCGCACCCTGGTGCTGGTGAACGGTCGCCGCGTGTCGGTGTACGGCGGCGGCTCGGCCGGCGCGGCCGGCTCGTCGGTCGACATCAACAGCATCCCGCTGGCGGCCATCGAACGCGTCGAGGTGCTCAAGGACGGCGCCTCGGCCGTCTACGGCAGCGACGCCATCGCCGGCGTCGTCAACTTCATCCTGCGCAAGGACTTCAGCGGCGTCGAACTATCGGGCACCTACGGCCAGCCGAGCGCGGGCGGCCACGGCAAGGACAAGAAGGCGGGCCTGTTCGCCGGCGTCGGCAAGCTGGCCGAGGACGGCTACAACGTCACCTTCGGCGCCAACGTGCAGAAGACCGACCCGATCTTCGGCGTCGACCGCCCGTACGCCAACCGGCTCAACGTCGCCGAGCAGAACGACGGCCTGTCGTCGATCTCGTTCCCGGCCAACGTGACGCTCTACACCAGCGGCACGCTGGTCAACCCGGCGCTGCCGGACTGCGGGCCGGTGTCGCAGGTGTCGCCCTACGCGAGCACCCGCTGCAGCTTCGACAACAGCCCGTTCGTGTCGATCCAGCCGGAGTCGCTCAAGGCGAGCGTGCTGGCCAACGGCCGCCTGACCCTGAGCCCGAACGCCGAGGCCTATTTCGAGGGCAGCTACACCAACAACAAGATCACCTCGACCACCCAGCCGGTGCCGATCGCCTACAACGCCATCACCACCGCCAGCAATCCGTATGTGCCGGCCTACAAGCTGCTGATCGCCCAGTACCCGGCGCTCGCCACCAAGCCGGCGTCGGCGCTGGGCGGCTTCGTGCTGGTGCCGACCAGCCCCTATTATCCGCAGGCGTTCGCCGCCGCCAACGGCTTGAGCGGCAAGCCCTTGCTGCTCAATTACCGCGACGTCGCCAACGGCCCGCGCCAGACCCGCGACAACGCCGAGAACAGCCGCTTCATGACGGGCGTGCGCGGCAGCTGGTCCGGCTGGGACCTCGATTCGGCGCTGCTGTACAGCGAGAGCAAGGTCAACGAGGAGCTGCTGACCGGCTACGCGCAGTATTCGAAAGTGCTGCCGGTCCTCAACAGCGGCCTGATCAACCCGTTCGGCGACACCGCCGACAAGGCGGCGCTGGCGCAGGCCCAGGCGGCCGAATTTCGCGGCACCAGCTACACCACCAAGACCTCCACTACCTCGCTCGACGTGAAGGGTTCGCGCGAGCTGTTCAGCCTGGCCGGCGGCGCAGTGGCGCTGGCGCTCGGCGCCGAACTGCGCGCCGAAAAGTTCGCCTACGACCCGTCGGTGGCGATCCAGACCGGCGACATCGCCGGCCTCGGCGGCAACGCCTTCCCGGTCACCGGCAAACGCCGCGTCAGCTCGGCGTTCGCCGAAGTGAGCGTGCCGCTGGCGCGCAAGCTCGACGCCGACCTCGCCGCCCGCTACGACAACTACCAGGGCGTCGGCGACACCGTCAATCCGAAGGCGTCGATTCGCTGGCAGCCGAGCAGCATGTTCCTGCTGCGCTCATCGGTCGGCAGCGGTTTCCGCGCGCCGTCGCTGACCGACCTGTACACCTCGCAGGCGACCAGCGTCACCGCCAACGGCACGCGCGACCCGATCCGCTGCCCGGACATCAAGACCGGCGCGCCGGGCGACTGCAGCTTCCAGTTCACCACCATCACCGGCGGCAACCCGACGCTGGCGCCGGAGAAGTCGCTGTCGTACACGGTCGGCATGCTGTTCGAGCCGGTCAAGGAACTCTCGATCAGCGTCGACGCCTTCCGCGTCAACCTGAAGAACGCCATCGTCGTCGGCGGCCTGTCGTCGACCTATTTCCTCGCCACCGCCGAACGCGCCAAGCAGTACGAAGCGTTCATCCTGCGCGGCGCGCCGGACGGCAACGCCAGCGGGGTCGGCCCGATCACCGGCATCCTGCAGACCAACGCCAACCTGTTCAAGACCCAGCTGGCCGGCGTCGACCTCGATGCCAAGTATGGCCTGCGCCTCGGCGCCGGCCAGCGCCTGACGGTGCGCATGAGCGGCACCTACCTGGCCAAGTACGACGTGCAGGGACCGTCCGGCGCCTACACCAGCGCGCTCGACACCGCCCTCAATGCCGGCGGCGGCGTGGTGCTGCGCTGGAAGCACAACGCCAGCGTCGCCTACGACAGCGGGCCGTTCGCCGCCTCGCTGTCGCAGAACTACCAGAAGGGCTACGTCGACGTGCTGGGCAACCGCGCGCCGGCCGGCTCGACGCCGCGCAAGGTCGCCGCCTACCAGACCTTCGACGCGCAGGTCGGCTACAACGGTTTGCGCGCCACCAAGGTGTCGCTCGGCGTGAAGAACCTGACTGACCGTACGCCGCCGTATACCAACCTGAGCTCGAACTTCCTCGGCGGTTACGATGTCAGCTACGGCGACCCGCGCGGGCGCTACGTCTACGTCACCGCAAGCTACACTTACAAATAGGCCGTAGCTTGGCTGACCCGGCCGGGCGCGATCCGCCCGGCCGGCCTTTACCGCACGCTAGCTCAAGGATTCCCAATGCCCCTCCCTGTCCCACGCACTACCCTGCTGGCGCTGCTGCTGGCCACCGGCGCCGCCAGCGCCGCCCAGCCGAACGCCGCCAGCGCCGCCGAGCCGAACGTCGCCGCCCGCCAGCCCCAGATCGACGCCATCGTGCGCGCCATTTCGCCGCAACGTATCCAGGCCAATATCGACAAGCTGGTCAGCTTCGGCACCCGCCACACCATGTCCGACACCGTCTCCGAAACGCACGGCATCGGCGCGGCGCGGCGCTGGATCAAGGCCGAACTAGAACGCTGCGGCGCGGCCGCCGGCGGCCGCCTGCAGGTCGCCTTCGACAGCCACCTGCACCCGGTCGACCGGCGCCTAGCGCGGCCCACCGAGATCGTCAACGTCGTCGCCACCCTGCCCGGCAGCCAGGCCGCGTCGCGCGAGCGCATCTACGTCGTCAGCGGCCACTACGACTCGCGCAACAGCGACGACGCCGACGCCGTCAACGACGCTCCGGGCGCCAACGACGACGCCTCGGGCAGCGCGGCGGTAATCGAAATGGCCTGCGTGATGGCGCGCTACCAGTTCGACGCCACCCTGGTGTTCATGACCGTCGCCGCCGAGGAACAGGGGCTGTACGGCTCGACCGACTACGCCGAGAAGGCGAAGCAGCAAAAACGCAACATCGCCGGCATGTTCACCAACGACATCATCGGCAGCTCCTACAACGAGGACGGCCAGCGCGACAACGGCCAGGTGCGCCTGTTCGCCGAGGGCATCCCGGCGCTCAAGGACATGCCGGACAATTTGCGCACCTTGATCCAGACCGGCGGCGAAAACGATACGCTGCCGCGCCAGCTGGCGCGCCACGTCAAGGAAATCGGCGAGCGCTATGTCGACGGCTTCAAGGTGACGGTGGTGACGCGGCGCGACCGCTACCTGCGCGGCGGTGACCACGCCCCCTTCCTCGACCGCGGTTTCGCCGCGCTGCGCTTCACCGAGCCGGCCGAAAACTTCAACCACCAGCACCAGAACGTGCGCAAGGAAGGCGCGCTGCAATATGGCGACCTGCCCGAGTTCGTCGACCCGGCCTACATCGCGCAGGTGGCGCGCGTCAACGCCGCCGCGCTGGCGTCGCTGGCCTTGGCGCCGGCCGCGCCGCAGGAAGTCAAGATCCGCACCGCCAGGCTGGATAACCACACCGACCTGACCTGGCAGGCCAACGCCGAACCGGACCTGGCCGGCTACCGCGTCGTCTGGCGCGACACCACCGCCGCGCAGTGGCAGGGCAGCCGGTTCGTCGGCAAGGTGACCGCGGTGACGATGCCGCAGTCGAAGGACAATCTGTTCTTCGGCGTGCAGGCGGTCGACCGGGACGGCAACGCCAGCGTGGCGACCTACCCGCTGCCGCAACGCTGACCCAGGTGCCGGTCGCCGCGCCGCGTTACGCCGGCGCGCCGACCCGCAGCGCCGTCTCGGGCAGCGTCGCCTCGCGCAGCGTGAACACGCTGACCACGCGCGCCAGGCTGCCCGCCTGGTCATTCAACGCTTCGGCCGCCGCCGCGGCCTGTTCGACCAGCGCGGCGTTCTGCTGGGTGGTCTCATCCATCTGCGCGATCGCCTGGTTGATCTGGGCGATGCCGGCGCTTTGCTCGCTGCTGGCGACCGTGATCTCGATCATGATGTCGGTGACCTTGCGCACGCTCTCGACGATCTGTCCCATGGTGCCGCCGGCCTGTTCGAACAGCGCGCTGCCGGCGCCGACCTGCGCCACCGAGTCGCCGATCAAGGCCTTGATTTCCTTGGCCGCGACGGTGCTGCGCTGGGCCAGGCCGCGCACTTCGGCGGCCACCACGGCAAAGCCGCGCCCATGCTCGCCGGCGCGCGCCGCTTCGACGGCGGCATTGAGCGCGAGGATGTTGGTCTGGAAGGCGATGCCGTCGATGACGCCGATGATGTCGACGATGCGCTTGGAGGCGCCGTTGATGCCCTGCATCGTCACCACTACCTGGCGCACTACCTGGTCGCCCTTGAGCGCGGCATCGGCCGCCGACAGGGCCAGCTGGTTGGCGCGCTGCGCGTTGTCGGCGTTCTGGCGCACCGTGCCGCTGAGCTGCTCCATCGCGAAAATCCGCAATGCCCATGGCGCGCAGGGACACATTTTCAAGCGTCAACGAGCGCGCAGCACTACACTAGACTATATTTCGCCCCCCTGCCACGGAATCCCTTGCCCATGCATCCCATCGACGCCGTCGACGACCCCGAAGACACCCTGCACACGCCGGCCGAACGGGCCGCCGCAGCTGCCCGCAGCACCTGGGTCAGTGTCGCCGTCAACATCGCCCTGAGCGCCACCCAGGTCACCGTCGGCGTGCTGGCCAGGTCGCAGGGCCTGATCGCCGACGGCATCCATTCGCTGTCCGACCTGGTCGCCGATTTCGTCGTGCTGTTCGCCAGCCACCACGGCGCCAAGGCAGCCGACGCCGGCCATCCCTACGGCCACCAGCGCTTCGAGACCGCCGCCTCGATGTTGGTCGGCGCGCTGTTGCTGGCGGTCGGCGCCGGCATGGCCTGGTCGGCCATCGGCAAGCTGCAACATCCCGACACCATCGCCGCCGTCCATGCGGTGGCGCTGGCGGTCGCGGCCACCGCGCTGGTGGCCAAAGAGATCCTGTTTCGCTACATGCTGAAGGTCGCCAAGCAGGTCAAGTCGAGCATGCTGGTGGCGAATGCCTGGCATGCGCGCTCGGACGCGGCATCGTCGCTGGTGGTCGGCATCGGCATTGCCGGCAACCTGGCCGGCTATCCGCTGCTCGACCCGGTCGCCGCGCTGGTGGTCGGCCTGATGATCGCCAAGATGGGCTGGGGCTTTGCCTGGGACGCGCTGCACGCGCTGATGGACCGCGGCATCGACGCGCAGGAGGTCGCCGCCATCACCGCCACTTTGCGCGCGACGCCTGGCGTGATGGGCGTGCACGACGTGCGCACCCGGAAAATGGGCGACATGATCGTGGTCGACGCCCACCTCGAGGTCGACGCCACCATCCCGGTCGCCGCCGGTCACGACATCGCCGTCGCGGCGCGCCGCAACGTGATGGAGCGCCACCGGGTGCTCTCGCTGATGACCCACGTCGATCCGTGGCACCGGCCCGACCTCGACCATGCCGACGCGCGCGGCGGTGGCGTATCATGAACAGCACGGCGCCCGCCGCCGCCGGCCTGGCCGAAGCGGAAGCGGCGCGCCGCTTGCGCCAGGACGGGCCGAACGCGCTGGCGGTGTCGAAGCAGCGCTCGCTGCTGCGCCTGCTCGCCGAGGTGCTCGCGGAGCCGATGTTTCTGCTGCTGGTCGCCTGCGGCCTGATCTACCTGATGCTGGGCGACCGCGGCGAGGCGCTGATGCTGCTCGGCTTCGTGTTCGTCGTCATGGGCATCACGTTTTCCCAGCAGCGGCGCGCAGAAAACGCGCTCGCCGCGCTGCGCGAGATGGCGAGTCCGACCGCGCTGGTGATGCGCGACGGCGTGGCACGCAGCATCGCCGCCAGAGCGCTGGTGTGCGGCGACGTGGTGCTGATCTCCGAAGGCAACCGGGTGCCGGCCGACCTGCGCCTGCTGGCGTCGTCGAACCTGGCGATGGACGAATCGATGCTGACTGGCGAATCGGTGGCGGTGTCGAAGTTCGCCGCCCGCGCCAATGGCGCCGATCACGCCGATCACGCCGGCGAGGTCTATTCCGGCACGCTGGTCACGCAGGGCAATGCCAGCGGCATCGTCATCGCCACCGGCGCACGCAGCGCGCTCGGACGCATCGGCGCCTCGCTGGCCGGCATCGCCACCGCGCCGACCCCGATTCAGCAGGAAACGCGCCGCGTGGTCAAGCGGGTCGCGCTGGTCGGCGTGCTGCTGGCGGCGGCGCTGGCGCTGCTGTTCTGGTGGCTGCGCGGCGACTGGCTGCACGGCCTGCTCGCCGGCCTGACCTTCGCGATGGCGGTGCTGCCGGAAGAACTGCCGGTGGTGCTGACCATCTTCCTTGGCCTGGGCGCCTGGCGGCTGGCGCGCGCGCAGGTGCTGGCACGCCGGATCCCGGCCATCGAACTGCTCGGCGCGACCACCTTGCTGTGCGTCGACAAGACCGGTACCCTGACCATGAACCGTATGAGCGTGCGCGCGCTGTGGTCGGAAGCGGCCGCCTACGACGTCGCCGGCGCTGGCGCTGCACCGCTGCAGGAAGAACTGCACGGCGTGCTCGAATTCGCCGTTTTGGCCAGCCACCGGCGCGCGTTCGATCCGATGGAGACGGCAATCGGCGCGGCCGGGCGGCGCCTGCTGGCCGATACCGAGCATCTGCACGGCGACTGGACCCTGCTCGACGACTACCCGCTGTCGAAGCAGATGCTGGCGATGTCGCGCGTGTGGCGCTCGCCCGACCTGCGCGCCAAGATGATCGCCGCCAAAGGGGCGCCCGAGGCGATCGTCGACCTGTGCCACCTCGAGGCCGGGCGCGCCGCGCTGATCGCAGGCCAGGTGGCGCGCATGGCCGCCGACGGATTGCGCGTACTCGGCGTCGCGCGCGCCGTGTTCGACGCCTCGGTCCTGCCGGGCAACCAGCACGATTTCGATTTCGAATTTCTCGGCCTGATCGCGCTCGAAGACCCGGTGCGCGCGGCCGTGCCGGCGGCCATCGCCGAGTGCCGCCGCGCCGGCATCCGGGTGGTGATGATCACCGGCGACCATCAGGCCACCGCCATCTCGATCGCCCGCCAGGCCGGGCTGGCGAACGGCGCCGCCACGCTCAGCGGCGCCGAACTGGCATCGCTCGACGACGCCGGGCTGGCCGCGCGGCTGGCCGATACCGACATTTACTGCCGCGTGCAGCCGGCCCAGAAGCTGCGCCTGGTGCAGGCGTTTCGCGCGCGCGGCGAGGTGGTGGCGATGACCGGCGACGGCGTCAACGACGCGCCGGCGCTGAAGGCAGCCGACATCGGCGTGGCGATGGGGGCACTCGGCACCGACGTCGCCCGCGAGGCGGCCGCGCTGGTGCTGCTCGACGACGACTTCGGCTCGCTGGTGAGCGCGGTGCGCCAGGGCCGGCGCGTTTTCGCCAACCTGCGCAAGGCGATCGTGTTCGTCGTCGCCGTGCACGTGCCGATCGTCGGCCTGTCGATCCTGCCGGTGCTGCTCGGCTGGCCGATGCTGCTGATGCCGGTGCATATCCTGTTCCTGCAGCTGATCATCGATCCGGCCTGCTCGGTGATCTTCGAGGCCGAACCGGCCGAAGCGGACGCGATGGCGTGCGGCCCGCGCCGGCCCGACGCGCGCCTGTTCGACCGTGTGGTGCTGCTGCGCGGCCTGTGGCAGGGCGGCGGCCTGCTGCTCGCGCTGGTGGCCGTCAACTGCGCCGCGCACGCCTCCGGAGGATCCGACGACGCCGCCCGCGCCGTCACGTTCTGCGTGCTGGTGCTGGCGAATCTCGGCCTGATCCAGGTCAACCGCGCGTGGTCGCAGCCGAGCTGGCGGCCCGGCACCGCGCGCAACCCGGCCTTCCCGGTCATCGCCGCCGGCGCGCTGATCCTGCTGGCGCTGATCGTCGGCGTCGCGCCCCTGCGCGCGCTGTTCGTGTTCGACCTGCCGCGCTGGCCGCTGGCCGCCGTCGGCGCCACCGCCCTGGCGGGCAGCCTGGCGTGGTTCGAGACAATCAAGTGGGTGGCCAACCGGCCGCTACGGCCGGGCGCGTGTCCGATTGCCGGCTCTGCCCCCCGCGGGTAGAACCCCGCGGGTAGAACCCCGCGGGTAGAACCCCGCGGGTAGCCCCGCGCGAGTATGCGCGCTACGGCCGGGCACGTGTGCGATTGCCGGCACTGACCCCCGGGGTGTTGTTCATATTTACTATGTACGCTAGCGCACGTGCCAACCTGGCCAAAGTCGCCTATATTGCAATATGTTAGTTCGGTGCGGCATTCCCCGGTATTTGCAGGCAAAAAGGTTACCCATGGATAAAATGTTTCGCCGCGTGCGCCTGTCGGTATCGGTCTCGGCGGCGCTGATGCTGGTGTTCGGCCTGGCCATGACGACGCTGCTGTTCGTCACGGTGCGGCGCGCCGAAACCGCGGCGCAGGCGGCCCGCTTCCACCAGGAGGCGGCGCTGCGCATCAAGGTGGTGGCCGAGGGCATGGAGGACGCCGTCGAGCAGTTGGTGGTGCTGAACCAGTTGTTTCGCACCATGGGGGTGGTCAGCGGCGCGCAATTCACCCAGTTTACCGGCCCGCTGCTGGCGCGCTACCCGGCCATCCAGGCGCTGAGTTTCCAGCGCTTCCTGGCCGACCGCGACCGCGCGGCCTACGAGGCGGCCATGCGCCGGCGCCATCCGGGTTTCCAGATCAGCGAATTCGTCGACAACGTTCAACGCCCGGCGGCGCGGCGCGACAGTTACAACGTCGTCGAGTATATCGAGCCGTACCAGGCCAACCGCTCGGCGTTCGGCCTGGACACGGCGCGCACGCTCGACCACGCCGCGGCGCGCGCGCGCGCGCGCGCCACCGGCCAGGTCGCCGCCACCGGCCTGCTGTCGCTGGTGCAGGACCATCGCTTCCATACCGGTTTCCTGGTGCTCGCACCGCTGTACGCGCCGGGCGCGCCGCTCGCCACGCCGGCCCAGCGCCAGCGCGCGGTGATCGGCGAAACGGCCGCCGTGTTCCGCGCCGACCGCCTGCTCCACGCGCTGCTCGACCCGAAGCACCTGCTGGGCGCGCCGGGCGTGGCGCTGAGCGTGTACGCGGCCGCCTCGGCGCAGCCCTCCAATCTCGTCTTCCGCGACGGCGAACCGGCCGCGCCGCTGAGCGCGCCGCTGATGCCGGCCTGGCTGCTGTACGACCATGCGCAGGCCGAAACGGCGACCTTCAGCGTCGCCGGCACACCCTGGTTCATCCAGGTCGACAAGGCGCCGCTGCCGTTTACCGCCAGGCCGGGCGGCTCGGTGTTCGCGCTGCTCGGCGGGATCTTGTCGAGCCTGCTCGCGGCGGCGTATGTCTACGGCCGGGTGTCGCGCAACCTGACCATCGAGCGCGTCACCAGCGAGCGCACCTCGGCGCTGCGCAACGACAATCGCCGCCTGTCGGACGACCTGGCGCAGCGCATCCACGCCGAAAGCTCGCTGCGGCTGCGCGAAAAGGTGATCGAGGTGTCGTCCAATGCGATCCTCATCTGCAGCGCCGCGGGACCCGACTATCCGATCGAGTACGTCAACCCGGCGTTCGAGTCGATCACCGGCTACCGCTCCGCCGAGGTGATCGGCAAGAGCCTGCGCACCTTCCAGGACGACAGCCAGGACCAATGCAACATCGACGAGATCCGCGCCGCCCTGCGCGAGCAGCGCGAAGGCCACGCGGTGCTGCGCAACTACCGCAAGGACGGCAGCGGCTACTGGAACGACCTGTTCATCTCGCCGCTGCGCGACGACGCCGGCACGATCGTCAACTTCATGGTGGCGCAATACGACATCAGCGCGGTGATGCGCTTCGAGGCCGAACTCGAATACCAGGCGCACCACGACGCCCTCACCGGCCTGGCCAACCGCAACCTGCTCAACGAGCGGCTCGACAGCGCGATCGCCCACGCCAGCCTGTGCGGCACCGCGCTGTGGGTGGTGTTCATCGACCTCGACCGCTTCAAGTTCGTCAACGATACGCTCGGCCACGAAGCGGGCGACCTGCTGCTCAAGGCGCTCGCCGAGCGCATCAAGCTGGCGGTGCGCGATACCGACACGGTGGCGCGCATGGGCGGCGACGAATTCATGCTGGTGCTGCCGCAAGGCGAGAGCGCCGACGCCAGCCTGAAGGTGATCCACCAGGTCACGGATGCGATCGCCACGCCGCTGACGATCCAGTCCTACGAGTTCTACCTGACCTGCAGCATCGGCATCGCCGCCTATCCGGACGACGGCGCCACCGCCGAGACGCTGGTCAAGCACGCCGACATCGCCATGTACAAGGCCAAGGAATTGGGCCGCAACACCTACCAGTTCTATACCGCCGCGATGAGTGCGCGCACGCTCGAGCGGCTCGATATCGAAGCGGACCTGCATCACGCGCTCGAGCGCGGCGAGTTCGTGCTGCACTATCAGCCGCAGATCGAGCTGGCCAGCGGCCGCGTGGTGGGCATGGAGGCGCTGCTGCGCTGGAACCGCCCCGGTTACGGCATGGTCGCGCCGTCGCAATTCATTTCGCTGGCCGAGGACATGGGCCTGATCGTGCCGATCGGCGCCTGGGTGCTGCGCGTGGCCTGCGCGCAGACGCGCGCCTGGCACGCCGCCGGGCTGGGCGCGCTGCGGGTGGCGGTGAACCTGTCGCCGCGCCAGTTCACCCAGAAAGGCCTGGCGCAATCGATCGCCGCGATCCTGCACGACAGCGGCCTCGAGGCGCGCTTCCTCGAACTGGAGCTGACCGAACGGCTGGTGATGAACGATGTCGACAACGCCATCGTCGTGCTGCGCGACCTCAAGCAGCTGGGCGTGCAGATCGCCATCGACGACTTCGGCACCGGCCATTCCAGCCTGGCCTACCTGCGCCGCTTCCCGATCGACGTGCTGAAGATCGACCAGTCGTTCGTGCACGACATCACGCTCGAGGAAGACGGCGCCGCCATCGTGCGTGCCATCATTTCGCTGGCCCACAGCCTGCGCCTGACGGTGATCGCCGAAGGCGTCGAGACGACCGAACAGCAAGCCTACCTGCAGGCGCACGGCTGCGACCAGGCCCAGGGCTACCTGATCAGCCGGCCGGTCGCCGCAGCCGAGTTCGAGGCGCTGATCAAGCGCGAGGTTGCCGGCCGCCTCGCCGCGCTGGGCCACGCCCACGCCTGAACGCGGCGCGCGCCACGGCCCGCGACAACACCGGCCGGACGGCTACGCGCGCCCGCCTGATCGGCGACGACGCACCAGGCTGAGCACCGCCACTGCGCCGAGCAGCAATGCCCAGCTGCCCGGCTCCGGCACTGCGCTCTGGTGGTGCATCGATGTCATTGCTGTCTGCGCGCTCATGCCGCCGACATAGAACGAGTCGCTGCCGGCGAGGCCGACGAAGGTGAAGCTTTTCGACGTGAACGTCATGCTCGGGTCGAACAGGTTACTGAGCGCGTACTTGGCGGACGAGCCGTCGTCGAGGATCAGTTGCCACAGCGAGTTGGCGGAAAACGTCGTGCCGTGCGCATCGTTGTAGAAATTGAGGTTGCCGATCTGGGTCGTCTGCGCGAACGAAAACGTGACGCGCTCGTTGGCCTCGATGTTGTCGCCGCCACCCATGGTCGGGCCGAACACGCCGATGCCGCCGTTTTTCGGCGCCATGTCCTGGATCACCACGCCGGCGACCAGGTGACCGTTCTGCTGCAGCGCGAGCTTCTGTTGTTCCAGCGCGGCCAGGTCAGCCTTCTTGGCGTCGAGCGCGCCGATCGCCGCCGCCAGCTTGGTGTCGATGACGCCATCGGCGGCGAGCTCGCTCGCCTTGGTGGCGGTCGCACTGGCGCTCTTGCTGGCGAGCGCGGCGATGTCGGTGGTCTTCGCCAGCACCAGGCTGTTCGCGCTGGTTTGCTGGGCGACGAGCAGCTTGTTGGCGTTGGTGGTGCTAACGACCAGGGCGGCGGCAGTCGCCTTCTGGCCGTTGAGCACGACGACCGCATCGTTGCTGTTCTTGATGACCGCGGCGGCGGCCACTTTCTGCTGGTCGATAGCGGCGATCGCCTGATTCGTGACCGCGGCCGTGTTCACATAGGTGGCGCGCTGGCCGGCCAGCTTGACGAGATCGGCGTTCTTCGCCGCGATGGCCGCCGCCGCCGTGGCCGTGGACGTGTCGAGCGTCTTGATGCTGGCGTTCTTGCTGGCGACGGTGGCCTGGTCGGTTTTCAGCAGCGCCAGTTCGGTCGACGTCGGATGCGCTTTGGCCAGCAGCGACGCGATCTCGACGTTCTTCGCATCGATGACGCTTTGCGCCGCCGCTTTCAGGGTGGCGTTCGCGGCGATCGTGGCGTTCTTCGCGGCGATATCCTTGCTGTCGGCCAGCGCGGCCGCATCGGTCGTGGCGATCTGCTTGGTGACGGTGGCGACCAGCGTGACATCCTTGGCGCGCGTGACGTTCAGCGCCGCCACCTCGGCCGTCTTGCTGGTGACCAGGGCGAGCGCGGTGGTGCGCGCAGCGTCGATATTCTTGATGTCCGCGTTGGCGCCGGCGATGACCTGGTTGCCGGCGTCGATGCCGACCTTGAGCGTGGCCAGGGTGGCGGTGGCCGTCGCGATCGCCGCCTGGTCGGCTGCCTTGCTCGCAGCGTAGCCGTCGATCAGGGTGGCCGTGGCGGCGATGCTCGCCAGGCTGGTCGTCTTGGTCTTTTGCAGGGCCGCTAACGCCGTTTCGCTGCTGGCGATGGTCTTGACGGTGGCCGCGCGGGTCGTCTCGAGCGTCTTGAGATCGGCCGCGGCGACATCGACCGCGCCGTTCACGTTCAACGTGCCGTTCGACTTGGTCGCAAAGGTGAGCGTGGTGCCGCACAGGTCAGCGTCGGCGCAACGATCGGCGGCGCCGCCCAGGCTGCCGGCGAGCGCGCCATTTTGCGCAAAGCGCAGCGTTTCGGTCGTCGTCAACGGCGCGGCCATGGCGCTGTGGACGGTGGACAGTGCCACCACGGTGGCGATCGAGAGGAAGCGCATGGCCATAATTTCCCTGTAGTAAATTAGTTTTCTTGGGTGCAATATAACATGTTCCGCCCGGCGCATTTATCAAATCAGCACTATTCGCGCGGAGTGTTGTCTGATAGCCACATACATTTCCTCATGACAATTTATTCCGGTCACGCATTCAGCAACGTGACGCAGCCGCGCGTTGATTCTTATGAAACTGTTTCGAGCGTGGTGTAGTATCGCCGGATGTTTTCTATTGAATAACTAGACGAGGTGACTATGCGTAATTCGACTTCCGGTGGCCGTGCGTTCACCACATTTTCCCTGCTTGCCGCATGCCTGTTGAGCGCCGCCGCGGCCGCCGCCCCGAAGAACGAGGGCTTGTACCAACGCGCGGTCGAAGCGAAACCTGAACTGATCACCCTGCTGGGCCGCCTGGTCAGCATCGACTCGGGCACCGGCAGCGAAAAAGGCCTCGACGCGGTGGGCGCCATCGTCACCGACGAGCTCAAGAAACTCGGCATGCGGGTCGAGTTGTCGTCGGCGGCGCCGGCGGCCGGCCACAACCTGGTCGCCACGCTCGACGGCAAAGGCAAGGCGAAGATCTTGCTGATGGCCCACATGGATACCGTGTTTGCCGACGGCACCGCGGCGGCGCGCCCGTTCCGCATCCAGGGCGACCGCGCCTACGGTCCCGGCGTGATGGACGACAAGGGCGGTATCGTCACCGCCATCTACGCGCTCAAGCTGCTGCAGCAGATGAAGTTCACCGACTTCGCCCGCATTACCTTGATGGTCAACACGAACGAGGAAACGTTTTCCAAGGGCACGCGGAGCTTGATCGACACGCTGTCCAAGCAGCATGACGTGGTCCTCAGCATGGAACCGGGCCGCGCCGCCGACGGCCTGGTGGTGTGGCGCAAGGGCGCCGGCGACCTGCTGATCGAGGTCAAGGGCAAATCGGCGCACGCCGGCGTGGCGCCGGAGTCGGGCCGCAACGCGGCCATGGAAGCGGCCCACCAGATGCTGCAAATGGCGGCGCTGGGCGACAGCGCCAAGCTGACCACTGTTAACTTCACCGTGTTCAATTCGGGCGATCGCCTCAACACCATCCCCAACGCGGCGACCGTGCGCGGCGACATCCGCGTGCGTGAGATGGCCGAATTCGATCGGGTCGAAAAGGACATGGCGCGCCTGGCCGACAAAAAACTGATCGCCGACACCGAGGTGAAAACCAGCGTCACGCGCGGCATGCCGCCGATGCCGGTCAACCCCGGCACCGAAGCGCTGGCGCGGCGCGCGCAGGCCATCTACGGCGAGCTCGGACTGACGCTGACGATGGAAGGCTCCGGCGGCGCCGGCGACGCCAACTACTCCAGCGCGGCCGGCACGGCATCGCTCGATGGTTTCGGTATCGTCGGCGGCAATATCCACACGGAGAATGAATACGCTGAGCTCAACAGCATCGCGCCGCGGCTGTATCTGCTGACCCGCATGCTGGTGGATGTGAGCACGAACAAGTAGGCGGCGTGCCTCGTTCTGCATGAGTACAACCATTTCATGCGTTGCGGGCGCTGCCAGCCAAGGCCACCCGGCAGTACAGTGCGTATCGGCACAAGGGCGCCGCCCCGGCCTGACGATGCCTGGCTGGTGCGTACCAGTGAAGAATCAGCGCGAGACATGGCGCGCAGGCATAGGGTGCGATAGGCTGTTAGCGAATCTGCTCGCGATCCAAGGTAAACCGGGCCACGCGATCTTCCAGCACGGTGACGCCGATGCCGGCACCGATGGGCATGGCGATGAAGCCATCGTCGGCCAAAACCACCGACGGCTCGACGATGTCTTCGCTGAAGTAGCTGGCAGTTTCCGCTGTGTCGCCCGGCAAGGTGAAGCCCGGCGCAGCCTGCAACTGGAGATTGAAGGCGCGGCCAATGCCGGTTTCGTCCATGCCGCCTGACCAGACGTCAACGCCGGCATGCTGACACAGCGCGGCGATGCGCAGCGATTCGATCATGCCGCCCACCCGTCCCTGCTTGATGTTGATCACGCGCGCGGCTTGCAGGGCCAGCGCCGCGCGGGCATCGTCGAGGTCGTGAATCGATTCATCCAGGCACAGTGGCGTGGCCAGTTCGCGTTGCAGCGCGGCATGTTGAACAATGTCGCTGTACGACAGCGGCTGTTCGATCATGGTCAGGTTGAAGGCATCGAGTTCGCGCAACACCGCTGCGTGCTCGAGCCGGTAGTCGCCATTGGCGTCGGCCATCAGCGCCAGCTGTGGATAGGCTTCGCGCACGGCGCGGACCCATTCGACATCCTTGCCTTGCATGATCTTGAGCTTGACCCGGTGATAAGGGCGGTTCATCGCCTCTGCCACGGCATCGAGCAGCGCCGCAATGGAGTCCTGAATCCCCAGGCTGACGCCCGACTGGATGCGGCGTGCCGACAGTCCCAGCAACTCGTGCAGGGGACGACCTTGCTGGCGCGCTATCAGGTCCAGCAGGGCATTTTCGACCATGGCCTTGGCCATGCCATGGCCGCGCACCGGGCTCCAGCGCTTGAGCAGTTCGCCGATCGTCTGTCCTGGCGTGACCAAAGGGAGCAGGAATGCCTTGAACACATGGCGCACGGTGTGCGTGGTTTCGCTGGCATAAAAGGGATCGGGGTCGGCCACGCATTCACCCCAGCCAACCACACCGTCCGATTCGAGCCGCAACAAGAGCGCCTCCTTGACGGCCCAGGTGTGAACGCTGGTGGCGAACGGCCTCACATACGGCAAGCGAACCGTGATCAGATCGATCCGTTGCAGCACGGGCACTTGCGCCTGCGCCGCCGGGGAAACTGGCACTGGGCAGTGGAGGAATTGATGGTCCATTGAATCGAAGAAGAGGTGAGGAACTCAGGCGTAACCGGTGAGTACGGCAAACGCCACCATGGCCATGGACATGAGCAGGATCAGTAGCTGAAAGCGCCAGATAATGCCAAGCCAGCGTGTCCATGGCACGCCGGCAACACCGAGCGTTGCCATCAGAATGGCGCCGGTCGGTACGCTCATGTTGGCCATGGCGTTGCCCAACTGGTATGCCAGGACGGCGGTTTGCCGCGTCACGCCGACCAGGTCGGACAGGCCTGACATCAAGGGCATGTTGATCGCTGCCTGGGCCGAGCCGGAATGAATGACAAAGGTGAACGCGGTTTGCACGGCGAGCATGCCTTGCGCCGCCAGCAGCGGCGGCCAGGTTTCCAGCATCGTGCCCATGCTGTGCAGGAAGGTATTGAGCACCGAGGGCGCGTGCGGATTGGCGCCGCCCAACAGGTATTCGATGCCCTTTGCCAAAGAAATCACCAACACCGCCGGCACCAATTGCTGCGCTCCGGCGACGAATGCTGCGGCCGCGGCGTCGGCGCTGAGCCGTTTGGCGATGACCGCGACGATCGCGGCGAAGAAGCACAGCGTGACGAACTGGGTGGCGATTTCCGGGATGAAGTAGCCGGCCGTGACCACGCCCCAGACGATCCAGATGATGGTGCCGACGATGCCGGCAAGAATGAGTCGGTCGGCCAGCGCGAGTGGCGGCGTATCGACGGGAATGACGATCTGGCCGTTCGCACCCAACTCGACCTCGCCGCGATGGCGCTCGGCATACCAGAGGGTAAAGGCGGTGCCGGTACTGACAAAAATGAAGAACATGACGATGCGCAGAGGTGCGCCCGACAGCAGCGGCACGTTGGCGATGCCTTGCGCCAATGCCACGCCAAACGGATTCATCCACGAGGTACCGAAGCCGATCTGGCTGGCCACATAGGTGATCATCACTCCCACTTCAGGCGGGTAGCCCATACGCCGGATCAGCGGCAACAGCAGCGCCAGGAAAGCGATGGTTTCCTCCCCCATGCCGAATACGGCGCCGCCGGTGGCGAAGGCCGTGAACAAGGACCCCAGCAACAGGCGCGGGTGGTGGCCGGTGATGGCGATCAGGCGCAACAGACCACGGTCGACCGCACCGGTGGCATTGATGACGCCGAATGCGCCGCCGACCAGCAGGATGAAGGCGATGACGCCAACGGCAGCACCGCTTCGGCCGCCCGACGTCATGCCCTCGAAGGGCGCGTTGAGGAAGCCGACTTCCTTGCCGCTGCCGAACACGGAAATGCTGATGTTGTGCTCGGCTACCCGGTAGGAGTCGAGCGAAATCGGCACGCCTTTCTCGAAGTAGCCGGCCGCTACCCAAGGCACAAGCAGGGCAACAAACAGTGCGCCGAAGAGCAGGATGATCAGGGTGTTGGGAACTTTGAATGTACTTGGCTTGTCGCTCATGCTCGTAAAGCTCCTGCTAATATTTCAGACAGTCTACCCTCGGATGAAAAAGCCCCACCGAAGTGGGGCGTCGAGGGGTGGTCGGGGATCGATCTACTTGAACTTGTACTGCATGTTGACAAACAGTGAGCGGCCACGCGGGTCGCCGTAGGTGGGATCCCATGTCACTTCAAAATAACGCGATTGATTGGTGAATGGCGGCGGCGTATCGAACATGTTGATGACGCCGGCGCGAAGCTTCAGCTGCTTCGTGAACGCATAGCTTCCGCTCAAGTCCCACAGCGAATAGGCCTTGACGTCACGGTCATTCCAGCCGGGATCAGCCAGGCCCGGGATGTTCTGATCGCGATAGCCCGACATGAAGGTATTGCCCAGGGTCAGATTGAGCGGGCCATGAGTCCAATCAATGTTGAGCTTGTGGCGCCAGCGCTGCACGGCCTTGTCGTCACGGAATACGCCGAGGCCATTCGTCAACGGCGAGCTCGGGTCGGACTGGAACTCGTACTTGGTGATATAGGTCGCTCCGATATTTGCGCTGAACCGGCCGAATGCCGTGGCATCGCCACGCCAGTTGAGGGCCAGGTCGAAGCCGGAGGTATTGAGCTTGCCGCGGTTCTCTTTCTTGAACTGCAAATAGGAAACGGCACCGTCCGAGTCGCGCACGACGATCTTCGGGTCGTTGTAGTACACCGGATTATCGAACACGGTTTGTTCGCCGATCTCCGAAATGATGTCCGTCTTGCGGATCATCCAGTAGTCAACACTGCCATTCCAGTTCTGGTTCGGTTCAAGGACCAGGCCGAGCGAGAATTGCTTGGACTTCTCCGGTTTGAGCAAGGGGTTGGCATAACGATCGAGGTCGAACTGGGCAATTTCACCCGAGACCGGATCCTTGACGAAGCTGGCGATGGTGCCTGAACGTACCGGCAGGAACATTTCTGAAATCGAGGGCGCGCGGAAGCCAGTGCCGAACGATGCCCGGCCCAGCATCGCCTTGCTCGGACGGTAGCTCAGCGCGATCTTCGGATTGGTGGTGTCGAGGGCCGGCGTGGTGATGGCCGAGCGCGGGTCCTTGACGCCTTTGTAGTGGTCATGGCGAATGGCGAACTGGCCTTCCCATTCCTTGCTGAAGGGCGCGTTCAGTTCGGCGAAAATGCCGGCGATGTCGCGCTGGTTCGACGAGTCTTCCAGCAGGTCGTCGGAACTGGAACGGTCGCCTTGCACGTCGTTCGTCTTCAGTGCCGCCGTTGACGAGAACGCGGTCTTCTCACGGCGCAGTTCGGCACCGAGCGCCAGCATCGCATCGCCGCCCGGCAAGGACATCACGGCGCGCGTCAGCTTGCCATCGATGCTGTCGCTGGTCCCTTTGGAGATCCGGGCGGCGCCGGCGATCTTGATCGAATCCATGAACTTCTTGCCCGAGTCGTCGGTCGGGGCGACAAACGGGTTGTAGAGTCCCTTGGCGATGCCAGCGAGTAGTTTACTACGCGAAACCCAACCGTCGATATCGAGGTCGGTGGCCTTGTTTTCGCTGTGGTTATACGCCGTGTCGTAATCCCATAGTCCAAAGCGACCATTGGCCCCCAGCAAGAAGCGCGATCCTTCACTGGTGACCTCGGTGGTGCGGCGCCCTGCATCGGTCAGGCGGAAGCGGAAATTGACGGGGGTCGTGATGCCGGTCTTCGCTTGCAGGCTCGCCGGCAGCGTAATGCCGGCGGTGGTGCCGTTGATGCTGCCCGATGTTGCGGGCGAGGCGGCATAGGCGGTCTCGGCCTTGCTCAGCAAGACTTCGGCGAACACCTGGTGATCATCCGCGACCTGGAAGGTGGCGCGCCCGATAAAGCTTTGCTTGTCGGATTTTGGGTAGACTTCCGAGTCGCCCATGTAATTGAACGAACAGCCTTCCGTCCCGCCAGGGCCGAGCGGGCGGACGACGTTGGCGCTGCCATTGACGCAGGAGGACTTGCCTAGACTGACGCGCCGGCCCGGCGAGGGCACCCACGTACCGCCGGGTCCGGAGCCGAAGAGATAGGTGGATTTATTCAGCGTGGCAAGTTGCGCGGCAGTCAGATCGACGTTGGCCGGAAAAGTGGTGCTCGACAACTGCGGCGACAGGCGATCAGGCAGGCTGTACTCCTGCATGAACTTGCGATCCGAACTGGAAAGCCGCCCCGTCCTCTGGATGTCGAACGCACCGAACACGTTATAGCGGTCGGTGACCAGGTCGCCGAAGCCGCCCGACAAGGACGCGCTGGTTTTACCACCGCCGCCTTCGCCCGTCTTGAGCGCATACACGCTGGCGTCGCCGCCCTGATAGTCCTTGCGGGTGATGAAGTTGATCACGCCGCCCATCGCATCGGTGCCGTAGATCGCCGATGCACCATCTTTGAGTATCTCGACGCGCTGAATGGCGCCGGCGGGAATATTGTTGAGGTCGACACCGGAACTGTCGCCCGGGCTGGCGAAGTTGGCCAGCCGCCGGCCGTTGAGCAGCACCAGCGTGCTTGATACACCCAGGCCGCGCAGGTTGGCGCCATTGAAGCCACGCTGCCCGCCCATGACGTCGCTGACGCTGGCGCCGTCGGTGAGACCGCCGACATTCGACGAGATCTTCTGCAGCAGCTCGGCGGCGGTCGTCACCCCGGCCTTGTCGATATCTTCGCGTTTGATGGTTTCCACCGCCAACGCCGTCTCACCTTCAATGTGCTTGATGCTCGAGCCGGTGATTTCCACGCGCTGCATGGATTGCGCGGCAACGTTCATGCTCGAGGCACTGAGCGCGAGTAGGACTGCATGGGTGCATCGGGAGCGACGGAATGCGAACGCGGCGGGCTTGCTAGCTGGTTTCATGCGATGAGTCCTCGGAAATGGGTGAGTCAGACGCAAGCACCGTGCATGCAGTGCCCCGGCGCAATTTTGGAACGCCTCGAGTGTATGCAGTGTTCGCTTCCTTGGGCCCCCTATTGCCAGCTTGGGTCGCACCGTGAGAAGCCGGTGTCGCATTCTTGCAAAGTTGTTCAGCTTATGGTGTTGCAAACTTCTGACAGTGCGACATGCATTTGCCAATGTGCGCAAACATCGTCGGGACGGTGCCAGCAGGCACCCGATCGGTGGCAACATCCGCTCAAGTTTGTATCGTGGCGAAAGGCCCTTCCCGTGAAATCCGTGTTCATCCTGCTGCTGTCCGCAGCGAATTTGGCGATCGGTAGTGCGTACGCCGAGGAAATCCACGCAAGACCGGCGTTCCAGCCGATACCCGGCATCGTCGTTCCCATGGGCGGCGCAGTGCGTGACGATAACGATGCGTTGCGCCAGCGCCTGGTCGATCTTGCCGGTGGCAAGGGCGCGCGGTTTGTGGTGATCCCGACCGCATCAGGCAATCCTGCAGCGACCGGCGAGAGTGCCGCGCATGAACTCAGGCGCCGTGGTGCGCAGGTGGAGCTTCTGCGCATCGCGCCGACCTGGCCGGGAGAAAATATCGAATCGGCGCGCCGGGCTGCTGCCGATCCCGCCAACGTCGCCAAGATTCGCGCTGCGACCGGGGTGTACTTCACCGGCGGTGCGCAAGAACGGTATGCCGACGTGCTCAATCCGGGCGGCGTGGCCTCGCCAGTGCTGCAGGCGGTGCGCGAGTTGCAGGCGCGCGGTGGGGTGATCGCCGGCACCAGTGCCGGTGCGGCGATCATGAGCCGCGTCATGTTTCGCGATGCGCCAAATTCTCTTCTGGTACTCAAGGGATTGCTGCGCGAAGGCAAGGAGATTGAGCGCGGCCTGGGATTTGTCGGCGATGACCTTTTCATTGATCAACATTTTCTGAAGCGCGGGCGGATCGGCCGCATGCTCGCCGCGATGCTGGCCAAGGGCTACAAGATCGGCGTGGGCGTCGACGAGAATACGGCTGCGGTGATTCGCGGTACGGATATCGAGATCGTGGGCGCCACCGGCGCGCTGCTGATCGACCTGCATGATGCAACGGTTGAGCCGGGCCCGGTCAATGTGCGCAACGCGCGCATTTCCTACCTGGATAATGGCGACCATTATGATTTGGCCAAGGCGCAGGCGCGTGTCTTTCCTGCCAAACGTGCCAGAGGGGAGCTCAAGTTCGGCCAGCCCGGTTTTGTCCCTGACTTTGAAAATCCGCGCGGCGCGTTTACCGACATCCTCGGCGAAAACGCCGTCCAGCGGGCCTTGTCGCAACTGGTCGATGGCCCCGATGATCACGTCACCGGCTTCGCCTTCGACCTGCTTGCGGCAGCCGACGATCCGACCCCCGACCTGGGATTCGAGTTCGTGCTGCGGCGCGATGACCGCACGCGCGCCTGGGAAAGCGTCGGCATTGACGGCAAGGACTACTCCGTATTCGATGCCCGGCTTGATGTACGGCCGATCCGCATGACTACCCCGCTCTACAAGGCATGGCGATGAGGATCCGGCTCCTTCTGCTCGCCGCCGTCACGGGCTCGCAGGCCGCTGGCGTGCTGGCACGGCCGACGGTTGACCATGCACTGCTCGATGCCGCGGCGGCCAGGGTGCTGCCCGCCGTGGTGAACTGGCGCCGCGACCTGCATGCGCATCCCGAGCTGGCCTTCGACGAACAGCGCACCTCCGACATCGTTGCCACCGAACTGCGCCGCATGGGCTACGAGGTCACCCGCGGCGTCGCCGAAACCGGCGTCATCGGACTGCTCGATACCGGTCGCCCGGGCCCGGTCGTCGCCTTGCGTGCCGACATGGACGCACTGCCGGTGGCGGAACAGACCGGCCTGCCATACGCGTCCAGGCAGCGCGTCAGGCAAGGATCGACGCAAGTGGCCTTGATGCACGCCTGCGGCCATGACATGCATGTCGCCATGCTGCTTGGTGCTGCCCGGGTGCTCGCCGACCTGCGCGGGCAACTTTCCGGCACGGTCAAGCTGGTGTTCCAGCCCGCCGAGGAAGGCGTACCGAATCAAGCCAATGGCGCCGAACGCATGGTCAAAGCCGGCGTGCTGGAGAACCCCAAGGTCGATGCGATGTTCGGGCTACACGTGGGCATCACGCCGCAACCGACCGGCACGCTCTCGCTGCGCGCACGTGGGTTCATGGCGGGAAGCGACACCTTCAATATCGTCGTCAAGGGCCGCCAGACCCATGGCGCCTTGCCGTGGAACGGCGTCGACCCGGTCGTTGTCGCGGCGCAGATCGTGCTGGGGCTGCAGGTCATCGTCAGCAGGCAAACCAACCTGACCCTGGCGCCGGCCGTGATCACCGTGGGCACCCTGCACGGCGGACAACGGGCGAACATCATCCCGGCCGAAGTCACCATGAGCGGCACCATTCGCAGCTTCGACCCGGCCACGCGCGACCAGCTTCTGGCGCAGGTCAGGCGTACCGCCGAGAACCTTGCGCTGGCCTCGGGTGCCACGGCCGAGGTGAGTTTTGACGCCGGCTACGCGGTGACCTGGAACGATCCGGTACTGACAGCGAAGATGCTGCCGAGTCTGCACCGGGTGGCCGGCGCGGCCGTGCTTGCCGACGTCCCGCCGACCACGACGTCGGAGGATTTTTCCTATTACGGACAGCGCGTCCCCGCCATGTTGTTTTTTCTCGGTGTCAATCCGCCGGGGATTGCCGCCGCGGACTGGGCACCGAACCATTCACCTCGCTTCAATCCGGACGAAGGCGCCTTGCTGACTGGGGTGCGCTCGCTCGCCAGCCTGGCCGCCGATTTCTTGACTGGGAACTGAAAGTCTTCATGGAACTGATCTCGATTCCGCTCCCTTCCCCTGCCGCAGGCACGAGCCGGGCCTTGTCGGTTCTTCGCTTTGGGAAGGAGGGGGCCGGCCCCAAGGCCTATATTCAGGCATCACTGCACGCCGACGAACTGCCCGGCATGCTGGTCGCGCACCATCTGAGAAATCAGCTTACCGCGCTGGAGCAGCAGGATAGGCTGCTCGGGGAGGTGGTATTGGTACCGGCGGCCAATCCGATCGGACTTGCGCAAACCTTGTTGGGGTCCAGCCAGGGGCGCTTCGATCTGCGCACCGGACAAAATTTCAATCGCACCTTTCACAACCTGTCAGGCGATGTACTGAGCCGGGTGAAGGCGCAGCTGGGGCCGGATGCGGGCGCGAACCAGGCGCTGATCCGCGCGGCGATCCGCGCCAGCCTGATGGACCAGGACGCCACCGACGAACTGTCGGTACAGCGACTGGCACTGATGCGACTGGCCGCGGATGCCGATGTCGTGCTCGACCTGCATTGCGACTGCGAGTCGGTGTTGCACATCTATACCGGCACGCCCCTGTGGGAGCGCGTTGCACCACTGGCGGGATTGCTCGATGCGCGGGTTGCCCTGTTGGAGACCAATTCCGGCGATGACCCGTTCGATGAGGCCTGTTCACGGATCTGGTGGGATCTGGCCGCGCTGGTTGGCGAGGAGTTCCCGATACCCCTGGCCTGTCTTGCCGCGACGGTTGAATTGCGCGGCTTTGCCGACGTCAATCATGCCGATGCCGAGCGTGACGCTACCGCTTTGCTCGACTTCTTGCGCTTGCAGGGCATCATTGCCGGTCCGTTGTCGCGAGCCGTGCCACCTGCCTGCGAACCGACCCCGCTGGCAGGCTGCATGCCGCTGACCGCACCGACGGCCGGACTGGTGGTGTACTTGCGAGCACTGGGCGATAGCGTCAAGGCAGGCGACCCGCTGATCGATCTGATTGATCCCGTGAGCGGTAACGTGCAACAATTGTTGGCGCCGGTGGACGGGATTTATTTCGCCCGCGAAAATCGTCGCTATGTGTCGCCCGGGACGCGGTTGAGCAAGGTCGCGGGGCGTCAAGCCGTTCGCAGCGGCCCGCTGCTTTCGGCCTGAAGCAATCCGATTGCGTGTGACGTCGTTGTACCACGTAGAATTCTGGCATCCCAAGAAAATAAACTATGCCAACGCCCTTTTCCGTTTCGTTGATATTGTTTCCCGGTTTCTCGCTGTTCGCACTGGGTGCGGTGCGCAGTGTCTTCGCTGTCGCCAATGATGTTGGCGGCGAGATGCTGTATCGGGTCCGCCAATATGCCCCGGATGGTGCGCAAGCGCTGACGCAATGCGGCCTGTCGCTCGCAGCCGACCCGCTCCACAAGCTCGATCATGAGCAACTCGGTTTGTTGATGCTGATCGCTGACGAACGCGTCGATGAGCGGGTTGCCGGCACAGTCGGCAGCCACCTCGGGCAGCAGTTGAACCGCTGCGGCGATGGCGGTGAATGGGTGCTCGGCGCCAGCGGTGCTGGCGCGCAGGTACTCGCCGAGCATGGGTTTCTCGATGGCTATCGTGCCGCGATTCATTGGCAGATTCTGGCGGATGCGGTGAAGCGCTATCCAGCGACCGTGTTCACTGCGGGCTTGTTCGAAATCGATCGGAATCGCATCAGCGCCGGTGCCGGTGCCGCGGTACTCGATTTGCTCTTGCATTGGCTTGGATTACGCCATGGCAGCACCTTTGCCGCCGAAGTGGCAGCCGGGCTGGGACTGGACCGGCTGCGCGGGAGCGACGAACGGCAGCCGGTGCCGGCGTCGGCGCAACCGGCGCTCGGATCGGCGCGCCTCAAGGAAGCGCTGGAACTGATGGCAGCCAATCTTGCCGAGCCCTTGCAGGCAGAAGATATTGCCCAACTGGTCGGCGTGTCGCGCAGGCAACTGGAACGATTGTTCCGGCAGCATATGGATACCTTTCCCTCGCGGTATTACCTGGAGCTGCGCCTCAAACATGCTCGCCGCCAATTGAAGCAGACGACCCAATCGATCATGCAAGTCGGCCTTGCTTGCGGTTTCGCTTCTGGTCCGCATTTTTCCACCACGTACCGCAATTATTTTGGTTACACCCCGCGCGAGGAACGTGCCCGGCACACCATGCCGCAAGTCGCGACGAAAATCTCCGAAGAGGACATTCAATGAATCACATGGACTACCTGTTGCGCCCGGCGACCCTGGATGATCTCGATGCCATCGAGCGGTTCTCGAAAGCCAGTACGTTTGGCATCCACACGCTGAAACCGGGTCGTGTCCGCCTCGCGGAGCGGCTCGAACGGTCGCTGAAGGCCTTCGCAGGCACTGAACCGGTCAGCGGCGACGAGATCTACCACTTTGTCCTCGAAGACCTTAGGGCCGGTCGCGTCGTCGGTACCAGTGGCATCGTCGCCAGCGCCGGGGCAAACGGCCGTTTCTATTGTTATCGCAATGAATTTTCGGTGCATACCAGCGAGGAACTCGGCATCAGCAATCGGGAACATACACTGCGTCTGTGCGAAGACTTGTCCGGCCACTCACTGCTCAGCTCGTTTTACATCGAGCCGGAGTATGGCGCTACGCTCGCCCCGCAACTGCTTTCCCGCGGACGGCTGCTTTTCGTGAGGAACTTTCCCCACCTGTTCGCGGAAAGGATAGCTGCTGAAAATCCCGGCTTGTGCGACGAAACTGGCAATAGCCCCTTATGGAATGCGCTGGGGCATCGATTCCTAAAAATGCCATTTCCTGAGGCTGAGCAACGCACCGGGGGCCGATCCAAGAGTTTCATCGCTGAGTTGATGCCCCGCTCACCGATTTATGTCTCCTTGCTGGCCGAGGATGCCCAGTGGGCAATGGGGCAGTTGCATCCAGACGGAGAGTTGCCTTTTAGCATACTGGTTGCGGAAGGGTTTGATGTGGATTCCTACGTCGACATATTCGATGGTGGGCCGATTGCCGAAGCGCGGGTGGCCATGTTGAACACCGTGGTTTCCGCGCTGGAGGTGGATCTGCGTGGTGCTGCTGACCTGGAAGGAGAACCCTGTCTGTTGTCCAATATGGAACGCTCAGGATTTTGCGCGACGCTGGCACTTGGTGAGTTCGTCGAGGATGCGCTTCAACTGACGCCCTCGGCGATCAAACGACTGGCGCTGACCGCGGGTTCGCGCGCGTGTGCCGTGCGTGTCAACGGATCGTAGTTGCCCACTAGATTCATTGCGCGTTTGATCATGCCCACAAGACGATGAGCGAATACGGTTCTGTTCCATGGGTCACCGCTTACAAGGATGCAAATTCTCTCGTTCCCGGCCTTTTGCTGAAGGGGGAGTTCAATCGATGTATCTCACGAGCTCTCATAAATGGTGTAAAAAAGCTACTATTGAAGAATATCCATATCTATTGGAATGAAACGGCACCCTATCAAAATATTTATGCGCAAACTCTTTTAACTTAATTTCAGGCCGCCGCCGACATGAAGGCGGTTGGTCACGCGAACATGAGCAAGGGGTGCGGGGTTGCGCTGGCCCGGGTGACGGCGGTGCGGCCGGTGAAAGTCCAAACTCATGCGAAACCGATGGCCGCCTACCGGTTGAAAGAAATTACTTACATAGCCGTTGCATGAAGGCGACAGAGCGCAAAATAAATAAAAATGGCTGCAAGCGAAAGCGTGCAACCATTTGATTTTTAAGGCTAATTCTGGTGGGCCTCCTGTGAGTCGAACACAGCACCAACGGATTATGAGTCCGCTGCTCTAACCAAGCATGAGCTAGAGGCCCGAAATCGGTGCGGCGGGAGTTGCGCCAACTCGCCACCGTCCGGCACAGGTCCGGAACGAAGTGGCGAGAGGATATTGCCTTTACCCTAAGCCCGTCAAGGCCTAGTTTCCTTCGAGGAAGCTCTTCAGCTTGTCGGAGCGCGACGGATGGCGCAGTTTGCGCAGCGCTTTCGCCTCGATCTGGCGGATGCGTTCGCGCGTGACGTCGAACTGCTTGCCCACTTCTTCGAGCGTGTGGTCGGTCGACATCTCGATGCCGAAGCGCATGCGCAGCACCTTGGCCTCGCGCGGCGTCAGCGAATCGAGCACATCCTTAACGACCCCGCGCATCGACGCGTGCAGCGCCGCATCCGACGGCGCCAGCGTGTTGTTGTCCTCGATGAAGTCGCCCAAATGCGAGTCGTCATCGTCGCCGATCGGCGTCTCCATCGAGATCGGTTCCTTGGCGATCTTCATGATCTTGCGGATCTTGTCTTCCGGCATTTCCATCTTGATCGCCAGGGTGGCCGGATCCGGTTCGGCGCCGGTTTCCTGCAAGATCTGACGCGAGATGCGGTTCATCTTGTTGATCGTCTCGATCATGTGCACCGGAATGCGGATGGTGCGCGCCTGGTCGGCGATCGACCGGGTGATCGCCTGGCGGATCCACCACGTCGCATAGGTCGAAAACTTGTAGCCGCGGCGGTATTCGAACTTGTCGACCGCCTTCATCAGGCCGATGTTGCCTTCCTGGATGAGGTCGAGGAACTGCAGGCCGCGGTTGGTGTATTTCTTGGCGATCGAAATGACCAGCCGCAAGTTGGCCTCGGTCATTTCGCGCTTGGCCTTGCGCGCCTTCATTTCGCCGGCCGCCATCTGGCGGTTGATGTTGCGCAAGTCCGGCAGCGGCAGCACCACGCGCGCCTGCAGGTCGATCAGGCGCTGCTGCAGCTCCTTGATGGTCGGGATGTTGCGCCCAAGGATGGCGCTGTACGCGTGGCCCGCGTTGACTTCGCCGTCGACCCAGTCGAGGTTCGTTTCGTTGCCCGGGAACACCTTGATGAAGTGGGCGCGCGGCATGCCGCACTTGTTTACCGCCACGTCGAGGATCTGCTTTTCGATGTGGCGCACTTCGTCGACCTGGCCGCGCAGGGTGTCACACAGTTTCTCGACCACCTTGGCGGTGAAGCGGATGCCCAGCAGCTCGTTGGAGATCGTTTCCTGCGCCTTGATATAGGCTTTCGAGTTGTAGCCGTCCTTTTCGAACGCCTTGCGCATCTTGTCGAACTGCACCGAGATGATCTCGAACTTGCCCAGCGCTTGCGTTTTCAGCGCTTCGAGCTGCTCGGCCGAGAAGCCGGCCGCGCCGGAGGCGTTGTTTTCCTCTTCCTCGACTTCTTCCTCTTCGTCACCTTCTTCGTCCTCGTCGTCCTCGTCGGACGTCGGCGCCGGCGCCACCACCGCCGGGCCGTCTTCGGCGTCGACCATGCCGTCGACGATTTCGTCGATCTTGGTTTCGTCGTTCTGGATGCGCAGCGAGGCCGAAATGATCTCGGCGATCGTCACCGGGCAGGCCGAGATGGCCTGGATCATGTCCTTGAGGCCGTCTTCGATCCGCTTGGCGATCTCGATTTCGCCTTCGCGCGTGAGCAGCTCGACCGAGCCCATCTCGCGCATGTACATGCGCACCGGGTCGGTGGTGCGGCCGAAATCGGAGTCGACCGTCGACAGCGCCGCCTCCGCCGCAGCCTCGGCTTCGTCGTCGCTGGTGACGGTGGCCACGTTGTCGGACAGCAGCAGCGTTTCGGCGTCGGGCGCGTGCTCGTACACCGCGATGCCCATGTCGTTGAAGGTGCCGATGATGCCTTCGATCGCTTCCGGATCGACGATGTTCTCAGGCAAATGGTCGTTGATCTCGGCGTACGTGAGGAAGCCGCGTTCCTTGCCGAACTTGATCAGTGTCTTCAGTTTCTGGCGGCGCCGCTCGAGTTCTTCCTCGGTCGCTTCGGTATCCGACGAGAAGGCGTCTTTCAGCAGCGCCTTTTCCTTGGCCTTGCGGTCCTTCGCCTTGGCCTTGTCGACTGCCTTCAGTTCGGCCCGCTCGACCGCGTTGAGCGCGGCCACTTCGTCGTTCTCGGGCTGGAATTCTTTCGGCTTGCGACCGCGCCGGCCCGGTACCTTGACCGATGGCAGGACGTAACCGGACGTGTCGATCGCGGCCAGGGTGGCGGCATCGGTGGTCTGGCTGACGGCAGGCGTGCCGCTGCTCGTGCTGCGAGTTTCAGCCTTGTCTTGCGCCTTGTCCGACTTGGCGGACATTTGCGCGGGCTTTTCAGCCATGGTGGTTTCAGGTTTCTTGATTGGCACAGGCGCTTTCGATGTCACAACGACTAGCTTTATGGTGGATTTAGATAAAGTTTGTTGCCGCCCAATTGCGGGCCTCCGACTCCCGGCCGCCCCTCGCAGGTCAGCCTGGCACTACGCACTCTTACACCGCTACATCACCCCGCGGACACGCCGCGCCGCCGGCTTGCGCCAGTCATCACTCGATACAACAGCAGTCGGAGGGCAGGCGCCTGGTGGTTGCGGGGGCAAACTGTTGCTCGCCATCCAAGCGCATCGCGCTGTCGCATCCAAAGCTGGCCCTGGCCGCCGACGCCACCCTGCGCGCCGATCAAGAGCCTAATTGTTTGACATACTGCGTCCCTTCGAAACGAAGAATCATTTCAAAGAACACAATACTTATCGTTTTATTATAGCACGCACCCCAACTTTTTCCAGTCACGGCAACCCCTTGATTTGGAGGCAATTTCACAACTTAACGCGCTGCTTTTTCGGCCGCTTCCTCGATCTCCAACTGATTCTGAATCGCGGTGATTTCGCGGTAGCGCACACCCATCTGATCTGCGGTCAGTCCTGAAGAAAACAACTGCTGCAGTTCCAGTTTAAGTGCATCCATCTTGAGCTGCCTCACTGTTGCCACCAGCCACGGCCGGACGCTGTCGACGTCCGATTCCGGCTCGGCGGCGATCTCGGCGATCAGGGCGTCGTACTCGACGCTGCCTTCCTTCAACTGCTGCGAGAACGCGGCGAAACCGCCGCCCGGGCCCAGCGCCTGGCCGCCCGCCACCAGCTGGCGCAGCCGTTCGGCCGATTCGGCGCCGAAGAAGTCGAACGAGCCCAAGGCGGCCTCGTCGAGCTCGAGACACAGCGGCGGATGCGCCACCAGGATGCGCAATATCTGCAGCTCCAGCCCGACCGGCTGCGGCCGCCCTTGCCGCGGCGGCGCCCGCCGCGCCACCGAGACCGGCTTGGCCAGTTCGAATAACGCTTCAATCTCGGCCGGGGTTGACTGCGTGATGCCCGACAGGCCGCGCACGATTTGCAGCCGCAGCGACGACGGTGCCATCGACTGCAACAGCGGCTTGGCGTCGAACTGGGTGCGGGCCCGCCCTTCCGGCGAGGAAAGGTCGTGTTCGCCGGCCACCACGCGCAGCAGGAATTGCGACAGCGGCATCGCCTCGTGGATTTCCTGCTCGAACGCTTCGAAGCCGCGCTCGCGCACGAAGCTGTCCGGATCGTGCTCGGTCGGCAGGAACAGGAACTTGATGGTCTTGTTGTCGCTCACTTGCGGCAGGCAGGCTTCGAGCGCGCGGCGCGCGGCCTTGCGGCCGGCCTTGTCGCCGTCGAAGCTGAAGATCACCGTGTCGGTCTGGCGCAGCAGCTTTTGCACGTGGGTCGCGGTGCAGGCGGTGCCGAGCGTGGCCACCGCTTGCGGAAAGCCCAGCTGGGCCAGCGCCACCACGTCCATGTAGCCTTCAGTGACCAGCACATAGCCGGCGTCGCGGATCGCCTGGCGCGCCTCGAACAGGCCGTACAGCTCCAGGCCCTTCTGGAACAGCGGCGTTTCCGGCGAGTTCAGGTATTTCGGCTCGCCCTGGTCGAGCACGCGGCCGCCGAAACCGATCACCTGGCCCTTGGTATTGCGGATCGGAAACATGATGCGTTCGCGGAAACGGTCGTAGCGCTTCTTGTTGCCGCCGTCTTCGTCCACCTTGTCGATCACCAGGCCGGACTCGACCAGCGCGAGCGCGTCGTAGTCGGGAAACACCGCCTTCAGGCTGTCCCAGCCGGACGGCGCGTAGCCCATGCCGAAGCGGGCCGCCACTTCGCCGGTCAGGCCGCGCTTCTTCAGGTAGGCGATGGCGCCGTCGGCGCCGCGCAGCTGGCCGCGGTAGAAGTCGCAGGCCTGCGTCATGGCGTCGGTCAGCGCCAGCGACTGCGCCTGATTGGCGGCGCGCTGGGCCGGCGGGAGCTTGTCGTCGGCGTCCGGCACCACCATGCCGCAGCCTTGCGCGAGGTCCTTGACGGCGTCGACGAAGCCCATGCCCGAGTACTCGATCAGGAAGCCGATCGAGGTGCCGTGCGCGCCGCAGCCGAAGCAGTGATAGAACTGCTTGGTCGGGCTGACCGTGAAGCTGGGGGATTTTTCGTTGTGGAACGGGCACAGGCCCATGAAGTTGGCGCCGCCCTTTTTCAGCTGGACGTAACGGCCGACCACGTCGACGATGTCGACCCGGTTAAGCAAATCGGTAATAAATGATTGTGGGATCACGTTGGCTGCACAGTCTTTGTCTAAAGTCAGACTATACCGCCGGCTCCGCGTCAGATTGATTTAAAACAATTGATGCTCTGCCGGCGACTTCGGCGGGGCCAGCGCTAGCGCTGACCCCGCGCATCGTGGAACGGGCTCAGGCCGGCGCCAGCGCCTGCTTGATCATGGCCGAGACCACGCCCATGTCGGTGCCCTTGGGCATTTTCGGCTTGATGATGGCCATTACCTTGCCCATGTCCTGCGGCCCGGCGGCGCCCGAGGCGGCGACCGCCTCGGCGACGGCGGCGACGATTTCCGCCTCCGACAGGCCGGCCGGCATGTAGGTCGCCAGCACCGCCAGTTCGGCCTTTTCGATGTCGGCCAGGTCGGCCCGGCCGCCCGCTTCGAACTGGGTGATCGAATCCTTGCGCTGCTTGATCATCTTTTCGAGGATCACCAGCACTTGCTCGTCGCTGACGTCGATGCGCTCATCGACTTCCTTGCGCTTGATCTCGGCCAGGATCAGGCGGATCGTGCCCAGCTTGCCCGCTTCTTTGGCGCGCATCGCCGTCTTCATGTCGTCGGTGAGTTGTTCTTTCAAGCTCATGTCATCCTCGCGTTGGCAGGTATAAATAGCAAAACCCGCTGCGGTAAACCGGAGCGGGCCTGCGATGCATCAGACCGTCAATCCGGACAGGCGCGACGCCTTCACCGGACTACAGGGCTAGCAATCTTAGAATAATTTCTTCGGCAGTTGTTGGCTGCGAATGCGCTTGTAGTGACGCTTCACAGCAGCTGCCAGCTTGCGCTTGCGCTCAGCCGTTGGCTTTTCGTAGAACTCGCGTGCGCGCAGTTCTGTCAGCAGACCGGTTTTTTCGATGGTGCGCTTGAAGCGACGCATTGCGACTTCGAACGGCTCGTTTTCTTTAAGGCGAATAGTGGTCATGTAAAAATCAAACCGTTAGATTAGGGGAAGAACGAGATAGTAGCAGGTATCGCCGATCATTGGAAGCTTTTCGGCGAGCTGTTTCGCGACAGCCACATCCAGCGGGGCCCGTTTTGCCCTGCGTACCGGGCCGCGTCAGGCGCGTTCGGCGCGTTCTGCAATCGCCGCCCCGGCGGCGGCGGCCGACGCCCACGCCCATTGGAAGTTGTAGCCGCCCAGCCAGCCGGTCACATCGACCGCCTCGCCGATAAAATACAGGCCCGGCACCTTGTTGGCCATCATGGTCTGCTGCGACAGCTCGCGCGTGTCGACCCCGCCCAAGGTCACCTCGGCCTTGCGGTAGCCTTCCGAGCCGGTCGGCACGATGGCCCAGCGGTTGACCGCGTCGCCCAACTTGCGCAGCCTGGCGTCCTGCATGTCGGCCAGCCGCGCGTCGGGCGCGATGCCGGCGACGTCGAGCAGGCATTCGGCCAGCCGCGCCGGCAGCCACTGCGACAGCACATTGCCCATCTGCTTCTTCAGGGTACTCTTACCGTCGATCAGCTCCTGCGCCACGTCCATGTCCGGCAGCAGGTTGACGACGATCGGCGTGCCCGGCTGCCAGTAGCTGGAAATTTGCAGGATGGCCGGGCCGGACAGGCCGCGGTGGGTAAACAGCAGGTCTTCGCGGAATTTGCCGCGCACGGCGCCCTTGCCCTTGCCGGCGCCGGTTTCGACCTCCACTTCAAGGGCAATGCCGGCCAGCGGCGCGAACATTTCCCACGCCGGGCCGTCGAACGTCAGCGGCACCAGGCCCGGGCGCGGCTCAACCAGCGCAAGGCCGAACTGGGTGGCGATCTGGTAGCCGAAGTCGGTGGCGCCGATCTTCGGAATCGACAGCCCGCCGGTGGCGATCACCACGTTGTCGGCCATGATGTCGCCGGTGTCGGTCGACAGCAGGAAGCCTTCCGGGAACTGCTCGACCGATTCCACCTTGGTCGGCATGCGCCAAGTGACGTCGCCGTCGGCGCACTCGGTTTTCAGCATCTGGATGATCAGCTCGGCCGACTCGTCGCAAAACAGCTGGCCGCGATGCTTCTCGTGGTAGCCGATGCGGTGTTTCTTGACCAGCGCGAGGAAGTCCTGCGGCGTGTAGCGCGACAAGGCGCTCTTGGCGAAGTGCGGATTGGCGGACAGGAAGTTGGCCGGGGCCGTGTTCAGGTTGGTGAAATTGCAGCGGCCGCCGCCGGAGATGCGGATCTTCTCGGCCAGCTTGGCGGCGTGATCGATCAGCACCACGCGCTTGCCGCGCTGGGCCGCGATGGCCGCGCACATCATGCCGGCGGCGCCGGCGCCGATCACCGCTACGTCGTATTGTTTTGCCATGGTTGCTGCCGATCCCGCGTATCACTAAAAGCGTGATTGTAAACTGCGCAGCG
>JARXKM010000234.1 GCA_030272785.1 Pseudomonadota bacterium
GCACCGTCAACTGGGACCCGATCGACCAGACCGTGCTGGCCAACGAGCAGGTCGTTGATGGCCGCGGCTGGCGGTCCGGCGCGCTGATCGAAAAGCGCGAGATCCCGATGTACTATGCGCGCATCACCGACTACGCCGACGAACTGCTCGATTACGTCGACAACAAGCTGCCCGGCTGGCCCGAGCGGGTGCGCGTGATGCAGGCGAACTGGATCGGCAAGTCGACCGGCGTGCGCTTCGCCTTCCCGCACACCATCGAGGACGCCGCCGGAGCGCCGATCGGCGACGGCAAGATGTACGTCTTCACCACCCGCGCCGACACCATCATGGGCGTCACCTTCTGCGCGGTGGCGCCGGAGCACGCGCTGGCCGCGCACGCGGCGCGCACCAACCCGGCGCTGGCCGCCTTCATCGCCGAGTGCAAGCTGGGCAGCGTGATCGAGGCGGACATGGCGACGATGGAAAAGAAGGGCATGCCGACCGGCCTGTTCGTCACCCATCCGCTGACCGGCGCGCAGGTCGAAGTCTGGGTCGGCAACTACGTCCTGATCACCTACGGCGACGGCGCCGTGATGGGCGTGCCGGCGCACGACGAGCGCGACTTCCTGTTCGCCACCAAGTACCAGCTGCCGATCACCCAGGTGGTCGCGAGCGAAGGCAAGCAGTACTCGCTGGCCGGCTGGCAGGAATGGTACGGCGACAAGGAGCACGGCGTGCTGGTCAACTCGGGCAAGTACGATGGCCTCGACTACACCGCGGCGGTGAACGCCATCGCCGGCGACCTGGCCGCGCTCGGCCTGGGCGAGAAGAAGGTCACGTTCCGCCTGCGCGACTGGGGCATTTCGCGCCAGCGCTACTGGGGCACGCCGATCCCGATGATCCACTGCGCCGACTGCGGCGTGGTGCCGGTGCCGGAAAAAGACCTGCCGGTGGTGCTGCCCGAGCACCTGGTGCCGGACGGCAGCGGCAATCCGCTGGGCAAGGATGAGGAATTCCTGCGCTGCGACTGCCCGCAGTGCGGCAAGCCGGCGCGTCGCGAGACCGACACGATGGACACCTTCGTCGATTCGTCGTGGTACTACATGCGCTATACCTCGCCCGGCGCGAGCGAGTCGATGGTCGACGCGCGCAACGACTACTGGATGCCGATGGACCAGTACATCGGCGGCATCGAACACGCCGTCATGCACCTGCTGTACGCGCGCTTCTGGACCAAGGTGATGCGCGACATGGGGCTGGTCAAGTTCGACGAGCCGTTCGTCAACCTGCTGACCCAGGGCATGGTGCTCAACGAGACCTACTACCGCGAGGACGCGGCCGGCAAGAAGAGCTGGTTCAACCCGGCCGACATCGACCTCACGCTCGACGACAAGGGACGTCCGCACGGCGCGCAGCTCAAGTCGGACGGCCAGCCGGTGCAGATCGGCGGCACCGAGAAGATGTCGAAGTCGAAGAACAACGGCATCGATCCGCAGGCGCAGATCGGCCAGTACGGCGCCGACACCGCGCGCCTGTTTACCATGTTCGCCTCGCCGCCGGAGCAGACGCTCGAGTGGTCCGACAGCGGCGTCGAAGGCGCCAGCCGCTTCCTGCGCCGCGTGTGGGCGTATGCCTATGCGCAGCAGCCGCGCGTGGCGGTCGAACTGGCCAACCCGTCGCAGGACGGCCTGAACGAGGCGCAGAAGACGCTGCGCCGCGAGCTGCACAAGATCCTGCAGCAGGCCGACTATGACCTCAAGCGCATCCAGTACAACACGGTGGTGTCGGCCTGCATGAAGATGCTCAACCTGCTCGAATCGAGCAAGCTCGAAGAAAGCGCCGCCAGCCACGCGGTGATCACCGAAGGGCTGTCGATCTTCCTGCGCGTGCTCAACCCGGTGGCGCCGCACATCACCCACGTGCTGTGGGAAGAACTCGGCTACAGCGGCGTGCATGGCGACATCCTCAACGCCGCCTGGCCGCAGGTCGATCCGCAGGCGCTCGAACAGGCCGAGATCGAGATGATGATCCAGGTGAACGGCAAGCTGCGCGGCTCGATCATGGTGGCAAAGGGTGCCGACAAGGCCGCCATCGAAGCGCAGGCGCTGGCTTGCGAAGCGGTGCAGAAGTACCTCGAGACGACGCCGAAGAAGGTGATCGTCGTGCCCGGCAAACTGATCAGCATCGTGCTCTGATGGCGACCCTCCGATCGTCGACCCTGCGCGCCGGCGCCGTGCTGTTGCTGGCGCTGGTGCTGGCGAGCTGCGGCTTCCAGCTGCGCGGCTCGAACGGCCAGTACCACATGCCGTTCCAGAGCATCTACCTGGGCTTTTCCGACACCTCGGCGCTCGGCATTGAACTCAAGCGCAACCTGCGCGGCGGCGACGCGGTGGTGGTGGTGAGCGACGCCGCCAAGGCCGACGCCAAGTTTGACGTGCTGTCGGAGACGCGCGCCAAGACCATCCTCTCGCTTAACAGCCAGGGGCGGGTGCGCGAATACCTGCTCACCTACACGCTGGTGTTCCGGGTGCGCGACGCCAAGGACGCCGAGCTGCTGGGCGCCACCGAGATCAGTCTGAAGCGCTCGATCGCCTTCAACGAGACCCAGGTGCTGGCCAAGGAAACCGAGGAAGCGCTGCTGTACCGCGACATGCAGTCCGACCTGGTGCAGCAGATCCTGCGCCGCCTCGCGGCCATCAAGCGGACCTAGGGAGGCCGATGCAACTGCGCGTTGACGGGCTCGAAGCCCACCTGGCCAAGACCATGGCGCCGCTGTACGTGATCAGCAGCGACGAGCACCTGCTGGCGCTGGAGGCGGCCGACAAGATCCGCCGCGCCGCGCGCGCCAACGGTTATTCGGAGCGCGACGTGCTCAGCGTCGAGCGCAACTTCAAGTGGGGCGAGCTGCTGGCGGCGAACAACGAGATGTCGCTGTTCGGCGACAAGAAGCTGATCGAGCTGCGCATCCCGACCGGCAAGCCGGGCAAGGACGGCGGCGCCGCGCTGCAAAGCTACGCCAAGGGCCTCAGCCCCGACAACCTGACCCTGATCACCCTGCCCAAGCTGGACTGGCAGACCGCCAAGGCGGCCTGGGTGGCCAGCCTGCAGCAGGCCGCGGTGTACATCGAGATTGCCACTATCGAGCGCGCCGCGCTGCCCGGCTGGATCGGCGTGCGGCTGGCCGCGCAGGGCCAAAGCGCCGACCGCCAGGGACTCGACTTCATCGCCGACCGGGTCGAGGGCAACCTGCTGGCGGCGCACCAGGAAATCCTCAAACTGGGCCTGCTGCACGAGCCGGGCAAGCTGACGTTCGAGCAGGTCCACGACGCCGTGCTCAACGTGGCGCGCTACGACGTCTTCAAGCTGTCCGAGGCGATGCTGGGCGGCGATTGCGCGCGCCTGGTGCGCATGCTCGAAGGCCTCAAGGGCGAGGGCGAGGCGCTGCCGCTGGTGCTGTGGGCGGTCGCCGAAGAGATCCGCACGCTGTTAAAATTGAAGGCGGCGACTGCGCACGGCCGCCCGCTCGGCGAGGTGCTCAAGGAGTACCGCATCTGGGGCCCGCGCGAACGCCTGATGGCGCCGGCGCTGCGCCGGGTCGGCATGGCCACGCTCGAACAGGCGCTGCAGGACGCCGCCCAGGTCGACAAGATGATCAAGGGCCTGCGTGCGCGTGACTTCGCCGGCGACGCCTGGGACGCCATGCTGCAGCTGGCATTGAAGGTGGCGCGCTAGTGCAGCACGACACCTGGCCCGATCGAACCAACTAAAGAAGAGCACACATGAACATTTCGGACTATATGCAACAGGTTGGCCGCCAGGCCCGCGCCGCCTCGCGCGCGATGGCGCGCGCCGACACCGCCACCCGCAACCGCGCGCTGCTGCTGATCGCCGATGCGGTCAATCGCGACGCCGCCCTGCTGCGCGCGGCCAACCAGCGCGACCTCGACGCCGCCGCCGCCAGCGGCCTGGCGCCGGCCATGGTCGAGCGCCTCAACCTGTCCGAGGCGGCCATCGCCACCATGGTCGAGGGCCTGCGCCAGATGGTCGCGCTGCCCGACCCGATCGGCGAAATCTCGAACATGAAGTTCCGCCCGAGCGGCATCCAGGTCGGCCAGATGCGGGTGCCGCTGGGCGTCATCGGCATCATCTACGAGGCGCGCCCGAACGTGACGGTCGACGCGGCCGGACTGTGCATCAAGAGCGGCAATGCCACCATCCTGCGCGGCGGCTCGGAAGCGATCGAATGCAACCGCGCGCTGGCGGCGATCGTCGCCGAGGCGCTGGAGAGCGCCGGCCTGCCGCCGCACGGCGTGCAGATCGTCGACACCGTCGACCGCGCCGCGGTGGGCGCCATGATCACCATGCCGCAGTACATCGACGTCATCGTGCCGCGCGGCGGCAAGGGCCTGATCGCGCGCCTGATGGAAGAATCGACGGTACCGATGATCAAGCACCTCGACGGCATCTGCCACGTCTACATCGACGCCAAGGCCGACCTGGCCAAAGCGCTGCCGATCGCCTTCAACGCCAAGTGCCACCGCTACGGCACCTGCAACACGATGGAGACCTTGCTGGTCGAGCGCGCCATCGCCGCCACCGTGCTGCCGCAGCTGGCCGCACTGTACCTGGAAAAGCAGGTCGAGCTGCGCGCCGACCCCGAGGCGCACGCGCTCCTCGAAGGCTACCCGCACCTGGCGGTGGCCACCGAGGAAGACTGGAGCACCGAATACCTGGGACCGATCCTGGCGGTGAAGGTGGTCGGCGGCATCGACGAGGCGATCGAGCATATCAATACCTGGTCGTCGCACCACACCGACGCCATCGTCACCGAAGACTACAGCGACGCCCTGCGCTTCCTGCGCGAAGTCGATTCCGCCTCGGTGATGGTGAACGCCTCGACCCGCTTCGCCGACGGCTTCGAATACGGCCTGGGCGCCGAAATCGGCATTTCCAACGACAAGCTGCACGCGCGCGGCCCGGTCGGGCTGGAAGGATTAACATCATTGAAATACGTCGTGTTTGGACACGGCGAAGTGCGTAGCTGAGCCTGGAGGACGCGATGTTAACGAGATTAAAGGTTAAGGGATTTAAGAGCCTCGAAGATATCGAAGTGCGCTTTGGCCCTTTCACGTGTGTTGCCGGGGTAAACGGGGTCGGAAAGTCGAACTTGTTCGATGCGATCATGTTCCTCCGCGACTTGGCGGATACTTCAATCATCGATGCAGCAACCCGCATTCGTAACAGCGATCGCCGACGAATTAATTTGTCAGCTCTGTTCACGCGTACCGCCGCTGGACAGGCTACGTTGATGGAATTCGATGCCGATTTCTTGGTAGGCGATCGAGTGGTAGATGATTTTGGTAGAGAAGCACGGCCCAAGGTCACATTTCTTCATTATCGGTTGGGTCTTCGATATGTATCTCCCGCAGGCTCGAAGCCTGAAGGAATTGAGTTAGCGTATGAGACGCTTGATTTTATTCAAAAGGGAGATGCAAAACGACGTTTGGGATTCGCTGTCACTCAGGAATTTTTTGACTCTGTGTACCAAGGCTCGAGTCGGAACGATTTTATCTATATGGACAAGGAAAATCCGGCAATTGCGAAGGTACGTCAGGATGGTGGCTCGTCAGGCCAGCCGATTAGCATACCTATCGATAAGGCCGAACGAACTATCCTGAGCAACATTAATACGATTGATCGTCCCACCGCTCTAGCTGCCAGACGGGAGATGCAGTCTTGGATTAACCTCCAGCTGGAATCCAGTTCGCTTCGAAAACCAGATGATTTTTCAGCTGTGAGCCGTGTTTCTTCGACGGGGGAGCACCTTCCCGCCACACTTGATCGTCTCAAGAAATTTGACGAAGTCGCCGCACAGTTGGCGAATCTGCTTCCGGACATTAAGAGCCTGACGGTCGATATCGATGAACGTCGCGAGTTGAAAACACTCTATCTAGAAACAGTGGGCGGTATTCATCACGAGGCACGCGCGCTGTCAGATGGTACTTTGCGTTTTCTTGCATTGGCGATCATTGGCGCAGATCCGGATGCCGGTGGCGTCATTTGTTTGGAAGAGCCAGAAAACGGCATTCATCCAGCGCGTATTCCGGCCATTGTCGAACTCCTTGGTGAAATGGCGGTGGATCCAGAATATGCAATCGGTCCAGACAATCCGCTGCGTCAGATCATAATAAATACACATTCTCCTCTGGTCATTCAAAAACTCCAGACCGAAAACATAATCGTATCGCAAGGCTACGATCGTGATGGCGCATCGCTGTCATTGTTCTGCCCGATTTTGGGCACTTGGCGTACAAAATCTGCGACGCAAGGCGATGAAGCATCGGTCACTTTCGGTGCGTTGCTCGATTATTTGGGGCCGAGTGAGGAGTCCGAATCTGTTCCCGGCAAAGAGAGTGTCGCGCAGTTGTTTCAACTTGAAATCGACTGCAGGTAAGGATGACTGATCTATTTCGCTACACGTTATTGGCGGACGGCACCTCCGACGCAGTCCTCATTCCGATCGTAAATTGGCTGCTTCGGCAGCACTTACCTGGCGTGCGAATTGTGCCAGCCTTTGCGCGCGATTTCGGCAAAGTGGGTAACGATCTGAACTCGCGTGTTGAAGCAGCGTTGAGGCATTTCCCATGTGATTTGCTTTTCATTCATCGCGATGCCGAAGCGATGTCACGAGACCAACGGTTGAGCGAAATTGATCTGGTCATGCGAAACATCGACGATCCCTATGTTCCGATTATTCCGATTAGAATGAGCGAGGCATGGCTCTTGGCCGATGAAGATGCCATTCGTTTTGCTGCCGGCAATGCCTCTGGCCGCATTCAACTGCATCTGCCGGGGCGCCAGCGGTGGGAGAGTTTGGCTGACCCGAAGAAAACGTTGATAAGTGCGTTAGGGCTTGCCAGCGGGAAAGCAGGTCGCGCGTTGGATAAGTTCAAACCTGAAAAGGCACGACATTTAATTACGCCGCGGAGCACATCTTTCGCGGCCTTGCGTGGGCTTTCAGCATTCGACGCATTTGAAGCTGGCCTAATAATTCAACTAGAAAGAATTCGTAATGCTCTGGATTAAAGCGTTTCACATCGTCTTCATCGCCTCGTGGTTTGCCGGCCTGTTCTACCTGCCGCGCATCTTCGTCAACCTGGCCCAGGAAACCGAAATGGTCGCCACCGCGCGCCTGCTGCTGATGGCGCGCAAGCTGTATCGCTTCATGTCGATCCTGATGATCCCGGCGCTCGCGCTGGGCATCTGGCTGTGGCTCGGCTACGGCTTCAAGGGCGGCTGGCTGCATGCCAAGCTGGCGCTGGTGATCCTGGCAATCGGCTATCATCATGCATGCGGCTCGCTGCTGAAAAAATTCGAAAATGGCGCCAACCGCCGCGCCCATACCTGGTACCGCTGGTTCAACGAAGTGCCGGTCGTGTTGCTGCTCGCGATCACGATCCTCGTTGTCGTCAAACCATTCTGACGGAGCTGCGATGAGCAAAACGATCGAGTATTTCCTCGCCCCGCACTCGCCGTGGACCTACCTCGGGCACGACCGGCTGGTGGCGCTGGCCAAGGCGGCCGGCGCGCACGTCGACATCAAGCCGTTCGACCTGGGCAAGGTGTTCGGCACCTCGGGCGGGCTGCCGCTGGCCAAGCGCGCGCCGCAGCGCCAGGCCTACCGCCTGCTCGAACTGGCGCGCTGGTCCGAGCA
>JARXKM010000235.1 GCA_030272785.1 Pseudomonadota bacterium
AGGCCGGTCGCCGGTCAACTGCTGGTGGCGGTGGGGCGAATCTCCCGCTTACGATTCTTCGGGCAAAAATGGTGTGGCATGGCGCGGGCACTGGCGCCGTACTGCGCCGCTGACGGCCGCGTTGAAGCGCTAAAGGAGAATCAGCGAACGAAGGTTTACATGGGCCCTGCGGCCCATACCCCGCCACCCTGCGTGAACGCCAAGGTAAGCACGCGTCCAACATGGGAGAAAAATTTTAGTGCGGGAAAAACTTTTTGTTCGTGGTGTATTGACAGGTCAAATACATATCAGTGTTCATACGTTCTGATCTCGAGCAGGTGCTTATTTGGGTCGTTGAAGTAGAGCGTAGGCGCGAAACCCCGTGCACCTGCTTCTTCTCCGGGTTCGGTGTTCACCCCGACGGAGTCGAATGTAGGGCCATGCGCAATGCCTGCCGCCTTGATTCGGACGAATATCTCCGCGAACTCCGCCTTTGAAACAGCGAACGCATAGTGCTCAAAACCGGGCGTTCCCCAAGGCGCCAGTTGGAGCTGACAGTGCGGGCCGGCTCTGAGGACCGTGAACGGACCATCCGTCCCTTCGGCCATGAAACCCAACACCTCGGTATAGAACGTAACACTGGCCGCAAGGTCATTGACCTTCAGAATGATGTGATCGAGCATTGCCATGGGATTCTCCTCGACGCCTAACGAATAGCGGGCGTGGTTCAATCTAGAGTCACACACGCCGATCGGATTGTTGTGACTGCGCGATACTGTTGGGCCACTCCCAAGAACGTGATCGTACATGAAACCATCCCTTTGTGCGGCTGGCGCTTTGATGGATATGTCGGCGCTTGCAGCTTGGGTGGCGCTGCTGACCACGCGCCGTGAGATGGTCGTGTCGTTGCGTCAGCGCGTCATGGTTCAGCGTTGCAGTACCAGGTCCGACGGATTCCGCCCACGCGGCGAAGTTGACCACCTCGCGAACATGGCGCCTTATGGAAGCACGTCGGTAGCCTTGATCGACCAGCCGGTCGACGAACCGTTCAAGATGTGAGCTGGCACTCCCGGCCCGATTCCGCGCCCTTATACATAAGTCAGCCAAGCCCGTCGCGTAGCGCGTAGCGTCTCAGCGGCAGCAAACACTTGATCAAGCCCGCGCCAGATTGTCTTGGCTCCCGGTTCACCGTCGCTCTTGCGGCCGAGCAAGCCGCCCACCTGCGCAATCATGCGCACGCTGCCACGCCGCCGTTGATGCGAACGTTGACATGCCGGACGATTCGGGGGACAGTGTCCTATCTGCAAGAGTAGTCCGCCGACGTCTTGTAGACCTGTGAACGGGAGCGCAACATGAAGACCATATTGACCCTGCTGACCGCGATTTTCCTGGCACTTCCTCAGCATGCGCAAGCGCAGTTGGTCCTGAATACTTCCTTTGTCGCCCCGATCACTTCGCCCGAACGGGATGGCATTCTCGACCTGGTCTACGCGGAACTGTTCAAAAAACTCGACATGCAGGTCGTGATCCAGGCTTCCTCGGCCGAGCGGGGGTTGCTCAACGCCAACAGCGGCATCGATGATGGCGACGTCTCGCGCGTGCTGGGCATCAACAAGACTTACCAGAACCTGGTGCGAGTGCCGGAGCCGGTCATGTACTACCAGATGGTCGCGTTTACCCGCAACGCCAATTTTACCGTCAACGGCGCCGAGAGCCTGAAACCCTACGATGTCGGGATTTTGACCGGCTGGAAAATCCTTGAACGAACCATCGTCGGCACCCACTCGCTGGTTAAGATGGAAACCGGGCGCCAGCTGTTCGCGATGCTCGACAAGGAGCGCATCGACGTGGCGGTGATCGAAAAACTCGAGGGCATGCATTTCGTCAAAACGATGGGGCTGAAGCATATCCGCATCCTGCAGCCCGCCTATGTCGAGGGCGACTGGTTCCTCTACCTGAACAAGAAGCATGTGGCGTTGGTGCCACGCATTAACGCTGAATTGAGCAAGATGAAACAGGACGGGCGCTACCAGCGTATCGTCGACAGTGTTATGCAGCGCTATTCGCAGTAGCACTGCACATGGCCTTCCTCCCAAACTGGCTGCCCCGCACGACTGGCAACAGCATGGCGCACCGTTTCGCCATCCTGATCTTGCTGTTCAGTTCAGTCGTGACACTGGTGGCGACCATCTCCCAGCTGGCGATAGAGTACCGCCACGACGTCGACGACATCCGTTCCCAGCTCGGGCAGATCCGCTCGAGCTATTCGGAGAGCCTGGCCTCGAGCCTGTGGATCGCCAGCATCAAGGATATCGACCTGCAGCTGCAGGGCATCCTGCGCCTGCCCGACCTGAAGAATGTCGAGGTGCTCAATGAACAGGGCCAGGTGGTGTCCAAGGGAGGCAACCCGGATCTGACGAACGTGGTGCGCCATGAATTTCCGCTCACCTATATGCACCGGCAGCGCCCGATCCAGATTGGCATCGTGCGGGTGACGGCGACCCTGGAAGGTGCCTATCAGCGCCTCAAGGACAAGGTGATCGTGATTCTGATTTCACAGACCATCAAGACCTTCCTGGTGTCGCTGTTCATATTGGTGCTGTTCCAGTGGCTGGTCGGACGCCATCTGGCGCGCATCGCCGCCTATTCGGACCGCCTGTTCGCCGGACAGATGGACCAGCCGCTCGAACTGGACCGAAAGGCCAGCGGGTCCACTGCGGGCGACGAACTCGACCAGGCTGTGGCGGCGCTGAACGCCATGCGCCAGCGCCTACACATCTCGTTCAGTGAACTGCAGGAAAGCGAATCGCGCTGGAAGTTCGCGCTCGAAGGCGCAGGCGACGGCGTCTGGGATTTCGATGTCGTCAGCAACGAAGTGCTGTTCTCGCACCGCTGGAAAGAGATGCTCGGTTTTTCCGACGACGAACTGCCCAACAATTTCGACACCTATGCGCGGCTGGCCCATCCGCAAGACCTGGTCAAGGCCAAGCGCGCGCTGGAACAGAATTTCGAGGGCCGCAACCAGCTCTACGCCGTCGAGCAGCGCATGCGGTGTAAGGATGGCAGCTGGAAATGGGTGTTGGCGCGCGGCATGGTGGTGACGCGCGACGCCGATGGCCGCGCCACGCGTATGATCGGCACCCATACCGACATCACGGAGCGCCGCGCCGCCGAGCAGGCCATGAGCGTGCTGCTGGCCGATACCGAGCAGGCGCGCGCCGCGCTGCGCGAGGCGAATGCCACGATGGAGGAGCAGGTGCTTGAACGCACCGCCCAGCTGGAGCTGGCCAACAAGGAGCTTGAATCGTTCTCCTACTCGGTCTCGCACGATCTGCGCAGCCCGCTGCGCGGAATCGACGGCTGGAGCCTGGCGCTGCAGGAGGAATACGGCGAACAGCTAGATGCGACGGCGCGCCAGTATCTCGACCGGGTGCGCAACGAGACCCAGCGCATGGGGCAGCTAATCGACGGCATGCTGGAGTTTTCGCGCCTGGGCCGCGCCGCGCTGGCGCACCAACCGGTGGACATGTCGACGCTCGCGCAAGGCGTGGCAGCAAGGGTGGCCGACGCCCACCGGGAGCGCCAGATCGAGTTCGCAATCGCGCCCGGCCTGCACGCAGCGGGCGACCCGCGGCTGCTTGAAGCGGTGCTCGACAACCTTTTCGAAAACTCCGCCAAGTTTTCCGCCGGCCGCGTGCCGGCGCGCATCGAATTCGGCCGCCAGCATGCGCGCGATCCGCGCACCCACGCCAATGTGTCTGCCTGGTTCGTGCGCGACAACGGCGCTGGCTTCGATATGCAATACGCGCACAAGCTGTTCGGCGTGTTCCAGCGCCTGCACAAGACCAGTGAATTTGCCGGTACCGGCATCGGCCTAGCGACGGCGCAGCGCATCGTACAGCGTCACGGCGGTCATATCTGGGCTAGCGCCGCGATAGACAACGGCGCAACGTTCTTTTTTACTCTTAGGGAGGTGGCATGAATTCGAAAGTAATCTTGCTCATGGAAGACAACCCGAGCGATATCGGGCTGACCGAACGGGCGCTGGCCAAGAACAACATCAATAACAAGCTGGTGGTGGCGCAGGACGGCCGGGAAGGCCTGGACTACCTGTTCAGCGAGGGCAACTACGCCGGCAACGGCGAGACCGCTCTGCCGGTGCTGGTGCTGCTCGACCTGAAGCTGCCCAAGCTCGATGGCCTGGAAGTGCTGCGCCAGGTCCGCGCCAACCCGCGAACCCATCGCATTCCGGTGGTGATTCTGACTTCCTCGCGCGAGGAGCAGGACATTGCGGCGGGCTACGATCTTGGGGTGAACAGCTTTATCCGCAAGCCGGTCGACTTCCACCAGTTCGCCGAAGTGATTCGCCAGCTCGGCCTGTACTGGCTGGTGATCAACGAAGGCCCTTGAAAGGGCCAAGGACGCGCGCGATGACCGCACTTGCCGCTCTGCTGGTCGAGGATTCGGAAAGCGATGCCGAGCTGGTCTTGCGCTGCCTGAAAAAAGCCGGCTTCGAGGTCGAACTCGAACGTGTCGAGACCGAGCCCCAGATGCGCGCGGCGCTGGCGATTCGGCGCTGGGACATCATCCTTTCCGACTACAACCTGCCCCAGTTTTCGGCCAGTGCTGCCCTGGTGCTGATGCACGAGAGCATGCAGGACCTGCCTTTCATTGTCGTCTCGGGCAAGATTGGCGAGGAAGTCGCGGTGGCCCTGATGCGCGCCGGCGCCCACGACTACGTCATGAAGGACAACTTGGCGCGGCTGCCGCCGGCCATCACGCGCGAGCTCGACGAAGCGGCCAGGCGCATCGAGCACCGGCGCGCGGCCGAGGCCCTGCGCGACAGCGAAGAGCGCTGGAGCTTTGCCCTGGAAGGGGCTGGCTACGGCGTGTGGGATTGGGATATCCGTACCGGCGAGGTGGTCTATTCGCGCTGCTGGATGGCGATGCATGGTTTCGAGTCCGACGATATCGAAGCCAGCGTGGCCGGCGGCGAGCGCTTGATACACCCGGACGACCTCGCCGGGGTGCGCGCGGCGATGGGCGCCTATTTCGCCGGCACCACCCCGCGCTACAAGCATGAGTACCGCGCCCTGTGCAAGGACGGCAGCTGGAAATGGGTGCTCGACAATGGCAAGGTGGTCAGCCAGGACAGCGACGGACGACCGCAGCGCATGATCTGCACGCATATCGACCTGTCCGAGCGCAAGCGCGCCGAAGAAGCGCTGCGCGAACTGAACGAGCAGCTCGAGGCCAGGGTGGAGGAGCGCACACGCGAACTGCGGCAGGCCATGACGCAGATCGTCGAATCGGAAAAACTGGCCTCGCTGGGCGTGCTGGTGGCGGGCGTGTCGCACGAACTGAATACCCCGATCGGCAATATCTTGCTGGCCTCGTCGACACTGTGCGAGCGCATCCAGGCGCTGAGCGCGGCGTTCGCCAGCGGCGCACTGACCCGCTCGAACCTGGGGCACGGCCTGGCAGAATGCCTCGACGTCAGCAACCTTATCGAGCGCAACGGCCAACGCTCGAATGAGCTGATCGAGAGCTTCAAGCGGGTCGCAGTCGACCAGACCAGCCAGCGCCGGCGCCGCTTCGACCTGCGCACCACAGTGCAGGACAGCCTGAACGCCTTGGGACCCACCATCCGTCGCGCGAAGGTGGCGATCGAACTCGATATTGGCGCCGGAATCGAGATGGACAGTTTTCCCGGCCACCTCGAGCAGATCATCAACAATATCATCATGAATTCGATCACCCACGCCTTCGAAGGCATCGAGGGCGGGCGGATCAGCATCGAAGCCAGTTGCGGCGAGGGCATGGTCGAGCTGTGCTACAGCGACGACGGCCACGGCATCGCGGCGCACTTGCAGCATAAAGTGTTCGAACCCTTCTACACCACCAAACTGGGGCAGGGCGGCTCCGGCCTGGGGCTGTCGATCGTGCACAATCTGGTGCAGGCGATCTTCAAGGGCCGCATGCGCCTCGAAAGCGCGCCAGGCGACGGCGTGCGCCTGCATTTTTCACTGCCGGCGGTGACGCCGTAGTACTAGCTGGCAAATTCATCGTGCTCACCAAAAGTCATCGTCCACTCAGTGCAGCACTGTGGGCGGGATTGAGAATTTTAATCGGTGCTGGGAGCTGATTGCCGGATAGCAGCTCGTCCGCACCATCGATCAGCAAATGCTTCAATTCAGCGACCGACAAACTTGGGTGCTGGCTCAGCGATTTGGCCGCAACATTGCATACCTGCGGTGCCGCCATGCTTGTGCCGCTCATCTCCAACGGGTAGCCGGTCGGTCCTACGCTGTGGACCATGTCGCCGTTGGCGTATAGTGCAACATGCGAACCGACGTTGGTGAAAAACGTGACTTGGCCGTCTTGGTCGACAGCCCCTACCGTGAGCAAGTTGGGGGCACTCAGGCTGGCGGGCAAAAAACGGTGCTTGTCGATGGCGTCGTCGTCATTGCCTGCCGCAGCCACGAATAATGTATCGGGAAATGCTGTAAAAAGTTTCAACATCTGCTCTTCAAATGCTGCCAAATCCGCAGTTGGATTCCTATCGGCAGCAAACCCCCAACTCATATTCACGACTCTGACCTTGTTCGTCCTTAGAAAATCGCGGATGCGATGAAACGCAGCCGCGTCGTCAGCCAGGGGAAGCGTGTCGCGGATCGCGACCACTTCGGCGAATGGATTGTCCTGGACGACAATCCCTGCCACGTGGGTGCCGTGTTGCTTCGCTTGCGCCTCAGCCAGCTCGGCAGTCGCCAGGCCCAGTTGCTGCATGGCCTGAATGAGTTGCGCGTGTCGTTGAGGGGCAAGCGCAAGTTGGCCTATTTCTTTCGCGCGCTGGGCTTGCCAGTCTTGCCAAGCCTTCGCCTGCGGCGACGTCTCATCTGAAAAGAGGTCGTGAAAGCCTTTGACGAAGGCCCATGCCTGCGAACGATCCACCCCATCGATATGCGGATCCACCAGACAACCCACTCCTGGCCCGACAATCAAGCAAGCGGTTTCAGAGTGCCTGAACAATCCAATATCCAAGCCGTCGGGTTCCCACACCGCCACACGAACGAGTTGACCCTGTCCGGGCAATTGCGGGTATGCGCGTTGTTTCCAATAGCTTGGCTCGCTGGCCGTCCTATCCAGCCTTTGCTTGATGACAGCGCGCAGGATTGCGGCATAGGGCCCGATGACTTCACCAGAAAAGCGTGTTTCCACGATACCGCTTGCAAAGACGTTTGGCGAATTGAGGGGCGCGAACTGGTACGCTTCATCTGTAGTAGCAGACAGTGTCAAGGTTTTCTCGAAGGGAGTAATGTCGAGAGAATGTAAGCGCTCCATAAACCCCAGACTTGTTGGCTAAGCCGAATTTCCGCATTCTTGCTACTTCGATTTTATACCGGAGCAAGCATGGAAAACACGACCGAGTTTTGGAAGCAGCACGTTGCCGCGATTCGGCAGGAAGGCGTCGCGGTGACTGTTTACGCGAAGCGTCATTGTCTGTCGCTGGCATCGCTGTACTACTGGCGCCAGAAGTTGCAGGAGGTGGATGGCGGGGCTACGCCTTCGGCCCACGGCAAATTCGTGGACGTGCGCATTGCAGAGGCCGCGCCGCCATCGGGCGCATGCACACTGATTCTGCCGTCGGGACTGCGCCTCGAGATGCCAGCGCTGCCGGCACCGACCTGGCTGGCGGCGC
>JARXKM010000236.1 GCA_030272785.1 Pseudomonadota bacterium
GTCTCGACCAGCGCGTCGAGGCGCAGCAGCTGCCGTTCGAGCCGGATCTTGCCGGACTGGACACGGCCGACATCGAGCAGGTCGTCGACGATGCGGGTCAGGTGGCCGCTCTGGCGCGCGATCACCTCGGCGGCGCGCGCTATCGTCAACCCGGCCGGCGGCACATCCTTGAACGCCATCACGCCTGCCGCGTTGACGATGGCGGCGAGCGGATTGCGCAGTTCGTGGCCCAGCATCGCCAGGAATTCGTCCTTGGCGCGGTTCTGCTGTTCGGCCATGGTGCGCGCCGCGTGCTCGCTGGCGAACAGGATCTCGCGGTCGCGCTCGGCCTGCAGGCGCGACTGCTTCTCGCGGCCGAGCACCGCGCCGGCGGCGACGATCGCCGCCTGCACCGCGTCCACCTCGACCACGCCGGAAGCCTGCGATTGCTGCGCTTCCTCGCCGCGCGCCAGCGCATGCGCCGACTGCGCCGCGCGGTGGATCGACTGCGACAGGCGGCGCGCGAAGAACACGGCGGCGACGCCGGCGCAGCCAATCGCCGCCGCCAGGCCGAGGATCGACACCAGCAGCGCGCGCCGCGCGACCGCTTCGATCTCCGCCTGCGGCGCGGCCACCGCCACCGTCCAGCCGGACAGCGCGGAGCGTTCCAGCACCGTGTACATCTTGCGCTCGCCGTCGCCGTCGCCGTCGTTGCGGACCACGCCGGCGGGATCGGCGCGAGTCGCCGCGCGCAAGCCGGCACCGGCCGCGGCCGCCGCGCCGGCCTGCGCAATGGTGGCGCCGTTGCGGTCGAATACGCCCACCTGCCAGCCGGCCGGCACCTTCAGTTGGGTGAGCACGCGCCCGAAATGCTCGACCCGGAAGCCCTGCGAAATCACGTAGCGCGCGCCCTTGACGGTGGTGACCGGCACATCGACGCAGACCAGCAGCTGCCGGGTGACGGCGCCGCGGATCAGGTCCGATATTTGCGGCGTGCCGGCGGCGAGCGCTTTTTGCACGCGCGCCGCGGCGGTGGTCGGCGGCAGCGCAGTGCCGTACGGGGCCGAGGTGGTCAGCAGCAGCGTGCCGTCGGCGGCCAGCAGCGCGGTCCAGGTGGCGCCCACCGTGTCGGCGTAGCGCGCCTTGTCGTAGAACTGCGCGAACTCGCCGCGCGCCAGGTGGGTGGAGGTGGCCAGCATGCGCAGCGCGCTCTGGGTATTGGTCAGTTCGCGGTCGACGCTGACGAGCGAGATGCGCGCCATCTCGCGCACGCCCTTGAGCGCCGCTTCGCGCTCGGCCTTGAGCAGCAGGTTCAGCGAGATGGTCGAAAACAGGATCACCGGGACCAGGATGGCGGCGACCATCAGCGCAAGGTAGGCCCGAATTTTCATCGCGCCGGCCGCGGTATGCAGTTCATGGATGTGTGCTGCCTTTGCAAACAAAATGGCGGGCCGCGAAATTGTGGCACGCCCTATCATAATTTATTTTGAAAGGGCAGTGTCGGCGCCGGTCGCGACCGCATCCATCGGTCGGCCGGCCGGCGCGCCTACTTCCAGTCGCCGCGCAGCGCTTTCACTTGCTGGTGCAGGTACTCGGGCGTGGCTTGCTGCGGCGCGACCGGCGCGCCGATCGCCAGCGCCAGGCGCGAGCGCGGACCGCGCGTAAACGAGCGTTCGAACAGCTTGCCCGGATCGCGCGTGAGCAGGCTGCCCCACAGGCCGCGCAGCGCCATCGGGATCACCGGCACCTTGCTGCGCTCAACGATCTTGGCGATCCCGCCGCGAAATTCACCCATTTCGCCGGTGGTGGTCAGGCGCCCTTCCGGGAAGATGCACACCAGGTCGCCCTGGTGCAGCGCCTGCGCGATGTCGATATAGGCCTTTTCCATCAGCCACGGGTCTTCCCTGGCCGGCGCGATCGGGATCGCCTTGGCGGTGCGGAAGATCCAGCCGAGCAGCGGCGTGGCGAAGATGTGGTGGTCCATCACGAAGCGGATCGGGCGCGGGCTGGCCGCGCCGATCACGATCGCATCGACATAGCTGACGTGGTTACACACCAGCACCGCCGGCCCCGATTCGGGGATGCGTTCGACGCCGACCACCTTGACGCGGTGGATGGTGTGGATCAGCAGCCAGGCCAGGAAGCGCATCAGGAATTCTGGCACCAGCGAGAAGATGTACAGCGCCACCAGCGCGTTCAGGATCGCGGTGGCGAGGAACATCTGCGGGATCGTCGCGCCCAGCTTGAGCAGCACCATTGCCAGCAGCGCCGACGCCACCATGAACAGCGCGTTCATGATGTTCATGCCGGCGATGGTGCGCGAGACGTGGCGCGGGTCGCAGCGGGTCTGGATCAGGGCGAACAGCGGCACGATGAACAGGCCGCCGAACACGCCGATCAGCACGACGTCGGCGAGGATGCGCGCCACGCCGGCCTGGTGCAGCAGGCCGGCCATGTCGACCGCGGCGCTGTTGGTGTAGCCCAGGCTGGCGAAATACAGGTCGATGCCGAACACCGACAGGCCGATCGAGCCGAACGGCACCAGGCCGATTTCGACCTTGCGCCCGGACAGGCGCTCGCACAGCAGCGAGCCGGTGCCGATGCCGAGCGAGAAAACGGTCAGCAGCAGCACGAACACGCCGTGGTCGCCATGCAGGTAGTCCTTGGCGTAGACCGGGAACTGCGACAGCATCAGCGCGCCGTAGAACCAGAACCAGGAATTGCCCAGCATCGACAGGAACACGGTGCGGTTCTGGCGCGAGAAGGCCAGGTTGCGCAGCGATTCGGCCAGCGGGTTCGGGTTGATCTGCAGCGCCGGCTCGGGCGCCGGCGAGAGCGGGATGCGGTAGCTGGCGACGAGCCCGATGACGGCCACCAGCAAGGTCGCGCCGGCCACCAGTTCGATGCCGAACGGCTTGTGCGCGACCAGCAGCGCGCCGACGATTTCGCCGAGCAGGATGCCGACGAAGGTGCCCATCTCGATGACGCCGTTGCCGCCGACCAGTTCCTCCGGCTTCAGGTTCTGCGGCAGGTAGGCGTACTTGACGGGGCCGAACAGGGTCGAATGCACGCCCATGCCGACCAGCGCGGCCACCAGCAGCCACAGGGTATGGCTGAGCCAGCCGATGCCGGCGACCAGCATGACGGCGATCTCGAACCACTTGACGATGCGCGCCAGGCGCGATTTTTCGACCTTGTCGGCGATCTGGCCGGCGGTGGCGGAAAACACCACGTAGGGCAGGATGAACAGCGCCGGCAGCACGATGTTGAGCGTGGCGGCGCTCACCGAGGTCCAGTTCAGGGCGTCGAAGGTAAGCATCACCAGCAGCGCCGTCTTGAACAGGTTGTCGTTGAAGGCGCCGAAAAACTGGGTCCAGAAAAACGGCGCGAAGCGGCGCTGCGTCAACAGGGAAAACTGGCTCGATTGGCTCATGCTGGCGGTACTCGCGATGGGAAGAGTCGTAAACTACCGCACATCGTCGGTATAAACAAACAATGTTTCCCTATCCGTAGTGGGGGGCGCCGCGTGCTACCGGGCGTAGCGCGCGGCGATACTTGGCCGCATTGTCTTGAGCCGGCCGGGAAAAGCGCGAATGATGCGCTTGCCGATCCGGCATGCCTGATGAAAGCGCGACCATGAAACCGATCGTCCTGATGCTGCTGTGCTCGCTCGTGGCGGGCGCGCACGCCGCCGAACCGCAGGGCAGCACCGACTTGTCGGGCGCCTCCGAGCTGGTCGCCGAAGGCTCGGCGACGCTGGTGGTGGGCTCGCTGTCGGCGCTGGCCGCCTCCGGCACGGTGGTGATCGAAAGCGTCGAAGCGGCCGGCGACGCCAGCGTGGTGGTGCTGGCCGGCGCCTCCGACGCGGCGCAGGCGACGCTGCGTCTGAGCGGGCGTGCCGCGCGCGAGGCCGCGCTGGTGGCCGGCGCCTCGGTCAGCGTGGTGGCGACATCGACCGGCTGCCTGCTGGTGGCCGCCGGCAAGGTGCTCGCCTTTATCCCGAACGAAGCGGGCAAGGCGCTGCTGCACCATACACGCGTCAGCGCGCGGGGCTGAGCGTGAAGCGCCCGCTGCTGCTGCTCCTGTTCCTGCTGAAGGCCGGCCTGGCCGGCGCCGGCACGCCGTGCGAGGCGAAGCAGGCCGACGTCGCCAGCTTCACCAAGGCGATGAAGCTGGCCGAACGCACCGTCGTCGCGCTCGACAAATCGGGCGCCCAGGTGGCGCTGATCGCGCGCGTCGGCCAGGACCTGTCGAAGTACGGCCTGCGCTACTCGCACATGGGCTATGTATGGCGCGACCACCCGCAGGGGCGCTGGATGGTGGTGCATGAACTGAACCAGTGCGGCAGCGCGCAGTCGGCGCTGTTCGACGAAGGGCTGGGCAATTTCTTCCTCGACGATATGTTCGCCTACGAGACGCGCATCGTGGTGCCGGGCGCCGCCGCGCAGGCGCGCATTGCGGCCATGCTCGGCTCGACCACGCCGCTGCGGCTGCACGACGGGCGCTACAACATGCTGGCGTTTCCGTTTTCGACCGCCTACCAGAACTCCAACCAGTGGCTGCTCGAGACGTATGCGGCGAGCCTGTCGGAGCTGCCGATCAGCGGCCGCGGCCAGGCGCAGGCCTGGCTCAAGCTGGCCGGCTACCAGCCGATCACGCTCGACATCCCGGCCATGACGCGGCTCGGCGCGCGCATGTTCCGCGCCAACGTCGCCTTCGACGACCAGCCGTTCGAGCGCCGCATGGCCGGCAAGATCGACACCGTCACGGTCGACTCGGTGGTGCGCTTCGTGCATGAGCACGACGCCGCCGCGTGGGAGATCCTGGTGATGCTGCCGCGCTGACGCGCATGATTTGCGCAAACCACAGCTGCTGGTCACAAGCGAGCCCGCCGCGCCGAATAATGATACTATTGAGAACGATTTATTTCTCTATAGAACATAAAAATGACAACATTCAAGACTGGTCTGCTGCTGATCTCGCTGCTCGCCGCGCATGGCTCGCAGGCCGGCGTGATCGACCTTACCGGCGCGATCGGCGGCGCCAACCTGTACGCGATCCATGATTTCACGGCGCCGTCGAGCGATGTCGAGGGCGCGCTGCTGGCCGGCGGCAACGTCAAGCTGTCGAGCTATTCGGTCAACGCGCTCAACAAGGACGCCTTCGGCACGAACGGCTATGCGCTGGTGGCCGGCGGCAACCTGACCTTGACGGGCGGATCGATCAACAACGGCCTCGCCTACGTCGGCGGCACCACCACGCTGACCTATGCCGCAGCGGCGCCGACGTCGCGCACCAGCCCGATCGATTTCAACGCCGCCGCGGCGTACTACAACACGCTTTCGACCACGTTGTCGCGAGTGGGCGCGACCGGTTCGGTGGCGGCCCTGTACAGCGGCGTCAAGCTGACCGGCAGCGGCAACGGCAAGGTCGACGTATTCAACGTCTCGGAGAGCATGTTCAGGAACTCGAGCAGCTGGACGCTCGACAAGCTGACTGCCGGCGAGACCTTGATCTTCAACGTCAGCGGCAACAGCGTCACCTTCAACGAAGGCGGCATCAGCTTCGAGCCGCTGGCCGGCTACAACGTGCTGTTCAATTTCTACGAAGCGACCAGCGTCAACGTCAAGGGCGTGATCGGCAGCGTGCTGGCGCCGAAGGCGGCGGTGACGGCGGACTGGGGTGTGATCAACGGCACCGTGATCGTCGACCGCTGGGCCTCGACCATCCAGGTCAACGCCAACCACTACTTCGTGGCCACCGAACTGGCCGGCTTCAATGACGGCCAACATGCCAGTTCGCCCAACAAGGTGCCCGAGCCGGGCAGCCTGGCGCTGCTGCTGGGCGGTCTCGGCGCCGCCGCCCTGGTGCGCCGGCGCAACTACAAGCCAGCCGCCTGAGCGCCACCCCGGGGGTCAGTGCCGGCATCCGGACACGGGCTGATCACTCACCCCGGGGGTCAGTGCCGGCATTCGCACACGGGCTCAGCATTGCGCTGCCTTCGAAGCGTTTGACGGCGCGGCCGACCGTTCGCGGCGAGACGGCGAAGTGTGCGCCGATCTGCGCCATCGTAAACACGGTCGACCGGTAGGCGTGCGCCATCGCCGCGTCGCGATCGGCGAACGCGGCCTGGTATTCGGGCAAGGTCAACGCGGCGATCCGGCGTTGCGCCCGACTCACCGCGGCCAGTCCGGCGTGGCCGGCGTGCCCGTCGTGCCGGCGATGGCGCGCGGCGAAATCGTCATCGCCCACCACCAGCTGATAGTGCACCCGCTTGAGCGGGCTGTCCGACGCCGTGCCAGCTGCAACGAATTGCCGATAGGCGGCGATCGCGTCGCCGCGGCCGGCGCCGAACTGCCCAAGCAGCCAGTCGACCTCGAGCCAGTCCGGCTTGCCGGCCCCATCGAGCATGCAATGGTGGCTGCTCCAATGCCACGCGTCAGGTGTGTCGACCATGCCGGCGCGCACCGGATTGAGCACCAGGTAGCGCGCCAGCTCGAGCAGATGGGCATCCTTCTGCACCAGCAGCGCATGGTAGCGCCCCTGGAACACGTGCCCGACCTGGCCGTGGCGGCGATTGACGCGCTGCGAATAGATGCCGTTCAGTTGCCGCATGCCCTGGCTGAGATTGCCTTCGGTCGTTTCCACCATCAGGTGATAGTGGTTGCCCATCTGGCAGTAAGCGTGGATGACGAAGTGAAAGCGCGCGGCAACCAGGCCGAGCACGTCGAGCCAGGCGTAGCGGTCGGTGTCGTCGCGATAGATGGCATGGCGCCGGTCGCCGCGGCCGGTCACATGGTACAGCGCGCCGGGAAATTCGAGTCTGAGAGGTCGGGTCATCAAAAGACTCTAGCGGGCGCTGGCATTGACGTCATGATCCAGCACAGCCCGCCGCCATTGCGCTGAGCGGTGATCCTGATCGTGACAACGGCACAGTCCGTGTACGATTGCCGGCACTGACCCCTGGGGTACCGCCCATCCCGTGTACGATTGCCGGCACTGACCCCAGGGGTTAGCGCGCACTCAACCGGTACAAGGGGCCGATCAGCAGCACCACGGCAACCATGCGCGCGACGTGGAAGGCGGTGACGATCGGTACGCCCAGGTGCAGCACGCGCGCCGTCAGCGCCATCTCGGCAATGCCGCCCGGCGAGGTGGCAAGGATCGCCGTGCCGGCATCAATGCCGCCCAGCGCCGCCAGGCCAATGCCGAAGCCGGCCGCCAGCACCATCATCGCCAGCGTACAGGCGGCGCAACTGGCGAGGAAACGCGGCGCGGTGTGCACGAAGCCAGGCGTGAAGCGGGTGCCGAGCGAGACGCCGATGCACAGCTGGCCGGCGCGAATCACCCATTCGGGCAGCCGGCTCAGGTGCACGCCGCCGGCAGTGAGGACGATGGCCACCAGCAGCGGCCCGATCACCCAGGCGTTGGGGACGTCGAGCCGCATCGTGACGATGCCTCCCAGGCACGTCAGCAGCACCAGCAGCAGCAGCGGGCCGTAGCGCACCTGCGTCGCGCCGGCGACGAATTGGTCGACGCCGACACCAAGCCCGTGCCCGCCCCACCAGCGGATCGCCAGCGGGATGATGCCCACCACCAGCATGATGCGCAGGCTGTGCGCGGCCGCTACCCGGTCAACCGCGCCGCCATGCCGCTCGCCCTGCACCGCCATCTCGGCGGCGCCGCCGACCGCCATCGCA
>JARXKM010000237.1:0-5491 GCA_030272785.1 Pseudomonadota bacterium
CCACATACGACCTGGCACGCTTTGCCGAGCGCGCCGGCGGTGCCGATGAAATCGATCAGCTGCTCGACCGCGCGCGGCGCACGCCGTTGCCGTCGCCCGAGCAGGACCGGCTGGCATACGAGGCGGAGGTGACGGCCGCGTTCAGCGAGCAGCGCGTGCTCGACGCGATGCTCGGCACGATTGAATGGACCTTGATGAGCGGGGCGCCGATGGTGCCGTTTTCCGCCGACCGCAAGGCCCTGTTGCAGGCCGATCCGGCGGTGCGCAGTGTTCTCGCGGCGATGAACCCGTCCGACAAGGCGGGCCTGAGCGCGGCGGTGCAGGTGATGCAGTCGATGCGCGCGCAAACCATGCGCAAGCGGCACATGCTGCAGTTGTTCGAGGCGAACGACCGGATGAAGCTGGGCGAGCGCGCCACCGCCTTGCAGCTGTTCGCCAGCGTGCTGCGCGCCAATCCGGCGCTGGCCGGTGCCTACAAGGACATGGGCGACACCTTGTTCGCCGGTTTCGACATGCCGCGTGCCTGGCGCAGCTGGGATGCGGGCCGGCGTATCGCGCCGGCACTGAACCTGTTCACGGCGGTCAATCAGTTCGAACAAACGCTGCTGCGCGACTATCCCGAGTATTTTTGAGCCGCGATCAGACCAGGCCTTCGAACAGCAGCACTTCGACCATGTCGCCGGCGGCCACGTTGCCCTGTTCGTCGTGCAGCACCACCATGCAGTTCGCCTGCGACATCGAGCGCAAGATGCCCGATCCTTGCGAGCCGGTGATGGCCACCTGCTGGACTCCGCCGGCGTCCTGCGAGAGGATGCCGCGCTGGTATTCGGTGCGGCCGGTTTTCTTGCGGATCGGGCCTTGCGACTTCACGCGCAGCAGCGGCAGCGGGGCGTCGGCGCCCATCATGTGCAGCAGCGCGGCGCGCGCAAAGAAGTAGAACGACACCATCACCGCAACCGGATTGCCGGGCAGTCCGAACAGGAAGGCGCTCTTGCCGTTCGAGGTGATCTTGCCGAACGCGAGCGGGCGTCCCGGCCGCATGCCGATCTTCCAGAACGTGACGTCGCCCAGGCGCGCCATGATCTCGCGCGTGTAGTCGGCGGCGCCGACCGAGACGCCGCCCGAGGTGACGATGGCGTCGACGTTTTCGCAGGCGGTGCGCAGCGCTTCTTCGAGCGCGCGCGGGTCGTCGCGCACGATGCCCATGTCGACGATGTCGCAGCCGAGCCGGGTCAGCATGCCGTACAAGGTATAGCGGTTGCTGTCGTAGACGCAGCCGGCGTCGAGCGCCTCGCCGATCGAGCGCAGTTCGTCGCCGGTCGAAAAAAAGGCGACGCGCAGGCGCCGCTGCACCGGCACTTCGGCGATGCCGAGCGAGGCGAGCAGGCCGAGGTCGGCCGGGCGGATGATCTTGCCCTTGCTGAGCGCGGCGCTGCCGGCCATCAGGTCTTCGCCGGCGAAGCGGCGGTTGTCGCCGGTGCGGATGGCGCCGGGGTCGATGGCGATGTCGGCCTCGCCGATGCGCGCCACGTGCTCTTGCGGGATCACGCTGTCGCAGCCGGCCGGCATCACGCCGCCGGTCATGATGCGCACGCATTCGCCGGCGCCGGGCACCAGTTCGCTGGGCCGGCCGGCGTAGACGGTGGCGATCACTTTCAGGGTCGTGGGGCCGTCGGCGCGCAGGTCGGCGCCGCGCAGCGCGTAGCCGTCCATCGCCGAATTGTCGTGCGCCGGCACGCTGATCGGCGAGACGATGTCGGCCGCCAGCACGCGGTCGAGCGCCGAACGCAGCGCGACCTTTTCGACCGAGCGGATCGGGGTGACGAAGTCGCGGATGATCTGCTGCGCATGCCGCACCGGCAGCGCGTCGGGGTCGTAATCGGACAGGCAGCTGACAACGTCCTGCAGGCGCGGCGCGCGCGTCGCGTCGAGGCTGTGCAGCTCGTCGAGCGTGTTGATGTTGCGGAACGCCTCGCTGTCGTCGAACACGACTTCAGCCACTGTCAGGCCGGCGTACCAGCCGTCCATCTTGCGTCCGCCTTCGAGCAGGTAGCGCGACAGCACCGGCAGCAAGCTGGTCTTGACGAGGCAGAATACCGGGTGCGGCTGCTTGCGCATGCCCGCTTCCTGAGTCACCGCCAGCGCGACGTCGGCGCCTTGCGATTGCAGTGCGTGGAACAGGCGCGCGGCCAGGTCGCGCGGCAGGAACGGCGAGTCGCACGGTGCGCTAACCAGGTAGGGCGTGGCGCAGTGGCGCAGGCCCGCTTCGAGGCCGGCCAGGGGGCCGGCGAAACCGCTGGTCTCGTCGGGCCACACCGGCGCGCCGAACGCGGCGTAGGCGTCCAGGTTCTGGTTGGCGTTGATGGCGATGCTGCCCACCTGCGGCGCCAGCCGTTCGAGCACGTGCTGGACCATGGTGGTGCCGCGGAACGCCTGCAGGCCCTTGTCGACGTGGCCCATGCGCGAGCCGCGCCCGCCCGCCAGGATCAAGGCGCTGATCGCTTCATTTTTTTTCATGCTGTGTTATCCGCCGATGTAGGACATTTCGACCCGCTTGGGGCCGTGTGCAATGCCTGAGGTGTTGATGGTCCGCGTGTCGGAGTAGCGGTCGGTGCGGGCGCGCCACAGCTGGGCGACGGCAGCGGCGATCTCGGCGTCGCTGCGCCCTTCGCGCAGCAGCGCGCGCAGGTCGTGGCCGCGGCTGGCGAACAGGCAGGTGTAGAGCTGCCCTTCGGTCGACAGGCGCGCCCGCGTGCAGTCCTTGCAGAATGACTGGGTGACCGACGAGATCATGCCGACTTCGCCGCCGCCGTCGGCGTAGCGCCAGCGCGCCGCCGTTTCGCCGCTGTAGTTGGGGTCGAGCGCGACCAGCGGCATGGCCGCCGAGATGCGCCGCACCACCTCGGCCGAGGGAATCACTTCGGCCATGTTCCAGCCGTTCGAGGCGCCCACGTCCATGTATTCGATGAAGCGCAAGATGAACGGCGTGTCCTTGAAGTGGCGCGCCATCGGCACGATTTCCTGGTCGTTCATGCCGGCCTTGACGACCATGTTGATCTTGATCGGGCCGAGGCCGACCTGGTGCGCCACGGCGATGCCTTCGAGGACGTCGGCGACCGCGAAGTCGACGTCGTTCATGCGCTTGAAGGTGGCGTCGTCGAGCGAGTCGAGCGAAACGGTGACGCGGTTCAGGCCGGCGTCCTTCAAGGATTGCGCCTTGCGCGCCAGCAATGAGCCGTTGGTGGTAAGCGTCAGGTCGAGTGGGCGTCCGCTCGGGGTGCGCAGGGCGGCCAGCATGCCGACCAGCCGCTCGACGTTCTTGCGCAACAGCGGTTCGCCGCCGGTCAGGCGGATCTTTTCGACGCCGTGGGCGACGAACAGGGTGGCGACCCGGGTGATTTCCTCGAACGACAGCAGGGCGGTGTGCGGCAGGTAGGCGTAGTCCTTGTCGAACACTTCCTTGGGCATGCAGTACACGCAGCGGAAATTGCAGCGGTCGGTCACGGAGATGCGCAGGTCGTGCAAGGGACGCGCCAAGGTATCGTCCAGGCGGCCGGTGGGCGCTTCGAGAACGGCGGGAACGGCCATCGCTGGCCGGCGCTCATCGCTGAGCATGATGATTTTTTCAGCCATGCCAATACGATAGCACGAGGCCGACAAGCGCACAGGCGAAGATCAATTTGATGGTGCCGATCTTGAAGCGGAACAGGGCGAGGCAGGCGGCGGCGCTGATGGCGACGGCAACGCCATCCACGCGGCCGGGCTGGACGAACACGTGTTCGCCGAAGAACACGGCGAGGCTGACGATGACACCGACCACCGCCGCCGAGATGGCCGTCAGCGGCGCCGTCATGCGCACGTCGTCACGGGTCGATTCGACCAGCGGTCCGCCGGCCAGGATGAAGATGAACGAGGGCAGGAAGGTGAACAGGGTGGCGACGCCAGCGCCAGCGATCCCGGCCAGCAGGCGCGCACCGGGACCGAACAGGGCGTCGCTCCAGGCGCCGACGAAGCCGACGAAGGCGACGATCATGATCAGCGGGCCGGGCGTGGTTTCGCCGAGCGCCAGGCCGTCGATCATCTGCGGACCGGTCAGCCAGTGGTAGTGCTCGACACCGCCCTGGTAGACGTAGGGCAGCACCGCGTAGGCGCCGCCGAAGGTCATCAAGGCGGCCTTGGTGAAGAACCAGCCCATCGCGGCGAGCGTGCCGGAGGCGCCGAAGCGGGCGGCCAGCAGCAGCCAGGCGGCGGCGCCGATGGCCAGGCCGATCAGCGCCACGCGCGCCAACCGCGGCCAGCTGAAGGTGGCGTGGGCCGGCGTGGCAGTGTCGTCGTCGATGAGTGCGCGGCCGTACGATGCGGCGCTGCCCGGATGCCTGCCGCCGACCTGGAAGTAGTGCGGCCACCAGCGCCCGCCGGCCAGGCCTGCGAGGGCGGCGCCCAGCACGATCAGCGGGAACGGCAGGTGCAGCGCGGCGATGGCGAGGAAGGCAGTCACCGCGATGGCGATCAGTACCGGGTTCTTCAGCGTGCGGCTGCCGATGCGCCAGGCGGCGGCGAGGACGATGGCGACCACCGCCGGCTTGATGCCGTACATGACGCCGACGACGGCCGGCAGGCTGCCGTAGGCCATGTAGATCCACGACAGCACGATCAGGATCAGCAGCGAGGGCAGCACGAACAGCACGCCGGCGAGGATGCCGCCGCGCGTCTTGTGCATCAGCCAGCCGATGTAGACGGCCAGCTGGGTGGCTTCAGGGCCGGGCAGCAGCATGCAGTAGTTCAGCGCGTGCAGGAAGCGCTGTTCGGAGATCCAGCGGCGCCGTTCGACCAGTTCGGCGTGCATCATCGCGATCTGCCCGGCCGGCCCGCCGAAGCTGACGAAGCCGAGCTTGAGCCAATACCAGAAGGCCATACGCAGGGTGACGGGATCGGGCCGGGTGTCGCGCGGTAGTGTCATGTCGGTGTCATGTGGTGATGGGATGCAGTTTCTTGGGACGGAGATCTGATCTTCTTTTACTGCAAAACGTGCATGATTGACGTAAAAAAGGGAAGCACGCGGCTTCCCTTTTTCATTTCGACTTACCGCCCGCGCATTACTGGCGGGTGGTGTCGATCTGGATCAACGGTTCGTCCACTTGCGGCGGCAACGGCTTGCGTTCACGTGGGACGCGTACCGGTGGCGCTGCCTTGGCAGCCGCTTCTTGCGCAGCGCGCAGCTTCTCAGGGTCCGTGGCCGCCAGCGTCAAGCCGGCCGAGCCGAGGATTTCCTTCAAGTCGACAATCGCTGGTGCCGGTGCCGGGGCTGACGCGGCAACTGGCGCCGGGGCGGCAACGGCAACCGGTTCAGCTGCTGCTGGTGCCGGTGCGATCGCTTCTTCCGGCGCGGTTTGCACGGCGACAGGAACGGCCACGACGCGCTCTTCGACAGCGGCTGCTGGCGCGGCGATGACTGGCGCTGCTTCGACAACCGGTGCTGCCTCGACAACTG
>JARXKM010000237.1:5591-7667 GCA_030272785.1 Pseudomonadota bacterium
TCGACAACCGGCGCCGCTTCGACAACCGGCGCGGCTTCGACAACCGGCGCTGCCTCGGCAACTTGCGCTGCTTCGGCAACCGGCGCTTCAACCGCGACCGCCGCTACCACCTGTGCAACTGGCTCGACGACCGGTGTCACCACATATTCCGACACCGGTTCCGACGCCGCAGCGACTTCCTGGTCAGCGACCGGGGTAAACGTCGGCGCGGCGATGGCAACTGCTGCCGGTGCTTCTTCGCCTTCGCTGTCGCCGCCCTCGTTTTCACCTTCGACCGAGTCGCGGTCGCGGCGGTTGCGGTTGCGTCCGCCCCGACGACGACGACGGCGCGGCTCATCGCCGCCGGCTTCGACTTCGATCTCTTCGCCGTTCGGGCCGATGGTCGTGACGGTCTTGACCACTTGCGCCTCGGCATCCTGTTCGGCGACGGGCGCCACGGCGACCAATTCTTCAGGCGCGACGATCACCGCTTCGGGGACGGCCACCTCATCGGACTTCGCTTCGGCAACGACAGCGCGATAGTCGGCACGCTCGCGTGGCGGACGCGGCGTGCGTTCGGCGCGGTCGGGACGCTCGCCCCGCTCGGCGCGCGGCGCGGCCGGTGCCAGCGCATCGGCCTGCTCGCGCGGCTCGCGGGCCTCGCGTGGCGGGCGTGGCGGACGCGGTGGACGGGCGGCGCGGGTTTCGGCGTCGGCCGCCTTGGCGGTCTCGTCGACCGGGCCCGGCTTGGCGCCCGGCTCGCGCTCGTCGCGTCCGCCCGGCTTGCCGCTGCGGCTGCGGCCACGCGGGCCGCGGGCGTTGCGGTCGCCGCCACGTTCGGCCGGGGCGGCCGGCTTGACCGCTGGCACTACCACGGGCGCTGGCGCGGCCACCGGGGTGGCTTTCTTGCCCATGAAGAAGTTGATGATCTTGTCGAGGAAACTTTCCTCGACCGGCGCGGTCAGCACCGGCGCGGCGACCACCGGCGCCGGCTTGACCGGCTCGGAACGGTCGACCATCGGCGCAGGCTGGGCCGGGGTGATCGTCTTGACGACGGCTTCCTGGCGCGGCTTGAGCTCTTCCTTCTGGCGCTTGCTGTAGGCCATGTCGGTGTCGGCCGTCTCGGCCAAGGTGTAGCTGGCCTGGCTGTCTTCAAGGCGCGGATCGTCGTGCTTGATGCGCTCGAGCTTGTAGTGCGGCGTGTCGAGGTGCTTGTTCGGGATCAGGATCACGCCGATGCGGTGGCGGTTCTCGATCTTCAGCACTTCGCCGCGCTTTTCGTTGAGCAGGAAGGCGGCCACGTCGACTGGTACCTGGACGTGAATGGTGGCCGAATTTTCCTTCATCGCCTCTTCCTGGATGATGCGCAGGACTTGCAGGGCGGACGATTCGGTGTCGCGGATGTGGCCGGTGCCGGAGCAGCGCGGGCAGGTCACGTGGCTGCCTTCGGACAGCGACGGACGCAGGCGCTGGCGCGACAGTTCCATCAGGCCGAAGCGGGAGATCTTGCCCATCTGGACGCGGGCGCGGTCGTGGTGCAGCGCATCCTTGAGGCGCGTTTCGACCTCGCGCTGGTTCTTCGCCACTTCCATGTCGATGAAGTCGATGACGATCAGGCCGCCCAGGTCGCGCAGGCGCAGCTGACGGGCCACTTCTTCTGCCGCTTCGCAGTTGGTGTTGAAGGCGGTCGTCTCGATGTCGGAACCGCGCGTCGCGCGCGCCGAGTTGACGTCGACCGAGACCAGCGCCTCGGTGTGGTCGATGACGATCGCGCCGCCGGACGGCAGCGGCACGGTGCGCGAGTACGCCGTTTCAATCTGGTGTTCGATCTGGAAACGCGAGAACAGCGGCACGTCGTCGCTGTAGCGCTTGACGCGGTGCACCATGTCGGGCATCACGTGGCTCATGAACTGGTGCGCCTGCTCGTAGATGTCGTCGGTGTCGATCAGGATCTCGCCGATGTCGGGCTGGAAGTAGTCGCGGATGGCGCGGATGACGAGCGACGATTCCTGGTAGATCAGGAAGGCGCCGTTGCCTTGCTTGCCGGCGCCTTCGATCGCGCGCCACAGTTGCATCAGGTAGTTCAAGTCCCACTGC
>JARXKM010000018.1:0-4969 GCA_030272785.1 Pseudomonadota bacterium
GTTAGTGGAGAAAGAAGATGGCCTGAACAGGGCTGCGGCGGGATTTTTGCTACCAACAATTCGAAGCCGCCAGCCAACCCGTTCGCGGGCGGCCGACGGCATGTCGACAAGCTACGCTGCCTTTGCGTACGCGGCATCCGAATAGTGGCTATTGTTCGGCGAAACTGCCTGCCGCCGTCCCGATATCGCTGTTGCCCCCTGCAACCATGGGGAGTTTCCGGCTACCGGATTGCACCACGCCGTGCTTGCCGACTCAGGCGACGCCAAGGTTGTCCCTGTTGCCGGGTTGCACCATGCGCTTATTTTCGCCAATGCCTGCTTTGGCGATAGTGCATTCTCCGATACCGGGTTGCACCATGCAGTATCGGTCGACGCCGCCGCGGACAATGTCCGACTTTCGATTGCCGGGTTGCACCAAGCCGTATTCGCTGATGGCGTCGGTGACCAGACCCGGCGCTCGGCAGCCGGGTTACACCATGCGGATATTGTCAGTGCGTGCGGTTCATGGGCCTTCTCCGATTCGGGTGCGCCATGCCGGATGTAAGCTTCGCCGAAAGTCAATTCATACAACTGCTGCATGCGCGTTCCCGCCAGACTGCGTTCAGTGGCATTGCTCTCGTCCAGTAGCCCGGCATAAGGAAAGTGATGCAGGAAATAGCCGAAGATGCGCTCGCAATCGACCGCGTATTTCATTGTATCGAGAATATGATAGTGCCAAAAAATATCGACATCGAATCGCGGTGCCGTCTGCTCGTGGGGAAACAGCTTCATCAGGCACAGGAAGCGGCGATATTCAAGCTCGACCCCAGTTGCCTGGGCCAGCGACCAGCCTTCGCCCGATTCCTTGTGCATCAGTTTCGTTTTGATCGGGGCCAGGTCCAATTCGGCGATGATGTTGAGTTCTGCGTTCGAGTTCATGGCATATCCTTATGTATTTGGTTTGTAACTTATGGTTAGTGTTGGCGGCGAGTTCTAGGCATTTTCATGCATATTTCAGGATCTCCTCGAATGAAGTTTCCCGTGGGGCCGGAAGGGTTCGGCGGTCTGCTGGTATTGACGTGAAGCATTAAGGCAGATTCTTGCTTACAAAGGGGAACGCGAACTTGCGTTGTATCAATCAAGTTGGCGCGTGGATTCTTCGCAACAGATCGATTACCAACACTGTCGCAAGGCATTCGGGAAGCGGTTGTGTAGGAAGATGCGCGTCAGGTCAGACCACTGCGGTAGCTGGACCAAACGCATCGATTGCGCCGCTGAGTGGGGCGCTGTTCTCCAAGGGGTTCTGGATGGGGACTGCCACGCAAACGGTTGTGCCGGACCCGGGGTCGCCATGAATTTCGAAAGTGCCGCCGAGGATATTGATGCGCTCCTCAATACCAACCAGGCCGAATGAGCCGCGCTTGCGGCGGCCGTTCGGATGAAAGCCAATGCCATTGTCGCCCACCGACATCCAAATCCAGTTTCGCTCGACGCGCAGCACGACCCGCACATTTGTAGCCTTCGCATGGCGCAAGATGTTGTTCAATGATTCCTGCAAAATGCGGAACAGCGCAGTGGAGCAGTGATCGCTGATCTGGATGTCCTGGTGGGTTTCCGTCAGTTCGCATACGATGCCGGTACGTCGAGCGAATTCGGTAATTTGCCAATCCACCGCTGCGTTCAACCCGAGGTCCAAGACGTTCGGCCGCAGATCGTTGATGATCTGTCGAACGCTTTTGATGGTGGCATCGATCTGGGTGACGGTCGCGAGCGCCCGTCCGTGCAAGCGAGGGTGCCGCTCCCCTGTGCGCGCGGAGAGCATGTCGGCCTCGATCCGCAGCGCGAGCAGGTTTTGCCCCAGGTCGTCATGAATTTCTCGCGCAATGCGTCGGCGTTCGGCTTCTTTGATTTTTTCCGCATGTGCACCTAGCTGGCGCAAGTTCTCGTTTGACAGTTGCAGCTTTGCCTCGCTGGCCCTTAACTCTTGGGTCATGCTGCGCGCCAGCGAGATGGCATGGTGGCGCGACGAGCTGAGCGTTTGGAATAAAATATACAACAACATTGTGCTAATAAATCCGGCCAGCATAGCGAGCCATGGGACATAAGTATCGAATCCGGTGTAGAGGTCAGACTTGCGGACGCTGAACTGGGCTTCCCACACGCGCGTGTTGTATCCCAAAGGCAAACTTGTGATAAAGGTGGCGCGGTCGGGCTTCGCCAAGGGGGGCGAAGGCACTTCTGCGGTCGCTAAGCTATCGAACAGAACGCGCGGTGCGGCGGTGGCGACAGGTCGCAAACTTCCAGTGCGCGGGCCGACGTCGGTCAAGGTGAGGCGCACTTCGCGCACCGGCATTTGATCGAGCACTCCCTCGATCAATTTGTGCACGCGAAAGCCAATGCCGACACTGCCAAAAAATGCCGCACGCCGTTCCTCCACTGTCGTGGCGGGCATGCCGAGGCGGTAAATTGGCATGCGGATCGCCAAACCCATGATGTTGACGCCGGTTAAAAACGGAACCGGCTTGGCCGAGGCTGCAATCTGTCCCGTCTCCCGCATTTCCCGGTGTGGCGGCGTTTCTCCATCACCATTGAGATCGTAACCAATCCGGTTGATCCAGTCGCCAATGGGTTCGACGTAGATTATCACGTTGTAACCCGCGCGGCGTCCTGCCGGGGTGATGCGGAAAGGGGGATTCTTGTTGGATATTGCCAGCATTTCCCTACGCATCCGTTCCTCGAATTCAGGACGCTCGGCTTCGGTAACATAAAGGGAAAAATTGATCGCCTCGACCCCCGGAAATTCCTTTTCGAGCGTTAGGCCGCTTACATAACGGTGGAACTGTTCGCGCGTCAAATCGTTGAAAGTCTGAAACAGGCTGGCGCTGCCGCGTAATACGTCGGTATAGCTCTTGATGCGTCCGTTGATGGTGGTTTGCACGCTGCGCGCCATGTTGTCGAAGCGATTTTGCGCATCCTTTTCGATGGTATTCGCGGTCGCGATGTAGAAAAGCAGGCCGACCGAGAAGGATAACAGGGCGCCTATCCAAAACGCAGGCTTTCCAAAGTAAGCTTTAATGGTGCCAATCGAAGAGTGCATCTCTCGCTACTTTCGAGAATCCGGTCGAGCGCTAGAAAATTATCAAACGCAATTTGATATTGATCTAAGTTACGCAAGCTAACGCGGAAATGTAGCTAGTAGAAATCACAGGTAGAGGACTGAAATTATCATTGTCAGAGAAAAAAATCCCGCCGCGGCAGGCACCGGGGCGGGATCTGATCAAGCGACAACGCCGGCCGGCTTACTTGGCCCAACTATCCTTGAGCGTGGTGACCCGGTTGAACACCGGCTTGCCGGCCACGCTGTCGACCCGGTCGGCGACGAAATAACCGTGCCGTTCGAACTGGAAGCGCTGGTCCGGCTGGGCCGCGCTCATGCCCGGCTCGAGGTAGGCGGTGATCACTTCGAGCGCGTTCGGGTTGAGCGCGGCGAGGAAGTCCTTGCCGCCGGCATCCGGCTGCGCTTCGGTGAACAGGCGGTCGTACAGCCGCACTTCGGCCTGCAGCGCGGTGGCCGCGCTGACCCAGTGGATGTTGCCCTTGACCTTGTAGGTGTTCGAGCCGTCGGTGCCCGACTTGCTGTCCTCGAAATAGTTGACGTGCACGGCGACGACCTTGCCGTCGGCATCCTTGTCGTAGCCGGTACATTCGACGACGTAGCCGTGGCGCAGTCGCACCCGGCTGCCGGGCGCCTCGCCGACCGGTGGGTAGAAGCGGAAATAGCCCTTGCTCGGCACTTCCATGAAATCGTCCTGCTCGATCCACAGGTGCTTGGTGATCGGGAATGTGCGCACGCCGCGTTCGGGGAAGTGCGGGTGGACCGGTGAGGTGCACTCGATCGACGCGTCTTCCGGGAAGTTGTCGATGATCAGTTTCAACGGCCGCAGCACGGCGGTGGCGCGCGGCGCCTTCGGGTCGAGGTCGTCGCGCAGGGCGCCCTCGAGCGTGCTCATGTCGATCCAGCCGTCCGCCTTCGACACGCCGATGCGCTCGCAGAACAGCTGGATCGCTTCGGGCGTGTAGCCGCGTCGGCGCAGGCCCACCAGGGTCGGCATGCGCGGGTCGTCCCAGCCAGACACGATGGCCTGGTCGACCAGCTGGCGCAGCTTGCGCTTGCTGGTGACGACGTAGGTCAGGTTCAGGCGCGCGAATTCGTACTGGCGCGGCACCGGCTGGGCGAAGAAGCCGCCGGCCGCCAGGGTCGCCAGCAGCCAGTCGTAGAACGGCCGGTGGTCCTGGAACTCGAGCGTGCAGAGCGAATGGGTGATGTGCTCGAGCGCATCCGAAATCGGGTGCGTGTAGTCGTACATCGGGTAGATGCACCAGGCGTCGCCGGTGCGGTGGTGGTGCGCATGGCGGATCCGGTAGATGGCCGGGTCGCGCAGGTTCATGTTGGGCGCGGCCATCGCGTCTTCGCTGATCTTCGCGCGCAGGATGTGTTCGCCATCCTTGTACTTGCCGGCCTTCATGTCGCGCAGCAGCGCCAGCGATTCGTCGGCCGGCCGGTTGCGGAACGGCGAGTTGGTGCCGGGCGTGCCGAAGTTGCCGCGGTTGCGGGCCATGTCGTCGGCGCTCTGACTGTCGACGTAGGCGAAGCCGGCGCTGACGAGGTATTCGGCCATTTGGTACAGCTGCTCGAAATAGTCGGACGCGTAGTGGACGTGGCTGTTGCCGTCGTGCGCGAGGGGGAAGCCGAGCCACTTCACGCTGTCGAGGATGGTGTCGACGTATTCCTGCTCTTCCTTGGCCGGATTGGTGTCGTCGAAGCGCAGGTTGCACTGGCCCTGGTAGTCGCGCGCGATGCCAAAGTTGACGCAGATCGACTTGGCGTGGCCGATGTGCAAATAACCGTTCGGCTCGGGCGGAAAGCGCGTGATGACCGGTGCCAGGCCGGGCCGCTGGTAGGTGCCGGCGGCGAGGTCCGATTCGACCG
>JARXKM010000018.1:5069-35101 GCA_030272785.1 Pseudomonadota bacterium
ACCGGTGCCAGGCCGGGCCGCTGGTAGGTGCCGGCGGCGAGGTCCGATTCGACCGCCGCGCGCAGGAAATTGGAGGTCGGCGTGGCGGCCGGCGGGGTCGGCGCGGCGGGCGTCTTGTTTTTCTCGTTGCTCATGAAAAAATGCTTTGGAATGATGGAGTTGCAGCATTTTACCGTAAGCGGGGGCGAACTTGCGCGGCCGGGCGCCGTTTATAGGATAATCCTCCTTTAATGGTTTTGGCTGCGGCCGGAGAACCCACGTGGAAAATTTATATGCCGTCCTTGGCGTCGCGCCCAACGCCGGCGAGGAGGAGATCAAGAAGGTCTACCGCTCGCTGGCGATGCGCTACCATCCGGACCGCAACGACGCGCCGGCCGCCGAGGTGCGCTTCAAGAGCGTCACCAAGGCTTACGAAATCCTGTCCGACCCGGCCAAGCGGGCCGAATACGACCAGAGCGTCAACCACCGCATCATCCTCGACGCCGAGGCCGAGGCCTTCGAACTGTGGCGTTCGCTGTTCGCCCTCAACGGCGTCGGCTTGCCGGCGTGACCTTCGCCGCCGCCCCCCTCACACGCAGCACGTATCACAACCGGATCAGATCATGAGAAAAGTACACCCCGAATTTGCCTATCAGTCGCGCGAGCTGGGCGGCCAGATCGACGGCATCCTGGGCGACCCGCCCAACCGCAAGAACTACGACATGATGCAAAGCGCGCTGGCCAGCGAATACGCCAGCGGCGGCGGCATCGAGGACGTCAACATGATGAGCTTCGCGCTGGTCGACCACATCACGTTCAGCAATCCGAAGGGCCTGCTGGCCGAGGCCGACGAGTACGAGGGCGGCGACCCGGCCAAGGTGTTCGCCATGGCCGCCTGCGAGGGCGAACACGCCGCCATGTACCAGGCGATGGCCGAGCACCATCCGGAACTGGCGCGCCAGGCCATCATCACCGCGTTCCTGTTCAAGCACCCGCGCAAGTGGGACGACGACGACCAGTCGCTCGAGCAGCTCAGCCGCGACGACGACGGCGACGATGAACACGACGACGACGGCGTCACCGACGATTTCGCGCAGATGTTCGACCAGGAGGACTGATCATGAGTGCCAACAGCAATCTGCCGGCGCTGTCGAAGCAGGTCAGCGAACTGGTGCTGGCCGGCTCGCTGGCGCACGCCGAGCAAGCCTTCTCCGACGCCGTCGAGGAGCACGGCGACCTGGCCGTGGTCGAGGTGCTGGCCACCCTGGCGCCGCAGGTCACCGCGCTGCACCTGTCCGGCTTCGACGGCGGCAAGACGTCGCTGGCGACCTTGCTGGTGCCGCCCAAGGCGTGGGCCGACAGCCTGGCGTTCTTCGCCGCCACCTGGTCGGACGACATGATCGAGGACGACCCCGAGCGCGTCGCCGAGTCGCTGTTCTCGCACGTGCACGGCATCGTCTTCTCGACCGACGACCCGGATCGCCGCATCGACCTGCTGGCCGAAGCGTCGGCCAGCGACCATGGCGCCACCGTGTTCGCCATCCTGTTCTCGATGGCGCCGAAGGAAATCCTCGAAGTGGCCGGCGAGATCATCTCGAAGGGGCCGTACATCACCGGCCAGACCTCGTCCGACAGCGACCTGGTGCCGCTGGCGATCGAACTGGCCAAGGCCAGCGAAGACGGCTGGGACCGCTCGCTGTTCGAACTGTTCCCCGACTTCCGCCACAGCGCCGACCTGGCCGACGCCGAGTTCTCGGACGACCCGGACGAAGAGCCGAAGTTCCTGCAGCGCTCGACCAAGGAACTGCTGTACCGCTTGCGCAAGCAGGTGCCGTCGTCGCGCAGCAGCGTGCCCAAGCGCGGCGCGCGCAAGAGCATCGGCACGGGCATCTTCTCGTGATGGCGGAAGCGTCCACGATGCAAGTCGCGCTGGTCGAGGAAAAGCTGCCGCGCCTGGTGCGGGCGATCCGCTGCCTGGCCGCGCGCGGCGAGGGCGACGAAGCGGTGCTGCTGGCCGATGAACTGGCCGGCATCACCGCGATGGTGGCCGAAAAGTTCACCAACGACCGCACCGCCGAAGGCATCCAGCGCGCCTATTTCCTCACCGTCGGCGGCGTCTCGCTCGGGCTCGAGCACGAGCTCGAGCACGAAGGCGACGAGGCCGCGCTCGACTTCCTCATCGAGCACGGCGCCGAGCACGCGTTCCAGGCCGGCTTCCGCATGATCCGCGACCTGTCCGCGCTGCCCGAAGATTCGCTGGTCGGCGAGTACGACCTCGACCCGATCTACGTGCAGCGGCGCCTGAAGGAACTGTTCGTCGATCTGTGCAATGCCGACCCGAACCAGAACTGGTCGGGCCCCGAGCGCTACGAGATGCAATACCACGAGCGCAAGGGCGTGCAGGCGATCGTGCGGGCGGCCGGCTGGCTGCGGCGCCACCACTACGCCGGGCCGATCACCGATCCCGACCTGAATGCCGAGGGCGTGATCGCGCTGGCGATCATCTTCGCCATCGAAGGGGGCGGGCGGATCGTCGCGCGCACCGGGCAGAAGGAGTTCGAGCGGCTGGTCAAGTCGGTGCGCAAGAACAAGCCCGACTACGAGAGCGGCTGGGCCGCGCTGATGGCGCAGGTGCCGGCGCAGCACCAGGCGGTGATGGCCGAGCGGATCGACTCGTACCGTGCGCACTGCACCGTGATCCAGAAGATCGGCACGCGCACGGCGATGAAGACCTTGTTCGGCGAGCTGGAGAACTACGCCGGCTCCGAGCTCGACGCCGACTACGACTAAACATTCCTTCAAAACCGGGACAGACCCGGTTTTTGCTGGTGGCTGCTAAACCGGGTCTGTCCCGGTTTTTCCGGGTTTTCTTTGATGGTGCCGAATTCGGCGCCGTCCGCCAGTGAAAAATTACTTCAAAACCGGGTCTGTCCCGGTTTTTGTGGTGCTTGGTTTGACCGCGTCGGTGACCAGCGCGACGAAGGCGTCCACCAGCGGCGCCCGCTCGCCGGCGCGCTGCGCCAGCAGCAGCATCGTGGTGGCGTCGCGGTCGCGCAGCGGCCGGTAGCACACGCCGTCCATGCGGATGCGGTCGAACGAGGCCGGCAACAGCGTCACGCCGCTGCCGGCCGCCACCAGGCCGATGATGGTCGACGCTTCGCCCGCCGTCTGGCCGACCCGCGGCACGAAGCCGGCCGCCCGGCACAGCCGGAAAATCTGCGGATAGATGCCGGTGCCGGCGTCCGCCGGATACATCACGAACGGCAGCCCGGCCAGCTCGATGATGGCGATCGCCGGCTGCGCCGCCAGCGCATGGCCGGCCGGCAGCACCACCATCAGCGGATCCTCGCGCAGCGCCGTCAGCTCGACCCCGGCCGGCACCGCCACCTCGGGCGGGCGCACGAAGCCGAGGTCGAGCGTGCGCTGGGCGATCGCGTCGAGCTGGCGCAGGGTCGCCATCTCGTGCAAGGTCAGGGTCACCTGCGGGAACTCCTGGCGATAGCGATTGATCACATCGGCGAACAGCGGCGTCAGCGGCGTCGAGTAGGTGAAGCCGATGCGCAGTTCGCCCGCTTCGCCGCGCTCGGCGCGCCGCGCCGTCGCCGCCGCCTGTTCGGCCAGCGCGAGGATGCGCCGCGCGTCGGCCAGGAACAGCGTGCCGGCCGCGGTCAGCCGCACCGAGCGGCGCGTGCGGTCGAGCAGGCGCGCGCCGATGTCCGCCTCGAGCACCTGGATCGCATGGCTGAGCGGCGGCTGGCCGATGTGCAGGCGCTCGGCGGCGCGGGTGAAATGCAGCTCTTCCGCAACGGCGATGAAGTAGCGCAGGTGGCGTAGTTCCATGGCACTTATCTATTTAATGTATTACACACGCTTCAAATATATATTGGACAGTATTAAAGCGCAATCCTAAGATGGCTCCTCACTCCCCCACGCCAGGCTTCCATGTCCCGCACCGCCACCGCCACCGCCGCCGGCAGTCCCGCCTTCAAGCGCATCAACCGCGCGATGGTGTTCGGCGGCTTTTCCACCTTCGCGCTGCTGTACTGCGTGCAGCCGCTGATGCCGCTGCTGGCGCACCAGTTCGCGCTCACGCCCGCCCAGAGCAGCCTGGTGTTGTCGGTGTCGACCGCCGCGCTGGCGCTGTCGCTGTTGTTCAGCAGCGTGGTGTCGGACCGCATCGGCCGCAAACCGATGATGGTGGCGGCGATGCTGGGCGGCGCCATCCTCACCCTGGCCTGCGCGCTGGCGCAGAATTACTCCCAGCTGCTGGTGCTGCGCGGCTTGCTCGGCGTCGTACTGGGCGGCATGCCGGCCATCGCGATGGCCTACCTGGGCGAAGAGATCCACGGCCCCTCGCTCGGCTTGTCGATGGGGCTGTACATCGGCGGCAGCGCGTTCGGCGGCATGATCGGACGCGTGCTGGCGTCGCTGCTCAGCGATGTCTATTCGTGGCGCGTGGCGCTCGCGGCGATGGGCGCGGCCGGCCTGTATGCGGCGTGGGAATTCCGCCGCAGCCTGCCCGCGTCGACCAACTTTCGCCGCGGCCAGCGGCGCGGGCTCGATGCGCTGGTGGGCGGCATCCGCACCCACCTGGCCGATCCCGGCCTGCCGTGGCTGTTCGCGCTGGCATTCCTGCTGATGGGCTGCTTCGTCAGCCTGTACAACTACATCGGCTACCGCCTGCTGGGCGCGCCGTTCGGCCTGAGCCAGAGCGCGGTCGGCCTGCTGTCGGCGCTGTACCTGCTCGGCATTTTCAGCTCGGTGTGGGCCGGCCGCCTGGCCGACCGGCTGGGCCGGCGCAACGTGCTGTGGCTGGTGATGGCGGTGATGCTGGCCGGCCTGCTGCTGACCCTGGCCAGCTCGCTGGTGGCGATCGTGCTCGGCATGGGCCTGTTCACCTTCGGCTTTTTCGCTTCGCACTCGGTCGCCAGCAGCTGGGTCGGGCGGCGCGCCCAGGCCCCGCAGGCGCTGGCGTCGGCCATCTACCTGTTCTTCTACTATCTGGGATCGAGCGTGCTCGGCTCCCTGGTCGGTGTCGTCTGGAGCGCTGCCGGCTGGGCCGGCGTCGTCGCGCTGCTTGGCGCCACGCTGGCGGCCAGCTGTGCCATCGCGCTGCGCCTGCGCGGCCTGGCGCCGTTGACGCCGGCCGCGCTGGTGCCGGCCATCTGATGTAAGGAACGCGCCGCCGGCCCGACCAATCGGAAACAACGACGGAGACCGGCATGAAACACACCCTGATGGCGCTGCTTGGACTGGCCGCCTGCACCTTCGCCAGCGCGCAAACCTGCAGCGGCCGCAGCCCGCCGCATACGGTGGCGCTGCTCGAGCTGTACACCTCGGAAGGCTGCAGCAGCTGCCCGCCCGCCGACCGCTTCGTCAGCGCGCTGCGCGCTGCCGGCGTCACGGCCGCGCAGGCGGTGCCGTTGTCGCTGCACGTCGATTACTGGAACGACATTGGCTGGAAGGACCCGTTTTCCGGCGCCGCGTTCACCGCGCGGCAGCGCAGCCTGTCCGGCCTGGCCGGCTCGCGCACCGTCTACACGCCGGAGATCTTCGTCGGCGGGCGCGAGCTGCGTAACTGGAGCGCCGGCGTCGCCGATGCGGTCAAACGCGTCAACGCGACGCCGGCGCGCGCCGCCATCGCCATCACGCTGGGCCGGCCAGGCGCGGCCGGGCTGCCGGTCGAGGTCAGCGCCAGTGCTCCCGCCGGCGCGCTGCTGCAGGTCGCGCTGGTGCAGAACAATGTGTCGAGCAAGGTGACGGCGGGCGAAAACGGCGGGCGCGTTTTGCGCCACGATTTCGTCGTGCGCCAGTGGCTGGCGAAGGTGCCGGTCGGGCACGACGCCCATGCGCAACTGGCGCGCGTGCTGGCGCTGCCGGCCGGCGCCGCGGCCGCCGACCTGGCCGTCAGCGCCTTCGTCGAGTCGGCCGCGGGCGAGCCGCTGCAGGCGTTCTCGCTGCCGCTGTGCGCGCCGGCTGGCTGAATCATCGTGCAACTTATTGACGCCGTGGTGGTCTAATTTTCCTACACTTCGATGGGAGCAGATCATGTTGCAAGCAAACGAAATTCAGCAGCGCATCAGCCATATCCAGCAAACCATCGGCCAGGCCGAGCAAGCCTGCATGGCCTCGGCCGATACCCCGCCCGCCCTCAAGGCGCACATCCAGAAAATGGCGCGCGAGGCGAAGCAGGCCGACGCCATCCTCAAGTCGAACGATCAGCAGCGCATCCTCGAATGCGTCGACACGCTCGAAGACATGGGCGACGACGCCAAGCGCATGAGCCGCAGCGATTCGCACATTGCGCCCAGCGTCGAAAGCGCCGTGACCAAGGTGCACGCCGAGCTCTCCGAGCTCAAGCACAAGATGCACTAGCGTGGCTTCAGGGGGCGCGCCTTGCAGCGCGCCTTGCTGCTCGCCTTGCAGCTCGCCTTGCAGCTCGCCTTACAGCACGCCTCGCAGCGCGCGCTACAGCACGCCCTTCGCGCGCAGGGCGGCGATATCGGCGTCGCTGCGGCCGAGCACTTCGCGCAGCACTTCGTCGGTGTGCTGGCCCAGCAGCGGCGGCGCCTTGTCGGTCGCCACCGGCGTGGCCGATAGCTTCATCGGGCTGCGCACCAGCGTGACCTTGCCGGCGCTCGGGTGCGGCATGTCGATGGCGATGCCGCGCGCGATCACCTGCTCGTTCGCGAACACGTCGGCGATGTCGTTGATCGGCCCGCACGGCACGCCGACCGCTTCGAGCAGCGCGATCCACTCGGTGCGGGTGCGCCGCAACACCATCTGGTCGAGCAGCGGCACCAGCACGGCGCGGTTCTGCACGCGCAGCGGATTGGTGGCGAAGCGCGGGTCGGCGGCCAGCTCGGCGCAGCCGCCGGCCTCGACGAATTTCTGGTACTGGCCGTCGTTGCCGGTGGCGACGATGATGTGGCCGTCGGCGCAGGCGAAGGTCTGGTAGGGCACGATGTTGGCGTGCGCATTGCCCCAGCGCTTGGGCGCCTTGCCGCTGGTGTGGTAGTTGCTCGCCATGTTGGCCAGCATCGCCACCTGCACGTCGAGCAGCGCCATGTCGATGTGCTGGCCTTCGCCGGTGCGGTCGCGGTGCGTCAGCGCGGCCAGCACCGCCACCGTCGCGTACATGCCGGTCATCAGGTCGGTGATCGCCACGCCGGCCTTTTGCGGGCCGCCGCCGGGCAGGTCGTCGCGCTCGCCGGTGATCGACATGAAGCCGCCCATGCCCTGGATCAGGAAGTCGTAGCCGGCGCGGTGCGCGTACGGACCGTCCTGGCCGAAGCCGGTCACCGAGCAGTACACCAGGTCCGGCTTGATCGCCTTCAGGCTGGCGTAGTCGAGGCCGTAGCGCGCCAGGTGACCGACCTTGAAATTCTCCAGTACGACGTCGGCGTGCGCGACCAGTTCGCGCAGCAGCGCCTGGCCGTCGGCACTGGCGATATCGACCGTGACGGAGCGCTTGCCGCGGTTGGCGGCCAGGTAGTAGGCCGCCTCGGTGGTGTCGTGGCCGGCGGCGTCCTTGGCGTACGGCGGGCCCCAGGCGCGCGTGTCGTCGCCGCTGCCGGGACGCTCGATCTTGATCACGTCGGCGCCCAGGTCGGCCAGATTCTGCGCGCACCACGGGCCGGCCAGCACGCGCGACAGGTCGAGCACGCGGATGTGGCCGAGCGACGTCGGCAGGGGCGAGTGGTGGTCGGTCGGTTGGGCCATCGTGCTTCCTGTTCTGCTGGGGTTCTGCGAAGCGCTGATTATATCGGGCCGGCGGCGCCGCGCGAAATGGTCTGCACGCTGCGCGCGGACGGCGCCAGCGCGCGCTCGATGACGTCCAGCGCCAGCTGCGGCGCGGCGTCGCCGCACATGAAGATGTCGGCGGCGGCGAAGCCGAACTCGGGCCAGGTGTGGATCGAGATGTGCGATTCGGCCAGCATCACCACCCCGGTCACGCCGTGGCCGGGGCCGAAGCTGTGGAAGTGGCTGTGCAGGATGGTGGCGCCGGCCGCCGCCGCGCCGGCGCGCAGCAGCGCGTCGAGCGCCTCGCACGAGACCAGCCGGGCGGCGTCGATGCCGTGCAAATCGGCCAGCAGGTGGATGCCGGCGGGGCGGTGCGGCGCGCTCACTTGTGGCCGCCGCCACCGCCGTAATAGCCGCCGCCACCGCCCGAGTGCGAGTTCCAGTTGCTGCCGGCGCGGGTGCTGGTGGTCGATGCGAACATCTTGACCCAGTTGGTGCCGGTCGCGATGACGGTCACGAACACCGCGTACAGGAAGTATTTGCCGTTCATTGTTTGCCCTTGTCGGCCGATCCAAACAGCTTGGCCGGCAGGTAGATCGCCAGCAGCGCAAGCAGGACGTAGATGACGGTGCCGGAAAAATTGAAGATCAGCGGGATCGCGTTCAGGCCGAGTATCCACCAGAGGAATTTGTGCGTGACGGCGCTCGCCGGCAGCGCTTCCGTCGCCGCCTTGCGCGCCGGGTCGACCCGCAGCGCGCTGCCGAACCAGGCGGCGATCTGGTCGAATGCGACCGGCGTCGAACGCGACCAGGTCAGCTCCTCGGCCGTCAGTTCGGCCGCCAGCCTGGTCTGGCCGTTTTCGAATTCGAACACGTGCACCACGTCGCCGGCGGCGACGCGCCAGTTGAAGGCGCCGGCGGCAAACTTCACCGTCGCCGGATAATCGTACAGCTTGCGGTAGCTTAGCTTGTCGAGGTCGGCGTGGTCGGCGCCACTCGACTGCCAGTCCGGCCAGTTGCTCATCACGTTGGCGCGCGACCAGCCCTGGTCGGTCTCGACCAGCCAGAAGAACGCCGAGCGGGTGGTATAGAGCAGGTACTCGGTCCACTCGCTGCCCTCGTTGTCGGCTCGTACCATGGCGCCGATCACCTGGTAGTCGGCGCCGCTGATCTTGGCGGTGGCGCCGAGCGGGATGGTGGTGCGCACGCGTTCGACCTTTTCGCCTTGCGCGAGGATCTGCGCCTGCGGACCGGCGGCGTCGAGCTGCGCCTGGCAGCTCGGGCACACCAGGCTGGTGGTCACGCCGGGCAGGTACTTGATGGCGGTGCCGCACGACGGGCACTCGAGCGCATCGAGTTTGCCGTGGTACTTGCCGGCGCTCTCCTTGATTTGCTCGTCCTCGCGCAGCAGCTGGCACTTCATCTCTTCGAGCGTGACGGCGCCGCCGGTGTAGAGCACGGGGGTGTCGCCGTCGGAGTAGTCGAGCGTGGCGAAGGTGGCGCCGGCGCGGAAGTCGGCCACCCGCGCCTGCCAGCCGGCGCCGACCTGGAACGGCAGCTCGCCCTGGCCGCCGATGCATTCGGCGCTGCGCTTTTCGGACGCGGTGTAGCGCTGGCCGGCGATCGCGTACTGGTGGCCCGGGTTGACGTCGGCAAACGCCGGCAGGGCCCCTGGCGCGGCGCGTTCGATGGTGACGGTGTACAGGCCGGACGAGTCGCCCAGCCAGCCGGTGCCGGCGTCGTCGAACAGGATGAACCACTCGTTCCACATGCCGGCCGCGTAGCGCAGCTGGATGCGCCCGACGACGCTGAAGTTGCGCCCGCCGAGCACCCCGGCGGTGCCGATCTGGATGCGCGTGAAGTCTTCCAGCACCGACGACATCTTGCCCAGGTCCTTGACCGCGTCGGCATCCTTCATCACCGTGGCGCGGCAGAATTCGCATACCGCGACCACGGAGGCGTGCGAACGGAACTGGACCTGCGCGCCGCAACTCGGACAAGAAACGATCTGCATGAAGGTCCGCTTAGCCGATCAGCTTCTTGAGCAGTTCGGCCTTGGTGCCGTCGTAGTCGGCGGCCGAGATCAGGCCCTTGTCGAGCAGGCCCTTGAGCTTTTGCAGACGGTCCTCGATCGACTCCTGGGCCGCTGCCGCCGGCGCTGGCGGGGGCGCTGCGGCCGGTGCGGCGGCCGGCGCGAAGGCGCCGCTCAGTCCTTGCGCCATCGCCTGGCCGACCGCCACGCCGGCGCCGAGGCCGGCGCCCATGCCGGCCAGCCCGCCTTCATTTTGCGCCGCCAGCGGGATGCTGCTGGCGACCTGGAACTTGGTGAAGCCGCCCATCTTGTCGGCCGACATGCCGCCCTTCATGCCGGCGCCGATGCGCTCGTCGAGCGCGGCCTGCAGTTCTTCGGGCAGGCTGACTGAGGCGACGTTGAACTCATCGAGGCCGACGCCGTAACGGCTGAACGCGGTGGCCAGGTCGCCCTTGACCTGCTGCGCCATCAGCGCCTGGTTGGCCGCCATGTCGAGGAAGGCGACGTTCGAGCTGCCCAGCGAGCTGGCCATGGTCGAGAGCATGATGCCGCGCAGCTGGTCCTCGACCTCGTCGCGCGTGTAGATCTCGCGCGTGCCGCTGATCTCGGTGAAGAATTTGCGCGCGTCGGCGACCCGGTACGAGAACATGCCGAAGGCGCGCACGCGGATCATGTCGAAATCCTTGTCGCGGATCGTGATCGGCTGCGGCGTGCCCCACTTGCGGCCGGTCTGCACCCGCGTGCTGAAGTAGTAGACGTCCGACTTGAACGGCGAGGCGAACAGCTTGTCCCAGTTTTTCAGGTTGGTCAGCAGCGGCAGCGTTTGGGTGGTCAGCTTGTGGGTGCCGGGGCCGAACACGTCGGCGATCACGCCCTCGTTGACGAACACGGCGACCTGCGACTCGCGCACGTTGAGGATGGCGCCGTTCTGGATCTCGAAGTCCTGCATCGGGAAGCGCCAGGCGAGCACGCCCTCGGTCTCCTCGTTCCATTGCAGGACGTCGATAAACTGCTTCTTGATGAATGAGCCTAGTGACATGATGGGTCTCCGGTGAACGCGGTTTGGTCAGGAAATGCAGCCGGCGTTGATGACGCCGATCGACAGCGAGATGGCGCCGAGCAGGCCGCCGAACGCCTTGTTGTTGGCCTCGATCTGGTCCTTCGCCATGTGCAGCAGGCTGGTGGCGACCGAGTACACCAGCACCTGCACCACCATCGCGCCGATGCCCCAGCCGAGGAACTGATAATAGTCGGCGGTGTGCAGCAGCGCCGAAGCGAGCGTGATCGAAAAGCCGATCAGCGCGCCGGCCAGGGAAAACGCCGCCGCCTGATTGCCCTGGCGCACCAGCAGCACTTCGTCGAACGGCGTGATGCGCGTATAAATGACAAAAAATGCCAAAACCATGGCGGCCGCCGTCAAAAGGTGCAGCAGATAGGCTAGGATGGCGGGCATTAGGTTTCCCCAAATAAATATGGTCAGAGTGACAGGACAGGACGATCTTAGTTCAAAAGACGATTTATGACCAAACGAATTCTTATACTTTCCGTATTTGTGGTGGCCTCCTGCGGACTGGCCTACGAGTTAATCGCCGGCGCCCTGTCGAGCTACCTGCTGGGCGACTCGATCCTGCAGTTTTCGACCATTATCGGCTGCTATTTGTTCGCCATGGGCGTCGGCGCCCACTTCTCCAAATATGTGCACGACGACGACGTGCTGGCGCGCTTCATCGACATCGAGCTCGCCGTGGGCATGATCGGCGGCGTCTCGGCGGCGCTGCTGTTCATGACGTTCTCGTGGATGACAGCGCCGTTTCGCACCTTGCTGTATGTGCTGGTGTTCATGGTCGGCGCGCTGGTCGGCATGGAAGTGCCGCTGGTGATGCGCGCGCTGAACGCGCGCGACACCGAATTCAATGAGCTGGTCAGCCGCGTGCTGACGTTCGACTACCTCGGCGCGCTGGCCGTGTCGCTGCTGTTCCCGCTGGTGCTGGCGCCGCACCTCGGCCTGGTGCGCACCGGCTTCCTGTTCGGGATGCTCAATGTGGCGGTGGCGTTCTGGACCCTGCACACGTTCCGCCGCGAGCTCAAGAAAGTCGGCGGCCGGGTGCTGCGCGCATCGACCGTGATGGTGCTGCTGGTGTTCGGTTTCGCGCTGTCGGACCGCATGGTGCAGTGGGGCGAGCACGGCCTGTTCGGCGACGAAATCGTCTATTCGACCACCACGCCGTACCAGCGCCTGGTGATCACCAAGTGGAAGGACGACCTGCGCCTGTACATCAACGGCAACCTGCAGTTCTCCTCGCGCGACGAATACCGCTATCACGAAGCGCTGGTGCATCCGGCGCTGCAGGCCTTGCCGTGGGCGCGCAGCGTGCTGGTGCTGGGCGGCGGCGACGGTCTGGCGCTGCGCGAGATCCTGCGCTACCCGAACATCAAGAACGTCACGCTGGTCGACCTCGACCCGGCCATGACGGCGGCGTTCACCACCCGTCCCGAACTGGCGGCGCTGAACCGCCATTCGTTTTCCGACCCGCGCGTCAAGGTGATCAACGCCGACGCCGCGATCTGGCTGCAAAACAGCAGCGACATGTTCGATGCCGCCATCGTCGATTTTCCCGACCCGTCCAGCTTCGCGCTCGGCAAGCTGTATTCGGTACCGTTCTACGGCATGGTCAAGAAGCACGTCGCCGCCAACGGCCTGGTGGTGGTGCAATCGACGTCGCCGTTCTTCGCGCCGCACGCCTTCTGGACCATCGACGCCACCTTGCGCGACGTCGGCATGCGCACCTACCCGTACCACGCCTACGTGCCCTCGTTCGGCGAGTGGGGTTTCGTGCTGGCGTCGCCGCAGCAGCAGTACGTGCCGCCGACCAGCTACCGGCTGCCGATGCGCTACCTGAACGCCGACACCACGCGCGAGATGTTCGCCTTCCCGCCCGACATGCAGCGCGTCGAGATGGCGCCGAACCGGCTCAACACGCAATCGCTGGTGCGCGAATTCGAGCAGGACTGGCGCCAGGTGATCCGCTGATGGACCGACGCGCGTTCCTGGCGGTGGCCGGCGGCGCCGGCGCGGCGGCGCTGGCCGGCGCCGCCGGATTCCAGCGCTGGCAGGAGATCAGCGCCAGCGTGCACTATCCGGGGCGCGCCGAAGGCCACTACCTGCGCGACCGTCGCACGCTGCCTGCGCCCACCAGCGTCATCGAGACCGACATCGTCATCCTCGGCTCCGGCATCGCCGGCCTTACCGCGGCCTGGAAGCTGCACCGCGAAGGGCACCGCGAGGCGCTGATGATCGACGGCCCGCAGCCGTACGGCAACGCGGCCGGCGGCCATTTCGGCGACCTGGCCTATCCGACCGGCGGCCATTACCTGCCGCTGCCGTCGCCCGAATCGCTGCATGTGCGCGAGATCCTGTACGACCTCGGCATCATCGAACGCGACCCGTACGCCGACAAGCCCTACTACGACGAGCGCTACGTGCTGCACGGGCCGGAAGAGCGGTTGCTGTTCAACGGCGCCTGGCAGGACGGCTTCATCCCGGTCAACGGGGTCAAGCCGGACGAGCTGGCCCAGCACAAGCGCTTCTTCGCCGAAGTCGAGCGCCTGCGCGCGCTGCGCGGCAGCGACGGCAAGCGCATTTTCGTGTTCCCGACGATGCAGTCGTCGCAGGACCCGGCCTTCGATGCGCTCGACCGGATCACCTTGAAAGCCTGGCTCGACCAGCAGGGCTACACGTCGCCGACCCTGCACTGGTACCTGAACTACTGCTGCCGCGACGATTACGGCACCCGCTACGACAAGGTGTCGGCGTGGGCCGGCCTGCACTACTACTGCAGCCGCTGGGGCCAGGCCGCCAACGCCGGCAACGGCGCCTGGCTGACCTGGCCGGGCGGGATGGCGCCGGTGGCCGAGGCGATGGCGGCGAAGTCGGCGATCCGGCGCCAGGCCGGCACCGCGGTGTCGCTCAAGCGCCGCGCCGGCGGCGTCGAAGCGCTCTGCTTCACGCTCGAGGGCGGGGTGGCGCGCACCTATGTCGTCAAGGCGCGCAAGGCGATCTGCGCGATGCCGCTGTACGTCGCCGCGCGGGTGGTCGAATCGATCCGCGCCTACGGCTTCGACCCGAAGCTGCACATGCCGAGCTACGCGCCGTGGATGGTGGCCAATTTCCTGATGCGCGATTTCCCGGCCGAGCTGCCGGACGCGCCGCTGGCGTGGGACAACGTGGTGTACCAGGAGCCGGGCCTGGGCTACGTGGTGTCGACCCACCAGGACATCCGCGTGCGCCCGCCGGAAAAGACCGTCTTCAGCGCCTACGTCGCGCTGTCGGACCGTACGCCCGACGCGGCGCGCAAATGGATGATGGCGGCCAGCGCCGAGCAGTTGGTGGAGCTGGCCAGCGTCGACCTGAAAAGCGCCTACGGCTGGAAGTTCGCGCCGTGCGTCGAGCGGGTCGACATCACCTTGCGCGGCCACGCGATGGCGGCGCCGCTGCCGGGATTTCGCGCCAACGCCGGCGTCCGCGCGCTGCGCGAGGCGGATGGACCGATCGTATTCGCGCATGCCGACCTGTCCGGCTTTTCGGTGTTCGAGGAAGCCGCCTGGTGGGGGTACCGTGCGGCCCAGAAGGTGATCGCCTGAAGGCAATAAGAGATCGGCGATACGCTGCGGCGCGTCGACTTCGACGGGTTAGCGCTGCGCTAGTATTGTCCGTAGTCGGTCGGATAGGCAGAGCGATGATTTTCGAAAGGAATTCTCATGCGAAATCTGAAGGTGATTGCTTTCGTGACTTTGGCGCTAGTCCTTGCCGGTTCATTGGCCTACTGGATTGCGCAGCCGTGGTCCTATCAAATTATTCAAAGAGCCGCGTGCCGGGACACGAAGACCGACTATGTGAATATCGCGCCCACGCAAGTGAAGGAATTTCGCAACTGCGCCGCACGGAAGGCAAAATTATTCTACGAGCGTGACTATGCGGAATCCAAAGACCTTGCCAAGGCTTTCCTGACGCTGCTATCAGGCATCTTGGTGGCATCAATCACCTTTTCTGAAAAAATCGTCGATGTCCACAAGGCCACCAAGGTGCCGCTTTGCGCCATGGTGACGTGCTGGCTGTTTCTGCTGTGCGCCATTGCGCTCACCGGCGGTGGTCTTGCCTGGATGGCATGGGCCGCTGGAATTGCAAGTTATGTGCCCGAACTGGACATCGTACCGATCACTGCGTTTGCCAGTCGACTCCTGATGTTCGCAGGATTGTCCTTTGGCGCCGCATTGGTAGCATTGATCATAGCCGGGGTTGTCTCCTTGATGGACAAGCGGACGGCGATTGCGTGACGACACGGAGCGCGCCGCCAGCGACACGTGCGACGTTGCGCGACGTCCGCAACGCCGTCGCCAGCCGAGCGCTGCGGAGCGGCGCTCAGGGCCAGGGCTGCGCACTAGCCGAGGTGCGGCGCCGTGATGTGCGACAGCTCCTCGACGAACAGCGCGCGCTCCTCGTCGATGATGCCATCGACCGCGATCGATTCGAGGCCGAGCGACTCGAGCACAAAGGCCGACAACTGCAGGCTCGCCTCGAACGTCTCCGGCACCACCACGGTGGCGCCGGCCACTTTGAGCAGGCGTGCCTGCTTGTCGTCGCGCGCGCGGGCGAACAGCGGGATCTCGGGAAATTCGCGGCGGATCCCGCGCACCGCCTGCAGCGCCGATTGCGGATGGTCCATGGTCAGCACGATCGCCGGCGCCTCGTGCGCGTGCACGCGGCGCAGCAGCTCGGCGCGGGCGGCGTTGCCGAAGTAGACCGGCAGGCCTTGCCGGTGCAGCTCGGAGGCGAGGCGGGCATCGTTTTCGAAGGCGACGAACGGGATCTCCTGGCTGGCCAGCAGCTTGCCGAGCATCTGGCCGACGCGCCCGTAGCCGGCGATGATGATGCGTCCGCGCGCCGCCGCCAGTTCGCCCTCGTCCTTGTGCGCCGCGTCCAGGTGCAGGCGGCGCTCCCAGCGGTCGCCGATGGCGCGGCCGAGTTTGGCCAGCAGCGGCGTGACGAACAGCGACAGGCCGACGGCGAGCATCACGCGCTGGCCGAGCGCTGCCTCGACCAGCCCGCCGGCCATCGCGTAGCCGATCACGATGAAGGCGAACTCGCCGCCCTGGCCGAGCAGCAGGCCGCCCTCGATGGCGCGGCCCCAGTGCAGGCCGCCGATGCGAAACAGCAGCGCCACCACCGCCGCCTTGACGGCGACCAGGCCGCACACCGCGGCGGCCAGCCAGAGCGGCGCCTCGACCACCTGGCGCGCATCCATGCCCATGCCGACGGTCATGAAGAACAAGCCCATCAGCAAGCCGCGGAACGGCTCGATCATCAGTTCGATTTCATGTTTGAACTCGGTCTCGGCCAGCAGCAGCCCGGCGATCAGCGCGCCGAGCGCCATCGACAGGCCGGCGGCGGCGCTGACGCCGGCGATGCCGAGGGTGCTGAGCAGGATCAGCGCCATGAACACATCGGGCTGGTGGCGCCGCGCGAAGGCGCGAAACAGCGGCCGGATCACGCGCCCGCCGACCAGGTAGATCAGCGCGATGGCGGCGCCGGCCTTGGCCAAGGTCATCAGCACCAGCGTCGCCGCGCCGGCGCCGGCGCCCTTGGTCATCACGCCGATCAAGATCAGCAGCGGCACCACCGCCAGGTCTTGCAGCATCAGGATCGAGAACGTCGCTTGGCCGAGGCGGGTGGCGGTGGTGTGCTGCTCGGTCATCAGCTGCATCACCACCGCGGTCGACGACAGCGACAGCACCAGGCCGAGGATGATGGCGGTATCGACGCGCTGGCCGAGCAGCAGCACGGCGCCGGCGATCAGCGATGCGCTGATCGCCACCTGCGCGCTGCCGGCGCCGAACACCCAGTGCCGTAGCGACCACAGGCGGGCGGCCGACAGTTCGAGGCCGATCATGAACATCAAAAACAGCACGCCCAGTTCGGCCAGCACGGTGACACCCTCGACGCGCGGAAACGTCAGGTAGGCCAGCCAAGGCAGCCGGCCGGCCATCAGTCCCAGTCCGAACGGGCCGAGCAGGGCGCCGACGGCGAGAAAACCGAGCACCTGGTTGATGCGCAGGCGCTGCAGCAGGGGAATCATGATGCCGGCCAAGGTGAGGAACAGGAGGATTTCCCTCAAAAATGGGAAGGCGTGATGTTCTTGCACGGAAGGCCTGTCGGTGATGAGCGTGACGGCATTTTATAACGGCGCCGCTGCCGCCAAGCGAAACCGGGACAGACCCGGTTTTCAAGCGAAACTGGGACAGACCCGGTTTTCGAGAAATGTTGGCGCGGTGAAGAAGGGGGCAGAGCCTCTCGTACACGAGCTCAGCATTCCCCCGGCGTGCATTGGCGCGCCGGCCGACACCCGGCGTAGCGTCCGCCGCGACCTCGGCAATTTCGCTGGTCCGAATTTTGCCGCCATGGCATCCTTCCCACTTCATTGCAAATTTGCAAAGGGGGCGACATGAACAAGGGCTTGCGATTGACCGAGAAATGGATGCAGCGTGGCCTGTGGCTGGTGGCGCTGGTGTTCGCCGGCTTCCTGATCGGCCTGGGCGGCAAGATCGTCGACAATCTGTGGCAGGTCGAGGCGCCAATCACGGTCGAGCAGTTCATCGACCCCGTCGAGGGACCGCGCGTGAAGGCCGCCGCGGCCAATGCGGACGCGCAGCGCAAGGCGGCGACCGACCGGCTGGAACAGGCGGAGCAGCAGCACAAGGTGGCGCAGTCGAATACCCGCACGGCCCAGCAATCGTTCGAGAGCTGGCTCTCGACCCGCCGCGCCACCGCGCGCGCCGACCAGGATCCCGAGCTGATCGAACGGACCCGTGCCCTCGACGCCTTGCGGGCCAGCGAGCGCACCGCGCTCGCCGCGGTGCAGGCGCAACAGCAGGTGCTGCTCGATGCCGCCCAGGCCAGCGAGCGCGCCGCTGCCGCCTGGCGGCGGCTCGAATCGACCGCCTGGCAGTCGGTGCAGCGTGCCGACCGGGCCAAGGAGCTGCGCGTGTTCCTGTACCGCCTGGCGCTGACCTTGCCGTTGCTGCTGGCGGCCGGCTGGCTGTTCGCCAGGCAGCGCCGCAGTCAGTACTGGCCGTTCGTCTGGGGGTTCATCTTCTTCGCGCTGTTCGCGTTTTTTGTCGAGCTGGTGCCCTACCTGCCTAGCTATGGCGGCTATGTGCGCTACGTGGTGGGAGTGGTGCTCACGGTGCTGGTCGGACGCACCGCGATCGTCTCGTTGCAGCGCTACCTGGAGCGCCAGAAGGCGGCCGAGGCGCTGCCCGATGTGCAGCGCCGCGAGACGCTGCGCTACGACAGCGCGATGGCGCGGCTGGCCAAAGGCGTCTGCCCCGGCTGCGAGCGGCCGGTCGACCTGAAGGACGGCAAGCTCGATTTTTGCCCGCATTGCGGCATCGGCCTGTTCGACCGCTGCGCTCACTGCGCCACCCGCAAGAGTGCGTTTGCGCGCTTTTGCTATGCGTGCGGCACGCCGGCCAATGTCAGTCTGACCGACTAAGCTGAAGCGCCGGTCAGGCCGCCAGCCGCAGCGCCGGTGCCTTGGTGACGATGCGCCGGCCCGGGTGCAGCGGCGGCGGCGTCGCCTCGATGGTAAACACGCTCACCAGTTGCGCCAAGTGGCTAGACTGTTCCTCCAGCGACTGCGCCGCCGCCGCCGCTTGCTCGACCAGCGCCGCATTCTGCTGGGTCACCGAATCCATCTCGATGATGGCGACGCTGACCTGTTCGATGCCGGCGCGCTGCTCGTTGCTGGCCACGCTGATCTCGCCCATGATGGCCGTCACGCGCTGGACGTTCGCCAGGATGTCGCCCATGGTGGTACCGGCCTGGTTGACCAGCACCGAACCGCTGTCGACTTTCTCGACCGAATCGTTGATCAGGCCCTTGATCTCCTTGGCCGCGGCGGCGCTGCGCTGGGCCAGGTTGCGCACCTCGGCGGCGACGACGGCAAAGCCGCGACCTTGTTCGCCGGCGCGGGCCGCTTCGACGGCCGCGTTGAGGGCGAGGATGTTGGTCTGGAAGGCGATGCCGTCGATGACGCCGATGATGTCGACGATCTTCTTGGCCGACGCGTTGATCGAGCCCATCGTGGTGACCACCTTGGCGACGACGGTGCCGCCCTGTTCGGCCACCAGCGCGGCGGCCGAGGCCATTGCGTTGGCGCGCTCGGCGTGCTCGGCGTTGCGGCGCACGGTGGCGTTGAGCTCTTCCATCGAGGAGGCAGTTTCTTCGAGCGTGCCGGCTTGCTGCTCGGTGCGTGCGGACAGGTCGAGGTTGCCGGCGGCGATTTCGCGCGACGCGGTCGCCATCGTGTCGGCGCCGCTGCGCACTTCGCCGACGATGCGCGCCAGATTGGCCTGCATGTCACGCAGCGCGTCCTGCAGCATGCCGAATTCGTTGTTGGCACCGATCGCGATGGTGCCGGTCAGCTGGCCTTCGGCGACCCGGCGCGCGACGGCGACGGCGTCGTGCAGCGGCCCCATGATGCTGCGCATCAGCAGCAGGCCGGCGCCGGCGCTGAGGACGGCGCCGATCAGGATGGCGGCGAGGATCAGGTAGTTATTGCGCGTGATGTCGGCCTGCACTTGCAGCGCTGTCTCGGCGCTGCGCTTGTCGAGGAAGTCGTGCAGCGCCTTGTACGCCGGTGCGGCCTGCTTGTAGGACGGATTGATTTCCTTGATCAGGATGCGCTCGCCCTCGTCCCACTGATCCGCTTGCACCGCGGCCGCGGCCGCCGTCACGCTGGCCAGGCCGAGGCCGTGGCTCTGCTCGTTCCAGGCCGCCACCAGCGCCTGGACCTCCGGCTGCGTCTGCGCGCTGCTAAATGCCTGCCAATCCTTTTTCAGCTGCTCGCTGTTCGATGCGATCGCGCCGAAGTGGACAGCGGTCGGGTGGTCGTGCATCTTGGCGAAATCGGTGCCGGGATTGTGCTGCAGCAGTTGCAGCATCTGGCTGCGGTTGGTTTCCATTTTCAGCGTCAGGTTGGCTAACTGGTACTGCACCTGCAGATTGTGCATCGAGCCCGATTCCATCGCAGCGACGGCGTTGCGGGTGGCCAGCAAGCCAAGGGCGCCGACCGCCAGCGAGACGGCGATCAAGAGACCGACGACGAGCAAGATGGCATGTTTGATTCTGAGATTCATTGTGTCTTTCGCCGAAAATAATGGAACAACATCGCGGATGCGGCAGTATTTCCATGGGGAAATTATTATACCGTGGAAACAGTGGCGCGGCGGATGCATGGCGAAAATGCGGAAAATTCGGTGGAGAATCGATCATTCGCCAGCTATAAATATGTATTTGGCAATTAATCGACAAAAATGAATTGCTAACTTATCAGCATCGAACATCCGGGGTCGAAGACTGCGTAGATTGGTAGAGTGGGGTCAGAGCTAGCTCTGACCCCAATTGACAAACTTGCGCCCCCGTCTGGCGGACGCAACCGGCGTTAGTCCTTCAGGTCGGCCGGCACCTTGCCGCCGTTGGCCGCCAGCTTGTTCATCACCTGGCGATGCAGCCAGACGTTCATCGTCGCCGAATCGTTGGTGTCGCCCGTGTAATGGAGCTCGGCGGCCAGATCCTTGCGCGACTGCAGACTGCTGTCGAGGTTCAACAGCTTCAGCAGGTCGACGATCGACGAGCGCCAGTTGAGCGGCTGTCCGGCCGACGCCGCCATCGTGTTCAGGATCGATTCGACGTCCACTTCCGCGATCGGTGCGACCGGTGCAGCGCCGGCGGGCGCGGGCGCGGGGGCGGCGGGCGTCGCGGCCGGGCTCGCGCCAGCGTCGACGTTCGGGTGCGAGGATGGAAAGATCTTGTGGAAGATATTGCTCAGAATGCCCATGGAATGTCCTTGTAGGGGTGGATGAAATGGTGAATTAACGGCGCATGTCCTGCTCAACGGCGCATGCCTTACTTACCGGCGCATGCCCTGCGCCATGTGACCAAGCGCAATGGCCAGCGCGGCGCCGCCCAGGCCCTTGACCAGCTGCGGATGCTGCGCATAGAACTCGCCCATGCGGTCGACGATGCCGGGATTGTGCTGCTCGGCCTTTTCGGCAATCTGCTGGACCTGCTCGGGCGACATCGTCGACGCCTGGTCGGGCGTCACTTGCGGCGCGGCAGCGGTGGCATTGCCATGGCCGCCAAACAGCGAGCCGAGCACGCCGCCGGCGAGCGACGACAATACGCCCGGGCCGATGCCGCTCAGCAGTTGATTGAGCATGCCGGCACGCTGGCCGGAATCGCCCTGGTTGAACAGCTGGCCGACCATTTGCGGGAACGGCGGCGTCTGGTCCGAGCGCAGCGCTTCGGACACGCCTTGCGCCAGGTCCGCTTGCGGGGCGCTTTGCGCAACCCGGTCGAAGTCGTTCTCGGCCTGCGCCGGATCGGCTGCGCTGGCAGGGTTCGCACCGGCGTATTGTTGTAACAGACTATCTAAATCGAAACCCATCGCGACCTCCATCTGAAAGGATCAAAACAGGCACGCCGCTGTTGCTGGCGCCGTGCCGAGAATGCCGAGCGTAGCCGGCCCGCTGGCGGCGCTCTGTACGCCACTACACGGTGGCATGGCGAAAAACCAATATTGCATTGCCCGGTGGACACAACGGCGCCGAGTCCGTAAGCTGCGCATTTCCATCGTCGTCGTCCATGCCATGCCCTTCGCATCGATCGTGTTGTTCGCCGTGCTGTACGCCATCGCCGTCGCCGCCTGGGGCCTGGCGCCGCTGGTCGGCGTGCTGTACCTGGGCGCCAGCGTGGCCTGCTTCGCGCTGTATGCCATCGACAAGTCGGCCGCGCGGGCAGGGCGCTGGCGCATCGCCGAAACCACCCTGCTGCTGGCCGGCCTGGCGTGCGGCTGGCCGGGCGGCGTGCTGGCCCAGCAGTGGTTGCGCCACAAATCGAGCAAGCCGGCGTTTCGCGCCCGCTTCTGGGTCACCGTGGCCGTGAACCTGCTCGTCTTCGCCTGGCTGGCGTCGCCGCTGTCCATGCTGGATAGGTAACATTGCATTAAATCTAAAATTGAGGTGGACACTATGCCTGCCGGCATGATTGAATCTGTCTCCGCCCCGCGCCGCGCCGCGCGCCCAACAAGATCAGCACCCTGTCCTCGACGACACCCTGGAGACCGCATGAACCTGAAACCCCTGACCCTCGCCGTCGCACTGGCGTTCGCCGCCGCCATCCCCGCCATTCACGCGACTGCGGCGGACGCACCCGCGGCACCCGCGGCGGCGGCCAAGGCGACCAAGCTGAGCACGGTCGAAGGCATCACCGAATACAGCCTGCCGAACGGCATGCGGGTGCTGCTGGCGCCCGACATGTCGAAGCCGACCACCACCGTCAACGTCACCTACCTGGTCGGCAGCCGGCACGAGAACTACGGCGAAACCGGCATGGCGCACCTGCTCGAGCACATGACGTTCAAGGGCACGGCGACCCAGGGCAACATCATGGAAGAACTGGGCCGGCGCGGCATGCGCTTCAACGGCACCACCTTCATGGACCGCACCAACTACTTCGAAACCTTCACCGCCGGCGACGACAACCTGGCCTGGGTGCTGTCGATGGAAGCGGACCGCATGGTCAACAGCACCATCGCCCGCAGCGCGCTCGAGAAGGAATTCTCGGTGGTGCGCAACGAGATGGAAATCGGCGAGAACAATCCGCACCGCGTGCTGTGGAAGCAGCTCACCGCGGTGACGTACGACTGGCACAACTACAGCCACAACACGATAGGCGCGCGCAGCGACGTCGAAAACGTCAAGATCGAGAACCTGCAGGCGTTCTACCGCAAGTACTACCAGCCCGACAACGCGGTGCTGGTGGTGACCGGCAAATTCGACCCGGCCAGGACGCTGGCGATCATTGAGCGCGACTTCGGCGCCATCGCCCGCCCGAGCCGTGTGATCGCGCCCACCTACACGCTCGACGAAGCGCGCGACGGCGCCCGCGAGCTGACCGTCAACCGCATTTCCGACACTCACCTGATGGCGGTGCTGTACCCGACCGCGGCCGGCGCCAGTGCCGATTCGGCCGCCATCGCCGCGCTCGGCGAGATCCTCGGCAGCACGCCGAACGGCCGCCTGCACAAGGCGATGGTCGAGACCAAGAAGGTCGTCAGCACCGAATCGTGGGCACTCGACCTGGCCGAACCGGGCTACATCATCTTCTGGGCCGAGCTGTCGAAAACCCAGTCGATGGACGCCGCCCGCAAGCTGCTGCTCGACCAGGTCGAGGGGCTCAAGGCCCGGCCGGTAACGGAAGCGGAACTGGCGCGCGCCAAATCGAGCCTGCTCAACGACATCGACAAGACCATCAACGACGCCCAGCAGCTCGGCGTGCAGCTGTCGGAAGCGATTTCGAAAGGCGACTGGCGCCTGTTCTTCATCACCCGCGACCGCATTGAGGCGCTGAACCTGGCCGACGTCCAGCGCGTGGCCGAAAACTACTTCAAGCCGACCAACCGCACCTTCGGCCAGTTCGTGCCGACCAAGACGATCGACCGCACCGCGATGGCCGCGCCGGTCGACCTGGCCAAGCTGGTGGCCGGCTACACCGGCAAGGCAGCGGTGGCCGATGGCGAGGAATTCGACGTCACTCCGGCAGCCATCGAGAAACGCACCCAGCGCGTCACCCTGGCCAATGGCATGAAGCTGGCGATGACGCCGAAGAAGACCCGCGCCAGTGCGGTGTCGGGCCAGATCCGCTTCGATTTCGGCGACGAGAAAAGCCTGTTCGGCCACCGCGCCGATTCCGACCTGGCCGCCGACATGCTGATGCGCGGCGCCGGCAAGCTCTCGCGCGCCGACATCAGCACCAAACTCGACGCCCTCAAGGCCAAGCTGCAGATCGGCGGCAGCGGCCAGAGCGTCACCGCCACCTTCGACACGGTGCGCAAAAACCTGCCCGAGCTGCTGGCGCTGGTGCGCGAACTGTTGCGCGCGCCGACCTTCCCGGCCGCCGAGTTCGAGCAGCTGCGCGGCGAGAACCTGACCCAGATCGAAGCGAGCCGCAACGAGCCGACCGCGGTCGGCTCGAAGGAGATGGGGCGCGCGCTGAACCGCTACGCCAAGGGCGACGTGCGCTACACGCCGAGCTTCGACGAGTCGATCGCCGAGTACAAAGGCGCCAGGCTGGTCGACGTCAAGCGCTTCTACGACAGCATGTACGGCGCCAACCACGCCAGCATGGCGCTGGTGGGCGACTTCGACGCGCGCGAGATGGAAGCGCAGGTCAAGGCCGCATTCGGCGACTGGAACAGCCGCGCCAAGTTCGTCCGCCTGGCCAATCCGGCGCCCGACCAGAAGCCCGATGTGCGCACCATCGAGACGGCCGACAAGGCCAACGCGTTCTATGTCGCGGCGCTGCCGATCAAGCTGCAGGACAGCTCGCCCGACTTCGCCGCGCTGTCGGTGGTCAACCACGTCCTGGGCGGGAACGTGCAGTCGCGCCTGATGGCCCGCTTGCGCCAGAAGGACGGCATGAGCTACGGCACCGGCAGCAACCTGCAGGCGTCGAGCTTCGAGCCGGCCGGCATGGTGGTGGTGTACGCGATGTACGCACCGCAGAACCTGGCGCGCGTCAAGCAGGGCGTGAAGGAGGAGCTGGAACTGTTTGTCCGCGACGGTATCAGCGAGCGGGAGCTGGCCGATGCCAAGAAAGGCATGCTGCAGCAGCGCCAGACCGGCCGCGCCCAGGATGGCGGCCTGGCCGGCAGCCATGTCAATCAGCTGCGCACCGGCCGCACCATGGCCTTCAGCGCCGATGCCGACGCCCAGCTGCAGGCGCTGACGGTGGCGCAGGTGAACGCCGCGATCAAGAAGTACATCGAGCCGGCCCAGTTCCTCAACGTGTACGCGGGCGACTTCGCCGGCGCCGCGAAGAAGGCGGCGGCCACGCCAGGCGAGCCGCAGAAGCCGGCGGCGGCGAAATAAGCGACATCGCTACCTACCCGCGTCGTTCCCGCGCAGGCGGGAACCTATGCTGCGTGTGCTGTTGAGGTGATGGGGGCATCAACATCAGTATCGGTTCCCGCCCGCGCGGGAACGACGGCCCAATCAGTGATATTGTTCCTGTCATGTGGCCCTATCAAAAAATCCTCGCCCACCGCGGCGCCGGCAAGCTCGCACCAGAAAACACCATCGCCGCGCTCCGCTGCGGCCTGGCGCACGGTTTTCGCGCCGTCGAATTCGACGTCATGCTGGCGCGCGACGGCGTGCCGGTGGTGATGCACGACCCGTACCTCGGCCGCACGGTGGCCGGCTCGGGCAACGTGTTCGACTACGACGCCGCCGAGCTGGCCGGCATGGACGCCGGCCGCTGGTTCGGCAAGCAGTTCGCCGGCGAGCCGGTGCCCTTGTTCGCCGACTTCGCCGCCTTCTGCAAGGCGCACGCCATCTGGATGAATATCGAAATCAAGCCGGCGCCCGGCTTCGACGCCGCCACCGGCGCGGCCGTCGCCGCGCACACGCGCGCCATGTTCGCCGATGACATCGCCGCCGGCGCCATCGCAGACGTGCCGCTGCTGTCGTCGTTCAGCGAAGCGGCGCTGGCCGCGGCGCAGGTGGTCGCGCCCGATGTGCCGCGCGCTTTGCTGCTCGACGTCGTGCCGCGTAATTGGGAAGCGCGCGCCCGCGCGCTCGGTGCGGTGGCGATCCACACCAACCACAAGCACCTCACCGCCGACCTGGCGCGGCGCATCAAGCTGGCCGGCTTCGGCCTGTTCTGCTACACCGTCAACAATCCGATCCGCGCGCGCGAGCTGCTGGCGTGGGGCGTCGACGCCTTTTGCACCGACCGCATCGACGTGATCGGTGCCGACTTTGCCTAGTCGGCCAAGTAAGTTCATCAGCCACTTAGCTACGCTATAATCAATTTTTTATAGCATGCTGCCTTTCTGCGCCCAAACGACATGAAATCATCTGAAATTCGCGACAAATTCCTCAAATTCTTCGAATCGAAGGGCCACACGATTGTCCGGTCCAGCCCGCTTGTGCCGGGCAACGACCCGACCATGTTGTTGACCAACAGCGGCATGGTGCAGTTCAAGGATGTCTTCATTGGCACCGACAGCCGGCCGTACACGCGCGCCACCTCGGTGCAGCGCTGCGTGCGCGCCGGCGGCAAGCACAACGACCTGGAAAACGTCGGCTACACCGCGCGCCACCACACGTTCTTCGAAATGCTCGGCAATTTCAGCTTCGGCGACTACTTCAAGCGCGACGCTATCAACTACGCGTGGGAGCTGCTCACCAAGGTCTACGGCCTGCCGGCCGACAAGCTCACCGTCACCGTGTACTTCGAGGACGACGAGGCCTACGACATCTGGGCCAACGAGATCGGTGTGCCGAAAGAGCGCATCATCCGCATCGGCGACAACAAGGGCGGGCGCTACGCCTCGGATAACTTCTGGCAGATGGCCGACACCGGCCCGTGCGGTCCGTGCACCGAGATCTTTTACGACCACGGCGCCGACATCCCGGGCGGCCCGCCTGGTTCGCCCGACGAAGACGGCGACCGCTTCATCGAAATCTGGAACCTGGTGTTCATGCAGTTCAACCGCGACGAAGCGGGCAACATGAACAAGCTGCCCAAGCCGTGCGTCGACACCGGCATGGGCATGGAGCGCCTCGCCGCGGTGCTGCAGCATGTGCACAGCAACTACGAAATCGACCTGTTCCAGAACCTGATCAAGGCGGCCGCGCGCGAAACCGGCACCACCGACCTCGAGAGCAAATCGCTGCGCGTGATCGCCGACCATATCCGCGCCGCCTCGTTCCTGATCGTCGACGGCATCATCCCCGGCCCGGAAGGCCACGGCTACGTCCTGCGCCGCATCATCCGCCGGGCGCTGCGCCACGGCCACAAGCTGGGCCAGAGCAAGCCGTTCTTCTACAAGCTGGTCGAGGACCTGAACCTCGAGATGGGTGTCGCTTATCCGGAACTGGCCGACGCCAGGGAGCGCGTCGCGCAAACGCTCAAGCAGGAAGAAGAGCGCTTCGGCGAGACGCTGGAAAACGGCATGAAGATCCTCGAGGCGCAGCTGGCCAAGGACGCCCACAATCTCGACGGCGCCACCGCCTTCACCCTGTACGACACCTACGGCTTCCCGCTCGACCTGACCGCCGACATCTGTCGCGAACGCGGCATCACGCTCGACGAAGCCGGCTTCACCGCTGCGATGGAACAGCAGAAGAAGACCGCGCGCGCGGCCGGCAAATTCAAGATGGCGGCCGGCGTCGAGTATGCGGGCGCGAAGACCACATTCATCGGCTACGATGCGCTGTCGCACAAGGCCGCCATCATCGCGCTGTACGCCGATGGCGTCTCGGTGCAGCAGCTGACGGCCGGCCAGTCCGGCATCGTGGTGCTCGACACCACGCCGTTCTACGCCGAATCGGGCGGCCAGGTCGGCGACCAGGGCGTGATTACCGGCGCGGCCGGCTCGTTCGAAGTCGAAGACACGCTCAAGGTGCAGGCCGATGTGTTCGGCCATCACGGCGAACTGGTGGCCGGCACCTTGACAGTGGGCGACACGGTCGATGCGATCGTCGACGAGGAAAAGCGCGGGCGCACCATCCGCAACCATTCGGCCACCCACCTGATGCACAAGGCGCTGCGCGAAGTGCTGGGCAGCCACGTGGCGCAAAAGGGCTCGCTGGTCGATCCGGACAAGACGCGCTTCGACTTCAGCCACAATGCGCCGGTGACGGCCGAGCAGATCGCCCGCGTTGAAGTGATCGTCAACCGCGAGATCCTGCAGAACCAGGCGACGGCGGCGCACAACATGTCGTTCGACGACGCCGTCAAGCACGGCGCGATGGCGCTGTTCGGCGAAAAATACGGCGACGAAGTGCGGGTGCTCGACATCGGCTCGTCGAAAGAACTGTGCGGCGGCGTGCACGTGCAGCGCACCGGCGACATCGGGCTGTTCAAGATTGTCAGCGAAGGTGGCGTCGCCGCCGGCATCCGCCGCCTCGAGGCGGTCACCGGCGAAGGCGCGCTGACCCTGGTGCAGTTGCTCAACCGGCGCCTGCAGGAGGCGGCCGGCGCCCTCAAGACCAATCCGGAAGAGCTGACCGGCCGCATCGCCCAGGTGCAGGACCACGTCAAGGCGCTCGAGAAGGAACTGGCGGCGCTGAAGTCGAAGCTGGCGGCCGGGCAGGGCGACGAACTGGTGACCCAGGCGGTCGACGTGAACGGCATCAAGGTGCTGGCGGCGACGCTTGACGGCGCCGACGTGGCGCGCCTGCGCGAGACCATGGACAAGCTCAAGGACAAGCTGAAAACGGCCGCCATCGTGCTCGCCAGCGTGGCCGACGGCAAGGTCAGCCTGATCGCCGGCGTGACGGCGGACGCCACCGCCAAGGTCAAGGCGGGCGAACTGGTCAACTTCGTCGCGCAACAGGTCGGCGGCAAGGGCGGCGGCCGCGCCGACATGGCGCAGGCCGGCGGCACCGATCCAAGCGGCCTGGCGGCGGCCTTGGCCGGCGTGGCGGCATGGGTGGCGCAGCGCGCGGTTTGATGTTTGCAAACTGGATACGGTCGTTGTGCGTTTGCAACGGCCAAAGTTTATTTTGGTGCGGTGCGTCATAATTCTCGAATTGGAGTAGTATGGATGTCATGAGCACCCTAACCCACCCAGCACAGCATTCAATGAGCGATACCACCTTCGTTAGTGACGTCATGGAATACCAGAAAGAACTCGACGCGCGCGGCCTCAATTGCCCATTGCCGATTCTGAAGGCGAAGAAGGCGTTGGCCGAGATGCAGACCGGCGAAGTGCTGCGCATCGTGGCCACCGACTCCGGCTCCGTGCGCGACTTCCAGGCGTTTGCCAAGCAGACCGGCAATGCCTTGTTGTCGCACACCAGAAACGGCTTGGAATTCACTTTTTTGATGCGCCGCAAGTAAGTAAATTCCTACACGGAGGCCGCGGCCTTCGAAAGCATTTGTGCGCCCGGGTTTCATCCTCGAGCGCAGTTGATCGCCCCTGTTTAGGGGCATTCTTCTAACTGAAAATCGCACGATCGTGCTTTAATTTCGACGCAATGCTGTTTTTCTCATATAATCTAGCCCACTAGTCAGTCGTCAAATTTCTTTTTTTCCAAAGGCTCCCCATGAAAGTCCTGGTCCCCGTCAAGCGTGTGGTCGACTACAACGTCAAGGTCCGCGTCAAGTCCGATGGCAGCGGCGTCGATGTCGCCAACGTCAAAATGTCGATGAATCCCTTCGACGAGATCGCGCTCGAAGAAGCGATGCGCCTGAAGGAGGCCGGCAAGGTCACCGAAGTGATCGCGATTTCGTGCGGCGTGACGCAGTGCCAGGAAACGCTGCGCACCGGCATGGCGATCGGCGCCGATCGCGCCATCCTGGTCGAGACGGTCGCCGATCTCGAGCCGCTGGCCGTGGCCAAGCTGCTCAAGGCGATCGCCGACAAGGAGCAGCCGCAGCTGATCATCCTGGGCAAGCAGGCCATCGACGACGACTCCAACCAGACCGGCCAGATGCTCGCCGCGCTGCTCGGCTGGCCGCAAGCGACCTTCGCTTCCAAGGTCGTGCTGGAAGACGGCAAGGTCACGGTCACCCGCGAAGTCGATGGCGGCCTCGAAACGCTGGCGCTCACGCTGCCGGCCATCATCACCACCGACCTGCGCCTGAACGAGCCGCGCTACGTGACGCTGCCGAACATCATGAAGGCGAAGAAAAAGCAGCTCGACGTCGTCAAGCCTGAAGACCTCGGCGTCGACGTGACGCCGCGCCTGAAGACGCTCAAAGTGGTCGAGCCGGCCAAGCGCTCGGCCGGCATCAAGGTGCCCGACGCGGCGACCCTGGTGGCCAAGCTGCGCACCGAAGCCAAAGTCATCTGATCGCGCCGCCCGCGCTGGCTCATCACATACAAGAATAGGAATCATCATGGTCGCATTAGTCATCGCTGAACACGACAACGCATCCCTGAAGGGAAGCACCCACCACACCGTCACCGCCGCCATCGCCTGCGGCGGCGAGGTGCATCTGCTGGTCGCCGGCAGTAACTGCGCCGCCGCCGCGGCAGCTGCGGCTGCCATCGCCGGCGTCACCAAGGTCCTGGTCGCCGACGCGCCGCATTTCGCCGACGGCCTGGCCGAGAACGTCGCCGAGCAGGTGCTCGCGCTGGCCGCCGGCTACTCGCACATCCTGGCGCCGGCCACCGCCTACGGCAAGAACATCCTGCCGCGCGTGGCCG
>JARXKM010000238.1 GCA_030272785.1 Pseudomonadota bacterium
TGGACCGCTTCAAGTTCGTCAACGACAGCATGGGCCACAAGGCCGGCGACGTGCTCTTGATGACGGTGGCGGCGCGCCTGCGCGCGGCGCTGCGCGACACCGACACCGTGGCGCGCCTGTCGGGCGACGAGTTCGTCGTCATCCTCAGCGAGCACGACGAGCAGCGCCTGGCGCTCGACATCGTGCAGCGCCTGATGGCCTCGGTGGCGCAGCCGGTGATGTTGGGCAGCAAGGAGTTCTTCGTCACCTGCAGCATCGGCGTGGCGGTCTACCCGACCGACGGCGCGCCGCCCGAGAGCCTGATCGAGCATGCCGACATCGCCATGTACCGCGCCAAGAAACTGGGCCGAAATAACTTCCAGTTCTACACCCCGGCGATGAACGAGGAGGCGATGGAGCGGGTGCGCATCGAGAGCGCGCTGCGCAACGCGCTCGAGCGCGCGCAATTCGTGCTGCACTACCAGCCGCAGGTCGACCTGGCGAGCGGCGAGATCGTCGGCATGGAGGCGCTGATCCGCTGGCAGCACCCGGAACTGGGCATGGTGGCGCCGAGCCGTTTCATCGGCGTGGCCGAGGAGACCGGGCTGATCGTGCCGATCGGCGCCTGGGTGATGCGCACGGCGTGCCAGCAGGCGCAGGCCTGGCAGCAGGCCGGGCTGGGCCGGCTGCGGGTAGCGGTGAACCTGTCGGCGCGCCAGTTCGGCGCCGCCGACCTGGTCGCCGAGATCGGCGCGGTGCTCGCCGAGACCGGCCTGGCGCCGGACTGCCTGGAGATCGAACTGACCGAAAGCCTGTTCATGAGCGATGTCGCGCTGGCCGTCGACCTGCTGCACCGCATGAAGGCGCTCGGCGTGAACCTGTCGATCGACGACTTCGGCACCGGCTACTCGAGCCTGTCGTACCTGTCGCGCTTCCCGATCGACGTGCTCAAGATCGACCGCTCGTTCGTCGCCGAGATCACGCGCGACTCGAACGACGCCGCCATCGTCGCCTCGATCATCGCGCTGGCGCACAACCTGAAGCTGGCGGTGATCGCCGAAGGGGTCGAAACGGCGGCCCAGCTCGACTACCTGCGGCGTCACGGCTGCGACCAGATCCAGGGCTATTTCTTCAGCCGGCCGCTGGCGGCCGACGACTTCGCGCAGCTGCTGCGCCAGCGCCGCCGCCTGGCGGCGCCGCCCGCCGAGGCCGCGCTGGTCTGAACGGCAAAATATGTCGTGAGCAAAAGAACATCATCGGGGAAATATGGTTTATGATTCTTGCATTCTCGCAACCCGTCCGCAGAGACTGTAGCGCGATCCATCACTGACCATCCTAGAGAATCGATATGTCCAACCCAAGCGCAGCGCTCAACCGGCACGACATCAAGCATCCCCGCACCGATTTCCGCACCCGCGACGTCGTCAACCAGGCGATCGCCTCGATCCCCACCGTGGGTCTGCAGCGCGCGGCCGAATTCCTGTCGGCGATGAATGTGCCGGCCGACGTCGCCATCCGCACGCTGGTGTACCCGAACCGGCGCCGCCACTAGGCGCGCGCAAAAAAACCGGGCCTGCGCCCGGTTTTTTTGTGCGCGCGCGGTTCAGCGCCGCGTCACGCCAGCTTGTTCAGGGCGTCGATATCGGCGAGCGACTCGCGGCCCTTGTCGGTGACGTCGAAGCCGCCCGCGGCGCGCGGCGCCAGGTGCGATTTTTTGCTCAGGAAGGTGGCGACGTCGGCGTCGACCGGCGCGGCCGGATCGGCCAGCACGGCGCGCAAGCCGCTGATGCAGCGGCGCAGGAACAACACCTGGCGGCCCTTGTCGGTCAGCGCGACGCGGCCATCCTTGGCGTACTGGATCATTTTCAGGCCGGACAGGCGCTTGGCGTTGCGCCCGACGCAGGCGTTGACCCGGTCATGGCTGGCGCCGCGCTCGATGTGGCCGAGCGCGTCGTATTCATCCGTTGTCAGTTTTTCGTTCTTCATTGCCGCTTTCATGTGAGCCATTTTGGCGCCCATGGTAACCGCGCCTGCCCGCCACGGCAACCGGCAATCGCGCCGCGCCCTTAATTGACCGCGCGCACCAGCAGCCAGACCAGCCCGATACTCGCCAGCACACTCATCCCCAGCACCAGGCGCAGCCGGCGCGACGCCAGCACGGAGCGGCGGCCGAGGTAGATTTTGTTGTGTAATGAGTTGCCCATGGCGTTCTCCTGGAACAAATGTGGACTGGATGGCTCAATTATAGGAAGAAAAGCGCGCCCGCAGGTGTGATGGCGACCACATTTTGCAAGCTATGTGTACACAAAGCAACAATAGTTCCCAATTCTACGGCGCGCCGACAGACCGGCGGGACTGCTACGATCGCCCCATCGCCACCCGGATCGAGGAGCATGCCATGCACCAGCCATCCCGCCCGCAACCGCCGAGCCGGGTTCGCCCCTTGCTCGATGAAGCCGACATCGGCAGCGGCGAAAAAAGCCCCGGCCAGCAAGAGACCGACGACATCATCCGCCAGATCCCGCCGCTGCCGGCCTCCGGGCCGGCCACCGGTGCCGGCGAGCAGGAGCCGGCCAAGCCGTAAGCCCGGGCAGCGCCGGGCTGGTCCGCGCCCGGCACTTCGGCATTCCCGCGCATCAACGCATCGTGCGTCAATGCGTCCGGCCTTGCTACGTCTTGATCGGCGGCTGCGGCGTGGTCGGCTCCTGCACCGGCGCATGCGCCGGCGGCGGCTCATCGTCCGGATGCGGGCTCGGTGGCGGCGGTGGTTCGGCGTCCGGATCGGGCGTCGAGTGCGCCAGCTTGCTGCTGATGCCGCGGTCCCAGGCGTCTTCGTTGAACGGGTCGGTCATGCTCATGGCTGCCTTGTCTGCCTTGTTCCGGCTAAGGATGAATCGTAGCAACGTCTGGCTTCGACGCGCTTGTGCAAAATCAAATGCGGGCTAGGCTTGCCTGGCGCGCTCGAGGGCGAGCAAGTTGTCGATTTCGGTGCGTGCCACTTCGATGCCGGCGAAACAGGCCGTCTCGGGCGTCGCATAGCCGCCCGCCGACTGGGCGCGCACGCGCTCCTGGCCGGCGCCGTCGAGCCGGTTGAGGCGGTATTCGAAATCCCACAGGTCTTCGCAGTCCTTGGCGGGCGCCACGACGATGCGATAGCCGCGGTATTCTTCTGTTGCTTCTTGCATGGTTGGTCTCCTCAGGTTGATTGGCAGCCTAGCATGAAGGCGCGCCACCGCAGCGCCCCCATTCAATCGTGCGCGGGGCGCCGGCAACCCGATGGCAAGTCGAGCACACCAGCCAGTCAGCCCCACAACAGCCGGTCGGCCCGTTTATGACCAACATTTACCGTCAGAGCGCGTATTGTCGCCTGGTCGGCCAGCGTGCGATGCCCGTGCGCCGAATGTATTGGGCCGCGGACGGCGCCCGCCACCTTTGTACGCTGGCGCACAGACCGCGTGTCAGGGAGCAACTAATCTCGGGTCATCCCTTTCAACGCCCACCAGGATTCCCCTTGAAACCAGTTCGCCTGACCCTCATCGCCGCCTGCTTCGCCGGCGCCGCGTTCGCCCTGCCGAGCATGGCGGCGACCGCCAGTGCCAGCCTGAGCATGGACAGTGTCAACGCCGCCGGCAAGAACGGCCCGGCCGCCAAGCCGGGCACGGCCGAGGTGCTGCGCGCCCAGATCATGCTCGACCGCGCGCATTTTTCGTCCGGTGAAATCGACGGCGCCACCGGCGGCAACCTGCGCGCGGCGATCGCCGGCTACCAGAAGGCGCATGGCATCGACGGCGCCGGCAGCATGAACGCGGCGACCTGGACGGCGCTGAACGCCGACAGCGCCGACGCGCTCACCAGCTACACCATCGCCGACGCCGACGTCGCCGGGCCATTCCAGGCGATCCCGGAAGACATGGCCGACAAGGCCAAGCTGCCCTCGCTCGGCTACGCCAGCGCCGAGGAAGCGCTGGCCGAAAAGTTCCACGCCAGCCCTGCCCTGCTCAAGCGCCTCAATCCCGGCAAGGACCTGGCGCGCGCCGGCGAGCAGATCGTCGTGCCGAACGTCGAGGGCACCGAACCGCTGCCCAAGGGGGGCAAGATCGTGGTCGACAAATCGTCGCGCACCTTGACCCTGTTCGACACCGCCGGCAAGGCGATCGCCCAGTTTCCCGCCTCGACCGGCAGCGAGCACGACCCGCTGCCGGTAGGTGAATGGAAGGTCACCGGCATCTCGAAGAACCCGGTCTTTTACTACAATCCGAAACTGTTCTGGGACGCCGACGCGGGCGAAAAGAAGGCCAAGATTCCGGCCGGGCCGAACAATCCGGTCGGGGTGGCCTGGATCAACCTGTCCAAGCCGCACTACGGCATCCATGGCACGCCGGTGCCGGCCTCGATCGGCAAGACCCAGTCGCACGGCTGCATCCGCCTGACCAACTGGGACGTGATGGCGCTGGTGGCCTCGGTGGCCACCGGCACCGAGGTGCTGCTGCAAGACTGACCCGCCGGCGCCCCGCCCGCCGGGCGCCCATGCAATCAACAAGGAGATACCGATGAAATGGATTGTGACCTTCCTGGCCGGCCTGCTGCTGGGCGCCGCCGGCCTGTTCGTCTACCTGCGCCAGATTCCGCACGCCGCCGCGCCCGCGGTAGTGGTGGCGCCGCCGGCGCTGCTGCCGCCGGCCGCCGGCCCCAACCCGGTCACCGCCGCCCTGCCCGGCGCGCCGGTGGTGCCGACCGACCTGACCGAAGCGGACCTGCCGCTGCGCCCAACCCCGCAAGAGATGCCGATCGCCGCCACGCCGCCCGACGTTGCCGCCGGCAAGCTGCTGATCCCGGTCGAAGGTGTCAAGCTGGCCCAGCTGTCGGACAATTTCAACGCGCCGCGCGGCAAGGATCGCCGCCACGAAGCGCTCGACATCATGGCGCCCAAGGGCACCCGTGTGATCGCCGTCGCCGACGGCAAGGTCGTCAAGCTGTTCAACAGCAAGCCGGGCGGCCTGACGGTGTACCAATTCGATCCGACCGGCAAGTATGCGTATTACTATGCCCATCTCGACCGCTACGCCGACGGCATCAAGGAAGGCGACGTGCTCAAGCGCGGCGACCTGGTCGGCTATGTCGGCAGCACCGGCGACGCCAGCCCGTCCGCGCCGCATTTGCACTTCGCGGTGGTCGAACTGACGCCGGCCAAGGAATGGTGGAAGGGCACCGCGGTGAACCCGTTCCCGCTGATGGGCGACTGATACTTAGACCGATACTCAGCATGACAACGACAACGTACGAGCAAGGGCACACACCATGAACGGCACACGCATCATCGGCATCATCCTCATCGTCGCCGGCCTGCTCGGCGTCGCGCTGGGCGGCTTCAGCTTTACCAAGGAAACCCACAAGGCCAGCCTGGGGCCGATCAACCTGTCGGTGGCCGAAAAGAAGACCGTCGACATCCCGCTGTGGGCCAGCGTCGCCGCGATCGTCGCCGGCGCCGCCGTACTGGTGGTGGGCGCGAAGCGCTGAGCGACCAGGCCGGCACAGAGCGGTCTTACGCAGCAGTTGACCTCATCAAAGTCATGCCGTTTTGACCACTTTTCGATAGACTGGAAGCTGGACGGCACTCCTGTCGCCCAGCTTTTTTCTGGATAGCTATGAGAGATGGTGTGGCGATTTGCGGCCTGCGACATAAGCGCGCAAGAAGGTCGGGGGATATTACGAACCTTGAGTTGTGGAACCTTCGGAACTCCCGAAGGATCGTGGAACTTCAGGAGCTGATCGACCGCAACCTGAAGTAAATCGCAGCCCTGCAAGCACAAATCGAAGTTCTTGGAGAAGCGTCGGCAGCGAATCCGTCACCGGAATCTCAAAACTCGACAAGGAACAGACAGAAATTCTCACGGCCCTGACGATCAAAAAACCAACCCTTGAGACCCAATTGCCCCTCCTGTAGTGGCATTTCTTAACATCGCCACTATATGAATCAACAACTTACGCGCTCAACTGTCGAACTCGGGTTACCATGAACGAGTGAAGCCGGGATGGCGCGACCTTGGCGAAAAAAACGTTGAGGACGCCAACTCCTTGAACAGGTAAAAGATGGCTTTGCTTTTGTCACCCAAGCAGATTGTAGGTGACGTTAGCTACTGATTCTGCTTCGGCGCACATTGAGTGGCAAATCTTATTATGCTGAAGCGGAAAGCGTTATCGCCAGCGTGCTTTCCGCTTCGGCTATCATGCCAACTTACTTGCATTTAAGATAATTACGCGCGCCGCTTTTTCATCCGAGCAATCGCCATGATCCCAAGCGCGAAAAGGAATGCGGTGCCAGGTTCTGGAACAGAGGTCACGGTACCGCCACCGCTATCGAAACCTAGGCTCCCGAAATCGGTCCTGCCGCTTCCATAGTCGCCTCCCCCCGCGCAGGTATCAGAAATAGTATTGGTATCCATCGTAACCGCTGCGTTCAGTGCAATGGCGCGACCACACAGGATCTTCGCAGTAGTATTCAATGTGATGCTCTGGTCGGCGAGAATATTTCCGGCAAACACGGTACTGGTCCCGAGCGTTGCGGAGCTACCGACGTCCCAATACACTCCGGTACCTCCATTGCCGTTGATCACACTAACCGTTGAGTTACTCGCTGTTGTCAGTGTACTGCCGATCTGGAAGACAAATAGCGCGTTCGTGTTCCCTTGCGCGTCGAGCAAAAGACTTCCCGTAAGCTGCGCCGATGAACTAAAGAGATAAACCCCCGGCGTCAGAGTGAGTCCGCCTAAGTCTATTCCCGTCAGATTGGTCGTGAACGGAAGAGATGCGAGGAAATTATCAGCGGTCAACGCATCGGCTTGTGCCTGTTGGGCAACCGCGTCGGTTTGGTGCACGGTGCCGGTAACGGTAATACTGCCCAATCCAGTGATCGAGGTGCCAGGCCAGAGCCCAAGATCGCCATTGATCGTCGTTGCGCCTGTATTTGTAACGGTCGATGCGCCTAGAACGGCAAATGACTGAGCCGAACCCAGAATGGGCGAGGCCAACGTCGAAGGTAAAGCAAAAGCTGCACTTAGCGCGCACATCCATAACATGAGTTTTTTCATGATTTTCATTATTAACTCCTATTGTAAGTTGACTGAACTTCTTCAGTTTACGAAAATAGACCAAGCATCCAGTTTCTGGTCGGACATAAAACATTTGCCGTACTGAGAATTTTTTATTAGCATAAAGCATACCCACCCGCTAACCCACTGATATCAAAAGATTTTTTAGATCTCATAACTATTGGCAATAATAGATGTAAAGAAAATCGACAATCAACGAATTGTGATAGGTGGAAATCTTTTTTTCTTCTCGAAAACACGGCGTAATTAGCGAAACATTGTGCGTCTTCATTATTTCCTTTAATACTATTCTTGGATTAATTCACAATTGCTTGTTTTCCTACGCGCTGTTTAGGAAAGATATATTTTGAATTGGCATGCTTTATGTTTGATGAGTAACGCATCCATTTTTGTTGGTCGTTTTTGAAGAATGTTAAGTATTTGAGAATTAACATTAATGATAAAAGGCAAAACCGGATGAGTTTGTAACTTAAGTTTTCCCGATGGAGTCTTGGGGGGGGGTAATGTCAAACGTAAATTTGGAGTTACGGGTACGACATCTATCCGCG
>JARXKM010000019.1 GCA_030272785.1 Pseudomonadota bacterium
CGCGGCGCGGCGCTCGGCGCGGGATCGGCCGCGTCGAGCCAGCCGCGCCGTTCGAGCACGGCGACGCCGGCCTGGCCCACCCGGTAGCCCAGTTCGGCCGGCCGCATGCAGCGCAGCCGGTTCAGCAGCCAGCGCGCGCGCGCCGCCTTCAATGTCCCCCCGCCAGTTCGCGATACAGCGCCGCCAGTGCGCCGCTGGCCGCCGCCGTGCTGAAGCGCCGTTCGACGGTCGCACGGGCGCGCGCGCCGAGCCGTTCGCGCAGAGCGGCGTCGTTCAGCAGCAGGCCGAGCGCGGCGGCCAGCATGGCGACGTCGCCCGGCTCCATCAGCAGGCCGTTGTCGCCGTCGTCGATCGCTTCGGGGATGCCGCCGACGCTGCTCGCCACCACCGCCTTGGCGGCCGCCATCGCCTCGAGCAGCGCCATCGGCAGGCCCTCGGCGTGCGACGGCAGGCAGAACACCTGGGCGCGCGCCAGCTCGCGTGCCTTGGCCGGGCCGTCCAGCCAGCCGGGTAGGTCGAGCCGCTCGCCGATGCCGAGCAGCTCGGCGCGGCGGCGCAGCTCGGCCAGCTCGCCGACCCCGCCGATCACCAGCCGGATCCGCGGGCAGCTCGGCGCCAGCGCCGCCACCGCCGCCAGCAGCTCGTAGACGCCCTTGCCGGCGTCGGCACGGCCGAGGAACAGGATGCGGCCGGGCTGTTCGGCACGCGCCGGCAACGCCGGCAACGGCGGCAGCGCCACCGAGTTCGGCAGCACCGTCACGCGCGCGGCCGGCGCGTAGCCGCGCAGGAAGGCGGCCCAGCTGTCCGATAGCGCGATCACCGCCGAACTGCGCTCGAGCGTGCGGCGGATCCACCAGCGCAGCACGGCGCCCGCTTCGACGCTGGCGTAGCGGTCGAACTCGGCGCCGTGCAGGTGGAACACGGTGCGGCAGCCGGCCGCGCGGGCGACCAGCAGCAGCAGCGACTTGCGCACGAAGCTGGCGCGCGAGGCGGCGTGCACGTGGACCACCGCCGGCCTGGCGCGCAGGCAGATCAGCGCGGTGTGCCACAGCGCGCCGAGCGCCGCGCAGGCCTTGGCGGCGCCGTTGCCGTCGCGGTGCGAGCTGAGGTAGCGCACCGCTTCGCGCTCGAACAGGCCGTCGCGGCGCAGCACCTCGACCACCGAGGCGACGCCGCCGCGCCCGCCCTGCGCGGTGCCGATCATCAGCACGCGCGGCGCGCCCGGCTTCATGCGGACGCCTTGGCGCCGCGCCGCGCAAGGATGCGGCCGTAGACCTCGGCCACCTGGCGCGCGAGGATGGCGTAGCTGCGGTGGCGCCTGACCCAGGCCGGGCCGCGCGCGGCGCAGCGCGCGCGCAGCACCGGATCGTCGAGCAGCGCGCGCACCGCGGCAGCGAACGGCGCCGCCTGCATCGGCGCGGCCAGCCCGGCGCCGCTGTGCCCGATCACCAGTTGCTGGTCGGGGATGTCGTTGGCCACGCTGGCGATGCCGAGCGCGAGATATTCGACCAGCTTGGTCGGCGACGACACGTCGAACAAGGCGCCGCGCGGGATCGGCGAGAGCCCGACCTCGGCGCGCACCGCGTAGCCGAGCGCGCTGCGCTGCGCCAGCCAGCCGGTCAGCAGCACGTGATCGTCCAGCGCGCGTTCGGCGATCTGGCGCCGCATCCAGGCCATTTCGTCGGGCGACGGCGCGTCGCCGGCGATCACCAGCAGGATCTCCGGCAGGTCCGCGCGCAGCAGTTCGACGACGTCGAGCAAAAAATCGGACTGGCGCGACTGCGCCACGCTGCCGAGGTAGACGATCACGCGGCGCCCGTCGAGGCGCGCATCCTGCGCCGGCGCCACCGCGGCGCGCTCGAACAACGCCGCGTCGACCCCCATCGGCACGGCCGTCATGCGCGCGCGCGCGACGCCCTGCCCGGCCAGCCAGGCGGCCATCGCCTCGCTTTGCACGAACACATGGCGCGCGCCGGGCAGCACCAGCCGGTACAGCAACTGGCGCGCCAGCGCCGCGCGCAGCGCGTGCGCGGCCCAGCGCGCGCCGCGCCCCGCGCTGCCGATGGCGTCGCGCCGCACGGCATAGCCTTCGACGATCGGAAACGACATCCAGTAGACGAACGGGATGCCGAGCATGGCGGCGGCGACGCGCCCGAGCAGGCCGCTGGCGACCTTGTCGCGCACCTGGATGCAGTCGAGCGGACCGGCGCGCCAGGCGCGCCACAGGCCGAGCGCATCCCACAGCGGGCTCAGCACGCAGGCGCTGGCAGCGCGCAGGCTGCCCACCGCATGGATCGCGCCGGCGCCCCAGCTTGCGCCAGCGGCGGTTGCGCCATGCTGGCCGACCAGCGCGGCGCCGATGCCATGGCGCGGCAGCTCGGTGCCGAACAAGGTCAGCAGGTCAGCGCGCAGCGGCGGCAGCGGGTCGCGCACGATCAGCGCGAGCGCCAGCCGGTGGCGGCGCGCCGTCATGGCGCGCGGCTTTCGCGCAACGCGCGCAGCAGCGGCAACAAGGCGGCGCTGGCGGTGCCATCGAGCTTGCGGCAGAAGTGCGCGTCGGCGGCACGGATGGCCTCGAAGTCGCCGGCGTCGAGCACCTTCGGATTGCGCGCGCCCGCCGCGCTCCACTGGATGTGGCGGAAATTGTGCGGCAGCACGCGCGCGCCGAACGGCGAATTCATCACCAAGGTCTGGAAGAACAGCTCGTCGGCGCACGACACGCTGCGAAAGAAGCGCACGATGGCCGGGTCGTCGCGCACCTGGGCGACGATCGCCGCCACGCAGGCGCGCGACAGGGTCCACCACGACGAGCCGCCCCACGCCTGCCAGCCGTTGACCATGCCGCGCTCGAGGCCGGCCAGGCGCATCGCCCGGTTGGCGGCGCGGCAGGCCAGTTGCGCCAACGCGCCGGCGCCGTCGCGGTGAAAGTACTGGTAGCGTTCATCGCACGGCCAGCCGGCGGCGCCGACCCGCACGCAGTCGAGCAGTTCGCAGCCGGCCAGCGCCGTCAGCGCCTGCTTGAGGCGCCGGTTCGGCAGCAGCGGCGCATCCTGGCCGCTAAGGAATACCAGCTTGTCGAATGCGCCCGCCTCGGCGACGATCTGGCGCATCGAATGCAAGGTCGCCTCGACCTGGCTGAAGTCGCCCCAGTGGATGGCGATGCGGCGGCGCACCTGGCGCGCGCCCGGATGCACGGCGGCGGCGTCGATCGCCGCCTTGGCGTCGAGGTTGACGTAGATCAGGAACTCGTCGTCCAGCAGCTGGCCGACCAGCGCATTGAGCTGCGCCAGATCCTTGTGGGCGTGGATCAGGAATACCTGCCGCATGGCGCGCCTCGTACCGTTGAAGGGGGCGAAAAATACGCGGTCCTTCGCCACCGCCGAACGACCTCGTCGCGCCGAGTCTAGCATCGGGCGCGCCCGCCCACATTGATCAGTTCAGGGTCAGCGCCTGACCGGCCACGGTGACAGTGCGCACGCCGGCCTTGCTGGTGGTGATGGTCACCAGCGGGCGCTTGCAGCCGACGTCGAGCAGCACCAGGAACTCGGCGGCCGACTTGCCGTCGTTGGCGACGGTGAAGGCGCCGTGCGCCTCGACCGTGCCCGGCTTGGGCGCGGCGCCGGTCCGCGCCGCCCAGCTGGCCGCGCCGAGCGAACGCACGCACACCGACTGGCCGTTGATCGCCACCTTGACGCTGGCGGCGCTTTCGACGACGAAGGCGACCGGCGCGTGCAGGTTGAATTCATACGTGTGCGGCACCGTTGCGGACAGCTTGTCGCGCACCAGCACCGCGTCGGCGCCGCGCAGATACCACAGCTGGCGCTTGGCCATCGTCAGCGCGCCGCCGTAGGCCATCAGCGCATCGCCCTCGGTGTAGTCGTACGCCGGCTGCGCCGAGAAGGCGGTGATCTTGCCGTTGTGCTGCAGCGTCTCGCGGTAGCCGTCCACCAGCTGGCCCTGGCCGCCGTCGAAGGTGACGGCGTTCTGCGACTTGGTCTGGTGGTACCAGCTCAGCCACAGGGGCGAGCCGTACCAGTCGTACCAGCCGGCTTTCACCAGCAGCGGCTGGCCGGCCACCGACAGCAGCAAGCCGTTCTGGTCGCCGTGGCTGTGGTTGAACGAGCCGTACGGGCTCGATTTGAAGTACACCGAGGTGCGCCCGGGCGAGCCGAGGTCGCTGTGCATGGCGGTCCAGCCGATGCTCGGGTAGTAGGCCGAATTGGCCGGCGGCGAGAGGAACGTGGTGCTGGCCACCGGCAGCGGATACGGCGCCTGCAGCAGCGACAGCGAGTCCTCGCTGCCGCCGAGGTTCTTGACGTACCAGGCGGCGCGGGGCGACCACAGGCGCGAGGCGAAGGCGTGGAACACGCGCGCATCGGGCGCCGTCTCGGAGGCGTCGCCGAACGCATGGGTGCGCGCGCCGGGCGGGGTGAATTCGGTGGCGAAGTCGAGGAAGCCGGTCGACCAGGGCTTGGCATAAAAATTGACGCCGGTCGCCTGCGTCAGCGGATCCCACAGCGCGACCAGGTAGCCGGCGGTGTACTCGGCGTAGGCGGTGCCATTGGCGTAGCCGCCTTCCGGGCCGCTCCATGGCGACGGGCTGTTGGCGTAGGCACGAAATGAAAAATCGAACCACTTCTGCGCGTCCGCAATGTCGCCCAGGGTCAGGCTGGAGATCAGCACCAGGAACACCAGGTCGGTGTTGCCGTGCGAGTCGAACGGATACTGGTCGAGGCGGCCGTTGTCGCCGGCCAGGCTGGCGTAGATGTCGCGCGTGCGCGCCGCGATCGCCTCCAGCCAGGCGGTCCTGCGTGCCGCATCGAGGTCGCCCGCCAGCACGTCGGCGCCTTTCGAGAGCGCCATCGCGATCTCGCGCGTGCCCTGGTCCTGGTTGACGAAGCTGGTCGGCCCGCTCGGGCTGAGCGCGGCCAGCTGGTCGCCCTTGCGCAGCGCCTCGGTCAGAAACAGCGGATCGCCCTTGAGGCGCCACATCACCGCGGCGGCCTGCAGCTGGCGGCTCGCTTCATTGATGCGGGCGCGGATGTCGGCCTGCTGCGCATTCATCGCCGCCGTCAGCGGCGCGCTGATGACCAGCGGCCAGCGCGCGTCGGTGAGTACGGGGAGCGCGCCGATCTGCGACTTGACCTCGTTGGCGATGCGGCTGGCGACCGGGTCGAGCTCGGCCAGGCGCGCCGCGTTCCACTTGCTCATCGGCACGAACGACGGCGGCAGCGAGCGCGGATGGGCGCGCTGCGTGATGCGGCTGCGCAAGGTGGCGTTGTCGGGCACTTCGAACACCACCGAGCGGGCGGCGACGCTGAAGGTGCGCACGGCCGACCAGTCGGTGGAGCCGAGCGGGCGCACGCGCCAGCTGTAGTTGCCGATGGCCAGGGCCTTGGCCGGCAGGTACCAGTTGCGCTCGACCAGCGTGCTGACCGGCGCTGCGCCGGCCAAGGTGACTTCGACTTCGTACTGGGCCGGGCCGGTCGGATGGCGCGCCCAGGTGAAACCGGGCGGATTTTGCGCCTGCACCTGGCCGAGCGCGGGTGCCGGATTGATCACCAGCACATCGGTGGACTGGGCCCAGTCGGCGCGCGCGTTCACGCACAGCAACAGCGTCGACGCGGCCAGCAGGCGGCCGATTGCTTGGCGGGGGAATTTCATGGAGGACTCCGATCATATTGAACAAGACAGACAGCGTCGCCGAGCGCGGCGCGGCGCCGCAGCGCCGCTGAACACGAAATAATGTTACCGCAGTTCACAATTTCAGCAAGGCAATTTATCTCTCAATAAAGGAGTTTTTACATAGGGAAAGCCATAAATCCAACGGAAGCACATCAAGAAAATAATGAACAATCTGCGCTGCGCGCAAACCGGATCGATTTAACATTTATCAAAGCGAAAACAACGGTGGCAAGCCTGACCATGCCGCGCCGATCAGACGCGGCGGCGCAGCTCGCGCATGCGTTTCAGGTAGCGCAGGCAGTAGATGCCGAAGGCCAGCGGCGCCTTGATCGCGTGGCGCCGGCGCACCCGCAATTCTTCCTCGCGCGCCTTGATGCGGTTGGCCGACGAGACGCTGCCGGCGTGGTCGCGAAACACCGCCAGCGGCCGCGCCAGGGTGGCCGGCGCGTGCGCCGCCGCCAGGCGCAGCCACAGGTCGATGTCCATCGCGTACTTGAGCCGCTCGTCGAACATGCCGACCTCGGCGAACAGAGCGCGCCGCACGAACACCGCCGGGTGGCCGATGAAGGCGCTGCCCGAGGCCAGCGCGAAGTAGCTGAACGGGCGCTGCGGATGCGCGCCGATCAGCGCGCCGTCCTTGAGCACGTCGACGGCGCCGAACAGCCAGTCGCGCCGGCTGGCAGCGAGCGCGGCGGCGACGCCGGCCAGCACGTCGGCGCCGGCATAGTAGTCGTCCGAGTGCAGGTGCGCGACAAACTCGCCGCTGGCCGCCTCGATGCCGCGGTTCATCGCCCGGCTGATGCCGCCGGTGACGTCGCGCAGCAGCAGCTTGTTGCCGGGGTAGGCGTCGAGCATCGCCAGGGTGGCGTCGGTCGAGCCGGCGTCGACGAAGATGTGCTCGAGGTCCTGGCAGCTCTGCGCGCGGATCGACGCGAGCGTGTCGGCCAGGGTGGCGGCGCTGTTCCAGGTGCACGTGACGATCGAGAACTTAGGTGCGTTGTGCATACAGCTCCAGCAAGGTGGGCAAGGCGCGCGCGGCGTCGGCGCCGAACGGTGCGGCGGGCGCCGCCCGTACCGGCGCCCGGGTCGCCAGCGCGAGGGTGATGTCGACCAGCTCGCGCATCGTGCCGGCCAGGCGCAGCTGGCCGTCCCACCCCTGGTAGCGCAGCAGTTCCGGGGTGCCGCCGCGCGCCAGCGCGACACACTGCCGGCCGAGCGCGAGCGCCTCGAGCACGGTGGTGCTGCAGGCCTCCTCGCACACCGACGGCACCACGCACAGGTGGCTGCGCGCGGCGCGCCGGATCACGTCGGCGTAGTCCAGCCAGCCGGGAAATTGCACCCGCGCGCCGCCGTGCGCGCGTTCGAGGTGCGCGCGCTGCGGGCCGTCGCCGGCGATCGTCACGCGCACGCCGGCCGGCAGGCGCGGCGCCGCCTCGGCCAGGAACTCGCCGAAGCCCTTGCCGGCGTCGACCCGGCCGACCAGCAGGATGGCGCCCGGTTCGGGGTCGGCGCCGCGCTCGGCGGCCGCGCGCGCAAGCCGGTCCGCGTCGACGAAGTTGTGCAGCACGGCACTGCGCGCGAGATCGGCGTGCGGCACCGCGCGCTGGAACTGGCGGCGCAAGAATTCGGAGACGAACACGGTCTTGCGTGCGGCGAAGGCGGCCGCGCTCTGGCCGCGGTAGCGGTTCACCGCCAGCGCGCTGACCGACTGGCGCAGCGGGCCGGCGTGCGCGCGGATGCATCCGGCACAGTCGCGCGGGGCGACGCTGTCGCACACGGCGTCGCCGCGAAAGCGCAGGTGGGTCAGGCATTCGCTGCCCTGGTCGTGGCGCGTCTGCACAAAGTTGACGGCCGCGTCGACGTGCAGGCCGACCATCGGCAGGTGGCCGTGATAGTGCACCACGTGGAAGGGGCGCGCATGGCGTGCGATGGCACGCGCGATCTTGCGCGCGAACCACGGCCGCTTGAGCGGGTTGAACACGCCCAGCTGCAGCTCCTTCCAGCCGGGATGGTCGTAGTCGAAGGCCGCGATGAAGCGGCCGCCAAAGCCGATCTGTTCGGCGCAGCCTTCCAGGCCGTCGTCGTTGCGGCCGAGGATGGCGACCTCGTGGCCGCGTGCCAGCAGCGCGTTCGACAAGGTCACCACGTGCTTGCCGAGGCCGCCGATCTGCGCGCCGGGCAGGTCTTCGGACACCATCAGGATCTTCATGCCGGTTGTCCCAGGCAGGCTTTGAGGTGCCGCCAGGCGAGCGCGCGGTCGCCCTTGTCGATCACGAACAGCATGCCGTGCGCGCACAGCGCGCCCAGCGTGGCGACGACAATGACGGCGACGGCAAGGCCAGAGCGCGCCAGCAGGCGCTCGGCGAGGCCAGCGCAGGCAGCCACGCCGAGCACGCCGAGCAGGGTCGGCGCGTAGCCGCGCAGCAGCAGCGCCGGCAGCGCGGTGGGCACCGTGCGCCCGTGCACGTAGCCGATGAAGGCGGCGCTGAACAAGGCCGATGCCGTTAGGTGGCCCCAGGCGGCGCCGTCGATGCCCCAGCCGGCCACGCCGCAGTACACCAGCAGCGTGCCGGCGCCGGCGCGCGCCACCGCGAACACACCCGAGACGCGCGGATGGCCCATGCCGTCGTTGACCAGCGACGGCAGGCTGGTGAGCGAATCGACGAACTGCGACAGCGCCATCAGCGCCAGCACCAGCGCGCCATGGCGGGCGAATTGCGCGTCCATCCAGACCAGCAGGATCTGGCGGGCGAACAGCGCCACCAGCACCAGCATCGCCGCGTTGAGGAACACCACGTAGCGCGTCGCCTTCAGGTACAGCCGGTCCAGGCGCGCCAGTTCGCCGCCGGCGGCCAGCGCGCTGGCGGCCGGGAACAGCACGCCGGAGAGCCGGTAGGTCAGCCCGAGCACGCGGTTGGCCAGGGTGGCGGCGACCGTGAAGTAGGCCAGCGCGGTGACCCCGCACAGCGCGCCGACGATCAGCTTGTCGGCGTGCGCGTACGACAGCGCGGCGAAGCGGCTGAGGAAGGACCAGGCGCTGAAGCCGAGCAGGTCGCGCCGCACCGCCATGCCCGGCCAGCGCGGCGCCAGATCCGGCAGCAGGCGGCGGATGCAGCGCCACAGCAGCAGGCAATGCAGCGCGCTGGCGGCCACCCGCAGCAGGATCACCTCGAACAGGCCGTAGCCGGCCATCAGCACCAGCACCGTCAGCAGCGGCACCAGCACGCCGAACAGCACCTCGAGGCGGCTGGCGACGTCGTAGCGCATCAGCGACTGCGGCACGCTTTGCAGGTAATTCTGCAGCTGGCCGATGAAAAAACCCAGCGCGGCGAGCTGCAAGGTGGCGGTCGCTTCGGCGGCCAGCGCGGCCGGCACCGCAAACACGTGGCGGACAAAAAAATGCGCGCCGCCGAACAGGCCGAGCGCGCCAACTACGCCGATCACGGCGTAGACCATGATGCCGAACCACACCGTTTCACTGACCTTGTCGCGGTCCTTGCGGGCGCTGAACTGGGCGATGAACTTGACCGAGCCGGCGGTGACGTTGATGTCGATCACGGCGAAATAGCCGACGATCGCCGTCACCAGCGAATACACGCCGTAGTTCGCCTCGCCGAGTCCGCGCACCACCAGCGGCACCGTCCCCAGCGCCACCAGCGCCGGTACCAGCGCGCCGAGCAGGTTGGCGAACGCGTTGCTGGCCAGGTGCAGCTTCATCCGGCCGGCGCCGGCCGCGCGCGCGCCGGATCGGCGGCGCCCAGCGCCAGGTAGGGCAAGGCCAGGCACAGCGCCATCATCTGGCTGGTGCGCACCTGCGGGAACGGCGTGCCGAACAGGATATCGGGCAGCATGAACGCCATCCCCGCCACGCCGGCGGCGCCCAGCCCGAGCAGTTCGGGCGGCAGCACGCGCAGCGCGCGGCGCGAAAAATGAATGAACGCCCAGGCGGTGCCGGCCAGCAGGACCAGCCCGGGCAAACCGCTTTTGAGGCCGATATGCAGGATGCCGCTGTGGATGAACTGGCCGCCGTCCGCGCCGCCCTGCCAGGCAATGCGCTGGTAGCCGCTGTAGCGGCCCCACGAACCGATGCCGGTCAGCGGATGGGCCAGGAAGTCGGCCAGCGCCAGCTTCAGTTCGAGCACCCGTTCGCTCTCGGCGCCGAAGCGGCGCGACTGCATGTCGTAGACCATGCTGGCCAGGCCGGCGCCGGCGCCCTTGGTCTGCGACAGCCGCGTGAGGGCAGCGTAGCCGAGCGCCGGCGCCATCAGCGGCAGGCCGAGCGCGAGCAGCTGCAGGCGGCGGCGCAGCGGGAAGCGCCAGATCAGCACCGCCGCCGCCAGCAGCAGGCCGATCCAGGCGCTGCGGCGGAACGACAGCACGATGCACAGCGCGGTGGCGGCCAGGGTCAGCCATTCGATGGCGATCCAGCCGCGCGGGCGCGCCACCTTCGCGCCCTGGAACAGCTGCACCGCGGCGATCGCGAACGCCAGCGTGCACAGCAGGCTGTCGTTGATGTCGAAGAACGTCAGCTTGATCTGGACGTCGTTCATGTTGGCGTACACGTTGTTCGGGTCGCCGCCGGCCAGCGCCCAGCGTCCCAGCCCGAACAGCGCGCGCCCGAGGCCGGCGAGCACGATGAAACGCGCCAGTTCGACCGCCTGCGCGCCGCTGCGGAAGGTGAGCAGCAGCAGCGACACCAGCGGCGCCATCCAGACGATGTGGGCGAAGCCGTTCGGCGCCAGCGCCGCGGCCAGCGGCGTGCCGACGAACAGGGCGACGGCGACGTGCGCCAGCAGCAGCACCAGCCAGCCGAGGAACCACGGCCGCAGGTTGCACGCGGGCGCGCCGGTCAGGCCGCGGAAATTGCTGCTGATGCGCGCGCAGCACCAGGCGCCCAGCATATACCACAGCAGCAGCGCGAAATACAGCACGCCCGAGCCACGGCTGTAGACCCCGGCGCCGGTGGCCACCACCGCCAGGTTGCCATAGCTGGTCGAGTTGACCAGGAAATACACCGCCAGGTAGGGATACACCAGCAGGCGCGGTTGCACCATGCCGATGCCGATGCCGATCACCGCCAGCGTCGCCAGCGCCGCCACCGCCAGGAACGGCAGCGCGCTGTACAGGGTGGAAAGCAGCTCGTCCATGTTCAGCTCCGCTTGGTCGCGCCGAGCAGGCGCACGCGCTCGCGCGCGGCCAGCGCGCCGAGCAGCTGGCCGACGAAGCGGTCCTGCAGCCGCCAGGCGCCCTGCTGGTCGGCCTGCAGGCTCGACACGCGCACCAGCATGCCATCGGGGATCTTGCCCGACAGGCCGTAGGCGAGCCGCTGCAGCTTGTGCTCGAAGCTCGACAAGACGGCTTTGTCGCCCACCGTGATCCAGTAGGTAATCGGCTCGATGCGCGCATTGCGGCGCGCCACCAGGCGCTTGACCGGCAGCGCGCCGAAGCCGGTCGCCAGCGCGCCCTCGCCCACCGTCAGCAGCTCGAAGCCCTGCGCCGCGTAGCACACCTCGGGCAGGTGCAGCTGCAGCGCGCGGCTCTGGTCGCCGCCGTACGCGATCGACAGCATCACCCGCTCGCCGGCGCGGTTGACGTAGGTGCGCGAGAGGGTCTGGTCGTAGATCTTTTCGAGCACCGACTGGCGCTCCGGATCGGGCTTGAGCGGCACGATCGAGGCGTCGACCGACCAGTCGGCGAATGCCGCCGGGATCATCGCCTCGAGGGAAAAACGCGCCTGCAGCTGCGCCAGCCTGACGCGCGGCGTCAGCGCGCCGGTCAGCGCCGCGCTCGCTGCCATCGCCAGCCCGAGCGCGGCGCTGGCGGCGAAGCGGCGGTTCACCGCGCCCCCCGCGCGGCCGGCCGGCGGCGCCGCGCCGTCCACTGCAGCGCCGAATCGACCGCCAGGATCAGCGCCAGCGCGGTCAGGAACAGCAGCAGGCCGGCGAAGCCGTGCAGGAAACCCTGGCCGGCCGCGTCGCCCCAGTAATAGGTGATCAAGGTGAGCGCGACGACCCGCACGACATTGGCCGAAAACGAGATCGGGATGATCAGCAGCGCCAGGCCGATGTTGCGCAGCGCCGCGCCGTGGCGCACCACGTTCAGGTAGAACAGGCCGAGCGCTTCGAGCGTGAGCAGGGTCTGCAGGCCGGCGCAGGCGTCCGCCACCAGCAGCTGGTACTGGCCGATCTGCAGCATCACGCCGCTGCGCCCGATCGGGTAGCCGGCCCAGAACAGCAGGTGCTCGGTGACGTACGACACCGCCATCTTCATCGGCAGGGTCAGGGCTGCCACCAGCTCGCTCGGCAGCGGCACCATGAACAGCATGAAGAAGAAGGCGAACCACAGCGCGCGCAAGGCGGGGGCGCCGCGCTTGACGAGCACGATGGCGGCCAGCACCGCGATGATCGAGGCGACCTCGAACATCAAGATGTGCTGCGAGCGCCCCAGCAGGTACAGGGCGAGGCCGGCCGCCAGCAGCGGCCAGCCGCTCCAGCTGTAGCCGGGCCGGGTGGCCGGCCACCCGCGTGCGATCAGCCACAGCGAGAGCGCGAAGATGATCGGGCCGTGGCCCTGCTCTTCGCCGATCCAGGCGCCGCTCGCCAGATCGCGCAGGGTCGGCCCGAACAGCACCAGCAGGCCGGCGTGCACCGGCCACCACTCGGGCAGCGAGGCGCGCGCGGTGCGCCCCAGGCCGGCCAGCGCCAGCGCCGCCATCAGCCCTCCACCACGACCGATCCGACCACGTCGGCGCCGGCCTGGACCAGCTGCGCGGCCAGCTCGGCCAGCGCGCTCATGCGCGTGTGGTGCTTGCGCGCCACCAGCAGCGCGCCGCCGGCGCGCGCGGCCACCGCCAGCGCATCGGCGCCGCTGGCAAACGGCGCCACGTCGTACAGCACGGCGTCGTAGCAGCGCTCGAGCTGGTCGTTGAGCTTGCGGAAGCTGGCGCGGCTGAGCAGTTCCTGCGGATTCGGCGCCAGCGTGCCCGCCGGCAGGATCGACAGGTCGACGAACGACGGCACCAGGGTGATGACGTCGAGTTCCGCGCGCCCGGCCAGCAGGTCCGACAGGCCCTGGTGCGCCCTGAGCGCGAACAGGTCGTGCTGGCGCGGGCTGCGCAGGTTGGCGTCGACCAGCAAGGTTTGTTCGCCGAGCTGCGAAAACACCACCGCCAGGTTGGCCGCGAACACGCTCACGCCGTCGTCGGCACCGACGCCGACGACGGCGAGCGCGCGGCGCCCGCGCGCGAACCAGCGCAGCATCAGCTGGCTGCGGATCGCCCGCAGCGCCTCGACCTGCGCGCTGAACGGCTCGAACGCGGCCACCAGCTTGGGCGAGAGCGCCGACGCGCCCTTCGGCAGATACGGATAGGCGAACTGGCGCGCCAGCACGTGCTGGACGTCGGCCTCGCTGATCAGGCCGAGCCGCACCGCCGCCTCGCCGAAGCGGATGCCGAGCTCCTTTTGCATGCGCAGCACGCGTTCGGCGCCGTCCGGCGTGAGCTTGCCGGTATCGAGCAGGATCATGCCGATGCGCGATTCGGGGGCCGACTGGCCGGCTGCGATGGCTTCGCTGAGCGCGGGAAAATTCATGGCTGACTCCGATAGTGGTGGGCTTAATGCGGACGGGCGCCGAACAGCGCGCGCAGGACCGGCGCGCGGCGTGCCTGCACCGCCGGGGCGAGCATGCCCAGCACCGGCACGCCGAGCAGTTCCTTGAGGTCGGCGGCCGAGCGCACCGGCCGCTGCAACAGCTCGATGAGCAGGCCGGCGCCGACCCCCAGCACGGTGCCGAGCAGCGCCGCCACGAGCGTGTTGAGCAGCACGCGCGGGCCGTACGGCGCGATCGGCGCCACCGCCGGGTTCAGCAGCGAGATGTCGGCCTGCTCGGAGGACGCCTCGATGCGCGTCTGCGACAAGCGCTGCGAGGCGGCGTCGAAGGCGCGCTGGGCGCTGTCCATGTCCTTGAGCAGCACGCCGAGCTCGTCGCGCGAGCGGTTCAGTGCGAGCAAGCGCACCTGGTGCGCCGCCAGCGCGCTGCGCAGTTCGCCCTCGCGCTGGCGCAGCACCACCGCGTTGTTGCCGACATTGCGCGCGGCCGCGCCGAGCGCGGCGGCGAGGTCGGCGCGCATCTTCTCGAGCTCGGCCTTGGCGGACAGGTACTGCGGGTGGTTGCGCGCCAGCCGCTGGGCGATGTCGGCGAACTTCGCCTCGGCGGTGGCGACGCCCATGCGCATGCCCTGCACCACGCCGTTGCCGGCCACATCGGGCGAATCGAGCGCCGCGCCGCGCGCCATGCGCTCGCGCGAACTGGCCTCGATCGCCTGGTTCTGCGCGGCGACGAGCTGCTGCGACAGGTCGGCCAGGCGTGCCAGCTCGACGTCGGCGCGATTGAAATCGAGGCTGACGATGCCTTTTTCCTGCTGGTACTTGGACAGGCGCGCCTGGGCCGTCTCGACGTTGTCGCGCAGCAGCTTGGTCTGCTCGCTGAAATAGGCCGCCGCCTTCTTCATCGGTTCGGCCTTGAGCAGCACGCTGACGCGCTGGTATTCGTCGGCGAAGGCGTTGGCCACCGCGGCGACGAACTGCGGATCGGCGCCCTTGAAGCTGATCTCGACGACGCTGCTCTCGCGCGCGGGGACGATCTCGAGCTTCCTGAGCAGCAGGTCGGCGAGCCAGTCGCGCACGCTGCCGCGCCCCTGCGCGCTGGCGTTGAACTGCGCCAGCACGGCCGGGTTGCCAGCCAGCTTGAGCGTATCGACCACGCGCAGCGCGACGTTCTTGCTGCTGATGATGTCGATCTGGGTGGCCATGTAGCCGGGCAGCAGTTGGCCCGGCATGGTCAGCCCGGTCAGCGGATCGATGCCCTTGTAGTTCAGCAGCACCGACGCGGTCGCCTTGTAGTTGTTCGGCTGCAGCAGGCTGACGCCAAGCGTGAGCAGCACCGTCGCCGCCAGGGTGGCCAGGATGACCTTCTTGCGCGCCAGCAGGATCAACAGGAATTGATGCACGTTCATGGGGCCTCCGAAGTTAGAACCAGCTCTCGCGCACCGTGATGACGTCGTCCACCTGGACCAGGTCGCCGTGGCCGACCTCGAAGGTACGCAATGCGCCGCTGGCGTCGGTGCGCGTGATGCGCAAACCCTTGTTGCTGCCGCGCGCGGTCAGCCCGCCGCCGGCCGACAGCGCCTGCAGCACCGTCATCTGGCGCTCGACCCGGAAGGCGCCCGGGCGCTGCACCTCGCCGACGATGTAGAAGCGCGGCGCCCGTTCGACGTAGATCATGTCGCTGCCGGCAACGTCGACGTTGCCGTCGAGCGCGCCGGCGCGCACCATCTGGAGTACGTCGATGCTCTCGCGCACCACCTTGCCGTCGCGCGTGCGCACCAGGCTGACGGTGTCGCCGCCCTCGGCGGCGATGCCGCCGGCCAGCGCCAGCATGTCGAGCACGCTGCGCTTGCCGTCGACCGGATAGCGGCCCGGCCGGTTCACCTGGCCGAGCACCGACACCTGGGCGCTGGCCAGCAGCGCGACGATCAGGTTGACCTGGGCTTTCTTCAGGAAGCCGCCCGACTCGAGCAGGCCGCCAATCTTCTGCTCGGCCGCGGCCACCGTCAGCCCGCCCACGCCGACCGCGCCGATCAGCGGGAACGTGATGGCGCCGCTCTCGCTCACGCGCGTCTCCAGGCTCAGGTCGGGGCTGCCGTAGACCGACACCCGCACCACGTCGCCCGGCCCCAGCGCCGGTTCGGCGGCGCCGGCGCTCGCCGCCGCCAGCGTCAGCAGCGCCGCCGCTGCCCACAGTCTCAATCGTTGCATGATGGTTCCCCCGGGTTGTGATGCGCGATGGTGACGCGCGATGGTTACTTCAGGCCGGCCACGCCGCGTTCGAGCGCGGCCGTGGCAGCGGTATCGGCCGGTGCCGGTGCGGACGCCGCCGCCGCTGCGGCCGGCGCGGCATCCTGCGCCAGCGTCTTGTTCAGGTAGTCGATGCGGGCGCTGGCGCGCAGCCGGCTCAGCTCGGCCGCCACCGCCTCCTTGCCGCGCCGGGCGGCCAGGAACTGTTCGATCTGCTGGGCCGCCACCTCCAGCGGCACCGGCGCCTCGCGGATGTCGGCGATCGCAATGAGCAGGCTGCGTTCGCCCTCCTTGACGAAAAACAGCTTGTTTTTCGGCATTGCCAGCATGGCGGCCGCCATCTCCGCGTTCAGGTCGGCGGTGCTGCGCGCCACCTGGGTGCGGGCGAAGCGCACCTTGTGCGCCGCCATCCAGGCGGCGACGTCGTCGAGCGAGCGGGCGGCATCGGCGGCATCCTTGAGCGCCGGCGTCAAGTCGGCGCTGGCGATCACCAGCTCGTTCAGGCTGAACTGCTTGCGCTGCGCGAAGAACTGCGGGTTGGCGGCGAAATAGGCCTGCACCTCGGCCGCGCCGGGACGCGCCGGCGTGCCGAGGCGGCGCCGCAGGTATTCCTGCGCCACGATGGTTGCCCTGGCCCGTTCGACCGCCTGCATCACCTTCGGATCGCGGTCGAGTTTCTCGCGCGTCGCCTCGGCCTGCAGCAACTGGCGGTCGATCAGCACCTGCAGCAGCTGCTTGCTGGCCGCCTCCTGCTGGGCGGGGCCGACGCCGGCATGCAGCAATTCCTCGTTCAATTGCAGCACGGTGATCTCGGCGCCGTTGACGCTGGCCAGCGCCTGGCCCGGCTTGTCGCCACCCTTGGCGCCGCAGCCGGCCAGGCCGGCCAGCAGGGCGGCGGACAGGGCGGCGAACACGGCCGCGCTCAGAACACGCGTCGACTTGGTGCGGTGGGCATGGTTCACGATCGGTTCCTTGGTCGGTGGAGTGACGGGCAGCCTTCAATACAGCTTGTTGGTATCGAGAAAAGCGCGGTACGCATGTTGCAGGCCCAGTTCGAGCGGCATGCGCGCCGACCAGCCGAGCGACGTCAGCTTCGACACGTCGAGCAGCTTGCGCGGCGTGCCGTCCGGCTTGCTGGTGTCGAACACGATGTCGCCGCGATAGCCGACGGTGCGCCCGACCAGCCGCGCCAGGTCGCCGATGGTGGTGTCCTCGCCAGTGCCCACGTTCAGGTGCGAATGCATCGGCGTGGTGTGGGCGCCGTAGCTGTCGCGCGCCAGCTGCATCACATAGACGCTGGCGGCGGCCATGTCGTCGACATACAGGAATTCGCGCATCGCCTTGCCGCTGCCCCAGATCACCACTTCGCGCGCCGCGCCCTTCTTCGCCTCGTGGAAACGGCGCAGCAGGGCCGGGATCACATGGCTGTTGTGCGGGTGGTAATTGTCGCCCGGGCCGTACAGATTGGTCGGCATCACGCTGCGGTAGTCGGTGCCGTACTGGCGGTTGTAGCTCTCGCACAGCTTGATGCCGGCGATCTTGGCCATCGCATACGGCTCGTTGGTCGGCTCGAGCATGCCGTTCATCAGGTACTCCTCGCGGATCGGCTGCGCCGCCAGGCGCGGATAGATGCACGACGAACCGAGAAACAGCAGCTTGTGCACGCCGCTGCGCCAGGCCTCGTGCACCACGTTGGCCTGCACCATCGTGTTGTCGTAGATAAATTCCGCCGGATAGACGTGGTTGGCGTGGATGCCGCCGACCCGCGCGGCGGCCAGGTAGACCTGGTCGACATGCTCGGCGGCGAAGAATGCGCGCACCTGGGCCTGGTCGGTCAGTTCCAGTTCGGCGTGGGTGCGCGTGACGATGTTGGTGTGGCCCTGCGCGTGCAGTACGCGCACGATGGCCGAGCCGACCAGGCCGCGGTGGCCGGCCACGAAGATGCGGGGTTGCGCGGTGTTCAAGGCATTTACTCCAGCGAAATTGCGACGTGGTGGCCGTGCGACGCGAGCAGCTTGTGGCGGCGCGCCCGGTCCAGATCGTGCGCCACCATTTCCTTCACCATCGCCTCGAAGCTGGTCTGCGGCGTCCAGCCCAGTTGCGCGCGCGCCTTGCCGGCGTCGCCCAGCAGGGTCTCCACGTCGGTCGGCCGGAAATACTGCGGGGCGATGGCGACGATGGTCTGGCCGACTCTTGCGCCATCGCACTTCTGGCCTATCATAGAAGAAATAATTCCGCGCTCATTGACGCCGCGCCCCTCCCAAGCGATTTCCATGCCCAGTTCGCGCGCCGCCACTTCGACGAAATGGCGCACCGAATGCTGGCGCCCGGTGGCGATGACGTAATCCTCGGCGTGCCGCTGCTGCAGCATCAGCCACTGCATCTCGACGTAGTCGCGGGCGTGGCCCCAGTCGCGCAGCGCGTCTATATTGCCGAGCAACAACTGGTGTTCGAGTCCCTGCGCGATGTGCGCCAGCGCGCGCGTGATCTTGCGCGTGACGAAGGTTTCGCCGCGCCGCGGCGACTCGTGGTTGAACAGGATGCCGTTGCAGGCATACATGCCGTAGGCCTCGCGGTAATTGACCGTGATCCAGTAGGCATACAGCTTGGCCACCGCGTACGGACTGCGCGGATAGAACGGCGTGCTCTCGCGCTGCGGCGTCTCCTGCACCAGGCCGTACAGTTCCGAGGTCGACGCCTGGTAGAACCTGGCCGTATTCTGCATGCCGAGGAAGCGGATTGCCTCGAGCAGACGCAAGGTGCCGATGCCGTCGACGTCGGCGGTGTATTCGGGCGACTCGAACGACACCGCCACGTGGCTCATGGCGGCCAGATTGTAGATCTCGTCGGGCTGCACCTGGGCCAGGATGCGGGTCAGGTTGGAGCTGTCGGACAGGTCGCCGTAATGCAGCACGAAGCGCGACGCCGGCCCGTGCGGGTGTTGGCCGAGGTGATCGATGCGTTCGGTATTGAACAACGAAGCGCGCCGCTTGATGCCGTGCACTTCATAGCCTTTGGCCAGCAGGAACTCGGCCAGGTAGGAACCGTCCTGCCCGGTGATGCCGGTGATGAGTGCTTTTTTCATGATCTCTCCAGGTTCAATGAGCGTTCTCGCGCGTCAGCACCACCTTGACGGTCTTGACGATGATCCACAGGTCCAGCCATACCGACCAGCTGCGCAGGTAGTCGAGGTCGAACTGGATGCGCGCCTGCATCTGTTCGAGCGTGGCCGTCTCGCCGCGCAGGCCATTGACCTGGGCCCAGCCGGTGATGCCCGGCTTGACCTTGTGGCGCAGCATGTAGCCCTTGATCAGCTTGCGGTACAGCTCGTTGTGGGCGACCGCGTGCGGACGCGGCCCGACGATGCTCATGCTTCCCTGCAGCACGTTGATGAACTGCGGCAACTCGTCCATCGAGGTGCGCCGCAGGAAGGCACCGATCGGCGTGAGCCGCTGGTCGCCCTTGCGCGCCTGCACGATGGTGCCGCCGTCGTCGGTCACCGTCATCGAGCGGAACTTGTAGACGATGATTTCCTCGCCGTACAGGCCGTAGCGGCGCTGACGGAAGATCACCGGCCCGGGCGAACTCACGCGCACCGCCAGCGCCACCGCCAGCATCAGCGGTACCAGCAGCAGCAGGATCGCCGCGCCGAACACGATGTCGCTGGCGCGCTTGATGGCGCTGTTCAGGCCCACGAACGGGGTCTCGCAGATGGCGATCACCGGCATGCCGCCGACGTTGTCGAAGCGCGCCTGCATCAGGTCGAAGATATAGATGTCGGGCAGGAAGTAGACCGAGGCGGTGGTGTCCTGCAGTTCGTCGATCAGGCGGCGGATGCGCGGCTGGGCCGAGATCGGCTGGCTGATGAAGATCATCTTGATGTTGTGCGCGCGCACGTAGGTGGTGATCTGGTTCATCGTGCCGAGGATCGGATGGCACATGCCGCCCGGCTGGCGCTCGAAGGTGCGGTCGTCGAAGTAGCCGCGCATCTGCATGCGCAGGTTGGCATGGCGGTCGCAGATGGCGGCGAACTTGATGCCGACGTCGTTGGCGCCGATCACCACCATCGAACGCACTTCGCTGCGCAGGTCGGGCCGCACGGCGGCGCGGCGCACCGCGATGTGGCTCACCAGCAAGGTGACCGGGGTGGCGACGAACCAGGCCAGCACCACCCGTTCGTCGTAGTAGATGGACAGGCCGCTGGCGGCGCCGAGCAACAGCAGCACCGCGATGGTGATGCACCAGCCGCACACGGTGTCGCGCACGTACGCCAGCATGCGCCCGCTGCGCCAGGTACGGTACGGGTCGATGTGCTGGTACACCGCCGACGAAATGAAAAATGCCAGGATCATCAGCACCAGCGAATAGCCGGTGAAGCTCTGCTGGTACAGCAGCGACGTCAGGTACAGCGTGCCCATGATGATCAGCGGATCGAGCACCCGCTGGAACAAGGAAACGAGCGGGATGTCGTTGACGGTCATGGCGGCGTTCAGAACTGCGCGCTGGCGCTGAACAGCAGGCTGTTCGAGGTGAAATTGCCGGTGCCCAGCAAGGGCGCGCCGGCGCGCGCCTGGCGCGTCAGGGTCGCGCTCAGCTGGACAGATGGCCGCGGCGCCCATTGCGCGCGCAGGCTGGCCGAACGCAGCGCGTCGTCCAGGCCGCCAATGGCCAGGTAGCGCGCCTGGTAGGTGCGCCGTTCGTATTGCGCGCTGGCGTCGACCTTGACCTTGGCGCCCGGCTGCCAGGCGGCGCCGACGCTGGCACCCCGGTTCAAGGTGGTCGCCACGACGGTGCTGTCGAGCGGCGCGAAGTCGCGCCACAGCGCCGCGTTGAGCGCCAGCGCGGCGCTGCGTTGCCAGGCGACGCTGACGCGGCCGTTGACACCACTGACTGGCGCGCCCAGCGCCGGCTGGCGCCGCCGGGCCCAGCCGGCCAGCGCCTGCACCGTGGTGCTGCCGCCGGCCAGCCACCGCACCCGCGCCTTCAGCTCGTGCTGGTCGTCGCCGTCATCGACCAGTGGCCCGCCGAGTCCGAGTATTTGCCGGTGCGGATAGCGGCCGCGGATGGCGCGCACCACCAGGCCGAACTCGCTGCCGCTGGCCGGCAGGTAGTCGGCGCCGGTCTCGACGCTGTCCTCGGTGCGGTCGTTGCCGCGCTGCTCGGCCAGCGCGTAACGGGCCGTCTCGCGCGCCGCCGCGACGCGCAGCCGGTAGCTCGGATGCAGGCGCCAGCCGGCATCGAACCAGCTGCGGCGCTGCTGGCGCAGGTTGCGCAGGTCGCTGTGGAAATCGGTGTACGGCGCCAGCGCCTGGTCGTAGCTGGCCCCCAGCGTGCCGTCCAGGTGATTGCCAAGCTGCCAGTTCCAGTTCGCCAGCAGGTTCTTGCCGTCATAGTCGAGCTGGCGGAAATGGTCGAACGTTACTTTCGACCACCTGGCTTGGGCGCTGATCCGCTGGCGGCTGTAGGCATGCTCGAACAAGCAGCCGGCATCAAGCTGGGTCCAGCGGTCGCCGCGCTGCTTGTCGAACGCGGGCGCGCCGTCGGCGATGCGCAGCAAGTTGTCGTCGTAGCCGTAGCCGAGGGCGCCGGTCAGGCGCACGGCGTCGCCGGGCGCCGCCAGCGCCGGCGCGCCGCACAGGACGGCGACCAGCACGCACAGGCGGCGCGCGCGGCGCGCCGCCTGTGGCGAGGATCGGTAGGACTTGTTTGGGAGGAAACTCAGCATTGTTGTCATTGGTGAAAATGATCAATCTGCTGGTCACCGTCCCGTCACCAATACGACCAGCTACCCGTGGCGACGACCCATGCACCCAGCAAACCATTCGTGACAGCATGAGCCAGGATGGGTGACCAGATAGTGCGATGGCGCATATACAGGGCACTATATGCAAGACCTGCAACAATGCCGGCGAGCCAGAGGTTGTGCTCGAAGCCGAACAGCACCGACGCGATCGCCATGCTTTTGAGCGTTATGTGCGCCGGCGCCACCGTGGTGAAATCGCCGGCGTCGAGCCAGCGCATCAGGAACGAGCGCCAGAACAGCTCTTCCATCACCGGCACCACCAGCGCGGCGCCGGCGATGCGCACCGCCACCAGCGCCCAGTCGATGCGCCCGCCGCGGGTCGGGTCGAAGCCGCCGGCGGCGCCGATCGTCATCCAGCCGGCGCCCAAGCTGATCCACAGCAGCAGCACCAGCACGCCGGCCGCCAGCGCCAGCAGCACGCCGGGCGCGCGCAGGCCGAAGGTGAGCAGTTCGTCGTAATCGCGCCAGAAATAGGCCAGCACCAGCACCACCGCGCCGACCTTGATGCCGTACAGCCAGCGCAGCTCGGCCGCGCTGTAGCCGAGCCAGGCCAGCAATTCGGCCACGCCGATGAACAACATATAGGTCAGGAAAGGCAGGATCCGCGCCACGGCGGCGCGGGGAAACGGCGGCGCCCCGGCGCGTTGCGCGGCGGGGCTCGGTGCGTCATGGTCTGGCATGGTGCTCCATCATGGAAGGCGGGGCGCTCACTCCCCTTTCGAACGGGCCTCGATCAGTTCCCACTTCTCGAGGGCGGCCAGCAGCAGTTCGTCGATCTGGGCGAAGCGCGTCTGGATGCGCTTGGCGTCGGCCGGATTGGTCTTGTAGAAATCGGGCGCGTTGAGCTGCTGCGTGATCGCCGACTGCTCGTCCTCCAGGCTGGCGATCTGCAGCGGCAGTTCGTCCAGTTCGCGCTGTTCCTTGTAGCTCAGCTTGACCTTCTTGGCCGCTTCCTTCGGCGCCGCCACCGCCGGCGCCGCGGCGGCAGCCCGGGCCGCCGGCTTGGCCGCCGCGCTCTGCTGCGACTTGACGCGTTCCCAGTCGGTGTAGCCGCCGACGTATTCGCGCCACACGCCCTCGCCCTCGGCCACGATCACCTGGGTGACCACGTTGTCGAGGAAGGTGCGGTCGTGGCTGACCAGGAAGACGGTGCCGGTATAGTCTTCGAGCAATTCTTCGAGCAGCTCGAGCGTATCGATGTCGAGATCGTTGGTCGGCTCATCGAGCACCAGGCAGTTGGCCGGCTTGGCGAACAGGCGCGCCAGCAGCAGGCGGTTGCGTTCGCCGCCGGACAGCGACTTGACGGGCGAGCGCGCGCGTTCCGGCGCGAACAGGAAGTCGTTCAGGTAGCTCATCACGTGCTTCTTGGCGCCGTTGATCTCGACCCAGTCGCTGCCCGGCGCGATGGTATCCATCAGGCTGTCTTCTTCATTGAGCTGGGCACGCATCTGGTCGAAATACGCCACCTGCAGCTTGGTGCCGAGCTTGACCTTGCCGCTGTCGGCCTTCTCTTCGCCGAGTATCATCTTCAGCAAGGTGGTCTTGCCGGCGCCGTTGGCACCGATCAGGCCGACTTTGTCGCCGCGCAGGATGGTGCCGGTGAAGTCCGACACGATCACCTTGTCGCCGTAGCGCTTCGAGACGTTCTCGAGGTCGGCGACGATCTTGCCGGAGCGGTCGCCCGCCGTCACCGTCAGGTTGACCTGGCCCTGCTGGTCGCGCCGCACCGAGCGCTGCACGCGCAGCGCCTCGAGGCGGCGCACGCGCCCTTCGTCGCGCACGCGGCGCGCCTTGACGCCCTTGCGGATCCACACTTCCTCCTGCGCCAGGAACTTGTCGAACTTGGCCGCTTCGACCTCCTCGATTTCAAGCTGCTCGGCCTTGCGGGTCTGGTAGGCGGAAAAGTTGCCCGGGTACGACAGCAGCTTGCCGCGGTCGAGTTCGATGATGCGGGTCGCCACGTTGTCGAGGAAGCTGCGATCGTGGGTGATGAACAACACCGAGCCCTTGAAGTCGCGCAGCAGGCTCTCGAGCCACATGATGGAGCGGAAATCGAGGTGATTGGTCGGCTCGTCGAGCAGCAGCACGTCGGGCGCCGACACCAGGGCGACGGCCAGGGCGACGCGCTTTTGCATGCCGCCCGACAGCGTGCCCATCAGCGAGGCGCCGGCCAGGTTCAGGCGGTCGAGCGTGGTGTCGACCTTGTTCTGCATGCTCCAGCCATCGGTGGCGTCGAGCTTGACCTGCAGGTCGTGCATCTTGTCCATCAGCGCCTCGTCGTCGCCCTGGCCGAACTGGCCCGTCAACGCCTCGTACTCGGCCAGCATGGTGGCCTGTTCGCCCATGCCGGCGGCGACCGCGTCGAACACCGACATGGCCGGGTCGAACGTCGGCTCCTGCTCGACGTAGGCGATCTTGATGCCTTGCTGCATGACCAGCAGGCCGTCGTCGAGCTTGAATTTGCCCGAAATGACTTTCAGCAACGAGGACTTGCCGGTGCCGTTGCGTCCGATCAGGCCGACGCGCTCCGCGGTTTCAAGGGAAAATTCAGCGTGATCGAGCAACGCGACGTGGCCGAACGCGAGTTGCGCCGACGAGAGGGAGATGACTGCCATAATAAGTGAGGAGTGCCCGGCCGCGGCGCATTTCGAGGACGAAAAACGTGGCCGGAAAAATGAAAGAAGCGTGCATTGTACCGACTGCGGGCCGGACAGTCGCAAAAGATGCCGAAAGGTCGGCTATAATTGCGCTCGATTCACGACACCGGACGGCGCTGCGCGCTGTCGCGATCGCCGAATTGCAGGCTGGTCCTGCGACAGTCGCGCCGGCCCAGCCGGGGCGGCGAGCGTCCTCCCCGTAGCACAATGGATAGTGCACATGCCTCCTAAGCGTGGGATACTGGTTCGATTCCAGTCGGGGGGACCACCGACAGATCCATCGCCCTCCCCCCATTCGCTTTGCGCACCGTCATCCCGACCGGGTGAATTGCTGGTACGGTCCTGAGTTCAGGGTCAGCCGACCGGCAAGGGCGCAGCGTGCAATGGAAACTTCGAAAGCTTCGGCGGTGCCGCTCAAGGAAGGCGCTAATGCGCAGCTTGCCGGCGGCGGGCAACCGCCCTATGATGGAGACATGGAACATCGCGTCACCGCGCTCGAAACGCGCCTCGACATCATCCTGCCGACGTTGGCGACCAAGGCGGATATCGCAGAGATGCGTGCAGAGATGCGTGCGGACTTGCACAAGATGAACGCCGAAATCAAGACGTGGACTCTGGCGACGATGCTGACCATCGTCGGGACCATGCTCGCAGCATTGTTGGGCATCAGCCAGATCTTCAAAGCATCGTCGACGCCACCGGTAGCGATGGTGCAACCGGCGCCCATCATCATCACGCTGCCGTCAATCGCCTTGCCCTTATCGCCAGGCAGGCCGAACTAGCCGCCATCGATATTTGCGTTTGTAACACGTCCGAGTCACAATTTTTCGCGCCGCGATGTGGCCACGTTCGCATTACCATTTGTGGTCAGTCATCGCTGCACCGCCATAATCCGGTAGCCTTGCGGGTTTGCGGCGCACCGGCGAGGCAACGATGGAACCTTCAAGACCCCAGGCAGCACCGTTCAAGCCCGACGCCGTTGCGGGGGGCGGTGAACCGCCCTATGATGGAGGCATGGAACATCGGATCACCGTCCTGGAGGCTCGTTGGGACGCCATTTTACCGACCTTGGCAACCAAGGTCGATGTGGCTGAAGTGCGCACCGATGTGGCTCAACTGCGCACCGAGGTGCGGCAACAATTGCATCAACATGCCGCTGTGGCCAAGGCTGATTTGGCCGGGTTGCGGGACGAATTGCATCAACATGCCGCTGTGACCCAGGCCGATTTGGCGGAACTGCGCAGCGGATTGCAGGAACAATTGCATCAGCATGCCGCCGCGGCCAACACCAACATTGCCGAACTGCGCACTGAACTGCGTGACGGATTGCATCAATGCGCCATGGCGACCCTGGCCCTGCGCGGCGATATGCAACAGTCTTTCGGCGAATCCCGTACCGAGATGCAAAAACTGAGCGCCGACATCAAGACCTGGACGCTGGCCACGGTGCTGACGATCATCGGCACGATGCTGGCGGCGATACTGGCGATCAGCCAGGTGTACAAGGGGTCGCCGACCGCTCCGGTCATCATCACCATCCCGGGCGCGGCGGCGGTCAAATAAGCCGCCGGCGGCGCTCGCCCTGCCGCCCTACTTCTCGTCGGCGTCGTTCAAGTGCTGCTTCATCTGCGACAGCAGCGCGATCAGCGTGCCCTTGTCGTCGCCCGAGATATCCTTGAGCAGTTCGGCGATCCAGCCTTCGTGCACCGCGGCCATCTCGGCGAATGCGCCGCGGCCGGCCGGCGTCAGCATCACGCTGTAGGCGCGCCGGTCCTTCGGGTCGGGCACGCGCACCACCAGTTGCTCCTGCTCGAGCTGGTCGGTAATGCCGGTGATGTTGCCGCCGGTGACCATCATGCGCTTCGACAGCTCGCCCATGCGCAGGCCGTCCGGATGGCGTTCGAGCTGCGCCATCAGGTCGAAGCGCGGTAAGGTGATGCCGAAGGTGGTGCGCAACCGACTGCGGATCTCGTTCTCGATGCGCACCGTGCACGAGAGCATGCGCAGCCACAGCTTGAGCGACTGGTGATGGTCCACCGTCAGCCGGCTGGCCAGGTCGAACACCGCGCCGTTGTCGGGCCGCGCGTGCTTGTCGATGTCGTGTTCCTGCATACTGTCCCTAGCCGGCTTCGCCGCTGCGTAATTTGAAGCGCTGCAGCTTACCGGTTTCGGTGCGCGGCAGCCTGTCGATGAAGCGTACCGAACGCGGGTACTTGTAGGGCGCGATGGTCTGCTTGACGAAATCCTGCAGCGCGCGCGCGAGCTCCGGCGATGGCGCGACGCCGCCTTTGAGCACCACGAAGGCCTCCACCAGCTGGCCGCGCTGGTCGTCGGGGCGTCCGACCACGCCGCATTCGGCCACCGCCGGATGGCGCAGCAACGCCTCCTCCACTTCCGCGCCGGCGATGTTGTAGCCGGCCGAAATAATCATGTCGTCGGTGCGCGAGCGGTAATAGTAATAGCCGTCGGCGTCGCGCTCGTAGGCGTCGCCGGTCACGTTCCAGCCGTTCACCACGTAGTCGCGCTGGCGCTCGTCGGCCAGGTAACGGCAGCCGGTCGGCCCTTTCACCGCCAGGCGCCCGACGATGCCGGTGCCGACCTCGGCGCCGTCGTCGTCGAGGATGCAGGCCTGGTAGCCGGGCACCGGCTTGCCGGTGGCGCCCGGGCGCACTTGGTCGCCGGCGGCGGCGATGAAAATGTGCAGCAGCTCGGTGGCGCCGATGCCGTCGACCATTTCAAGGCCGGTGGCGGCGCGCCAGGCGTCGCGCGTGGCTAGCGGCAGCGCCTCGCCGGCCGACACCGTCATGCGCAGCGACGCCAGCTCGGCGCGCTGTGCCAGCGGCGCCATCTGGCGGTAGAACGTCGGCGCGGTGAAGCACACCGTGGCACGGTAGCGGGCGACTGCGGCGAGCAGCGTATCGGGACTGAGCTTCTCGAGCAGCACGCCGGCCGCGCCGACCCGCAGCGGAAACAGCAGCAGCCCGCCGAGGCCGAACGTGAATGCCAGCGGCGGCGTGCCGATGAAGATGTCGTCGGCGCGCGCGCCCAGCGTATGGCGCGGGAAGCAGTCGCAGATGGCCAACAGGTCGCGATGAAAATGCATGGTCCCCTTCGGCACGCCGGTGGTGCCCGACGTAAAGCTGATCAGGCAGACGTCGTCGGCCGCGCTGTCGCAGGCGGCGAACGGCGCGGCATGTTGCGCCATGCGCGGCTCGAGCGCGTCGGCCGCGTCGGGCGCGCCGAAGCACAGCATCGGCGGTGGCGCGGCGAGCGCATCGATCTCGGCGCGCAGGCCGGCCGCGCACAGCACCGCGCCGACCTTGGCCTTGTCGATGATCTTGGCCAGCTCGGTTGCGCGCAGCATGGGCATGGTCGGCACCGCGACCATCCCGGCCTTGAGCACGGCCAAGATGCAGGCGGCCATGGTCGCGTTGTTGGCGCCGCGCAGCAGCACGCGATTGCCGCTGACCAGGCCGAGGTCATGCCGCAGCACGTGGGCGATGCGGTCGACGCGCGCCAGCAGCTCGGCGTAAGTGAGCGTCTCGTGGTCGCCGTATAGCGCGATGCGTGCGCCGCCGCCGCGCGCGACCGCCTGGTCGAGCAGCACGGCCACGCAATTCAAGCGTGCCGGATAAGCGAGCTCGGGCAGCGCAAAATGAAAGTCGGGCCACAGCGCGCGGGGCGGCAGGTGCGCACGGGCGAACTGGTCGAGGTAGCCCGAGGGGCTCAATGCTGCGGGAAGCGCGCGTGTCATGGTCGCCTTGAAAGGTATCGGACGGGCAGTCTGCCAGAAGATACTTTAATTCTAAACAATCGCAACATCAAGCATATTTTACCCCGGGGGTCAGTGCCGGCATTCAGACACGGCCTCATGTGTTGAGACGCAGGTCGTTCCTCCCACTGCCGGGCCCGTGTACGATTGCCGGCACTGACCCCGGGGTTTGGGGTTCACACTGCCGAGCCCGTGTACGATTGCCGGCACTGACCCCGGGGGGTCAGAGGGCCGGAAGTTGGCGCACCCGCGCGGCCTGCTCGCGCACCGCCACCAGCGCGGCGGCCAGCGCCGGCTGCAGCGACTCGCCATCGAGCCGGCCGGTGCCCAGCGCGTCGAGCCGCGCGGCGGCGCCAGCCAGCCCGAGCGTGACACAGCCGGCATGCAGCCGCTCGATGCGCTGGCGCGCTTCGGCGTGCTCGCCGGCGGCCAGCAGCGCGGCGAGCGGCGCACCGGCCGCCATCAGCTGGCTGTCGAAACCGCCCAGGTAGACCAGCAGACGCTCGCCGTCGATCCCAAGCCGCTCCATGGTGGCGAGCGGATGCTCGGTGTCTTCGGTATGCGCCGCCAGCCCGGCCATCTGGGCCAGCACCATGTCTTGTTCGAACGGCTTGACCAGGTAGCCGCCGGCGCCAAGACTGTTCGCCTGCGCCATCGTGGCGTGGTCGTTGGCCGACGACGCGAGCACGAAGCGCATGCCGTCGAGCGCCGCATCGGCTTTCACGCGCGCCAGCAGCTCCATGCCGGACAGGCGCGGCATGCGCAGGTCGCAGAAGCAGATCGCCGGGCGCAGACCTTGCCGCAGCTGTTCCCAGGCGTCCTCGCCGTCTTCCGCTTCGTAGACTTCGTACGCGCCACAGCTGTCGACCAGGTGCATCAGCACCATCCGCGAAACGACGTCGTCATCGACTACCAATACCTTCATCGCACTCTCCCGTGTGCCGCCGCGCAAGCCGGCGCGCTGCCGCTTACGATAACACGCTTCAGTCCGTTTCGGCGCCGCCGAACGCACCGAGCAAACCGCGCAGGTGCACCATGCCGGCGTCGAGCTCGCGCCACCGGCGCCGGTCGGCAGCGTCCTCGAGCTCGCCGCACAGCTGCATCAGCTCGCCCGCGTCGAGATAGCCGGCGCTGCCCTTGAGGCCGTGCAGCAGCCGCCCGGCCGCCTCCGCGTCGCGCCCGGCGACGGCCGCCTCGAGTTCGGCGCGCCGTCCCGGCAGGTCGCCGGCAAATGCGCTGCGCAGACGGGCCGCGAGCCGCGCGCCGCGCCGCCCGTCGTGGCGCAGCGCCGGCGCCGGCGCGGCGATGCCCGCCACGCCGAACATGGCATCGAGCGCGGCGGCATCGGGCACCGGCGCGGCGTGTGCCGCCGGCATCGGCGCGAGCACGATGGCGCGGCGCAGCTGGCGTTCGATCGCGCGGCTGAGCTGCTGGTGCAGCGCCGCTTCGTCGATCGGCTTGGTCAGGAAATCGTCCATCCCGCACCCCAGGTAGCGCGCGCGGTCCTCTTCGCTGGCGTTGGCAGTGAGCGCGATGATCATCATGTCGCGGTCCAGCACCGGCGCGCCGGCCGGGCCGCCGGCGCGGATCAGGCGCGTCGCGCTGGCGCCGTCCATCTCCGGCATGCGCCCATCCATCAGGATCAGGTCGTAGCGGGTGCGCGCGCAGGCGGCCAGCGCCAGCACGCCGTTGTCGGCGATGTCGACCTGGTGCCCGAGCTCCTCGAGCATCATGCGGATGATGATCTGGTTGGTCGGGAAGTCCTCGGCGCACAACACCTTCAGGCGATGGCTGTGCGGCGCGTGCACCACGTGCGGCGCCAGCGGCGGCGCGACGCCGTCGGCCAGCGGCAGCACGAAGCTGAAACTGCTGCCCACTCCTTCGGTGCTGACCACGCCGATGGTGCCGCCCATCAGTTCGACGAGCTGGCGGCAGATCGCCAGCCCCAGCCCGGTGCCGCCGTAGCGCCGCGTGGTGGTACTGTCGGCCTGCTCGAACTTCTGGAACAGCCGCGCCAGCGCCTGCGGCGCGATGCCGATGCCGCTGTCGTGCACCGAAAAGCGGATCATGTGTATGTGCGGCTGGTGCGGCGGGTGCGGCTGGTGCGGCGGGTGCGGCGGGTGCGGCTGCTGCGGCTCGGCCGGCAGCCGCTCGACCTGCACGCTGACGCTGCCGCGGTTGGTGAACTTGAACGCGTTGCCGACCAGGTTCACCAGCACCTGGCGCACCCGCGTCGGGTCGCCCACCACGAAGCGCGGCAGATCGGGCGCCAGCGCGATGGCGAAGTCGACGCTGTGCGCGGCGGCTTGCTCCTCGAACAGGCTGACCACGTTTTCGAGCGTGGCGGCAAGCGCGAAGTCGATGTTCTCGATACTCAGTTTGCCGGCCTCGATTTTGGAAAAATCGAGCAGGTCGTTGATGATGGCGAGCAGCGACTGCGCATTCGCCTGGCCGCGCAGGATCTGCTCGCGGGTACCCTCGCGCAGGCCAGCGTCGCGCAGCGCGAAGCCGAGCATGCCGATCACGCCGGCCAGCGGGGTGCGCATTTCGTGGCTCATGTTGGCGAGGAATTCGGACTTCTGGCGCGTCGCGTCTTCGGCCTTCTGCTTGGCCAGGCGCAGCCGTTCGTCGTTGTCCTGCAAGGCGCGGTTGGCCAGCGCCAGTTCGTCGGTGTTCAGGCGCACCCGCTGTTCCATCTCCTCGAGCTGGCGGTAGGCGGCCGCGTTGTCGAGCGCCACCGCGGCGTACGCGGCGAGCGTCTGCAGCATGTCGAGGTGGACCCGGCGGTAGGCGTCCTTTTCGACGCTCTGCACGCCGATCACGCCCATCACGCGCTCCTTGACGATCAGCGGCACGTACATGGTCGACGCCACCAGCGAGCCGGCGCTGCCGTCGACCCGCTGCAGCGCCGCCAGCGGATCGGCGCCGCGCGCGCCGAAGTAGTTTGCGTGTTCGACCTCGAAGTCGTTGATGAAGACCTCGCGCCGGTGCGTCAGGCACCACACCGCCAGCTGGTTCGGCTGGTCCACCGCGCGGCTGTAACGCGGGCTGCGCACGCCCTGGTCGATGGCGAACGGGAACTCGATCAGGTCGAGGCCTTCGCGGTAGATGCCGATGCCGAAAATGCGCGCGTCCATCAGCTGGTGCACGTGCCGGTAGACGGTGCCCATGATGGTCTCCATGTCCAGGGTGGCGGTCATTTCGCGGCCGATCTCGGACAGGATCGAGATGTTGCGGTGCGCCAGTTCGACATTCTCCTTTTGCAGTTCGACTTCCTGCTTCTGGCGTTCGGCGTCGAAGCGGCGCTGCTCGGCCTCGAAGCGCTGCGCTTCGGCCTCGCGCCGGCGCGACTCCAGTTCCAGCTTCTGGCTCTCGAGCATGCGGTTCTGCTGGCCGATCTCGGCGGTGCGGGCATGCACCTGGTGCTCGAGCAGATCCTTCTGGCGCCGCAGGCCGCGCAGCCGGAAGCGCACCGCGCCGAACGCGCCGCCGGCCACCAGCAGCATCAGCGCGCCGCGAAACCACCAGGTCTTCCAGTACGGCGGCAGGATCACGATCGACAGCGAGGCGCCCGAGGCGCTCCATACGCCGTCCTTGTTGGCCGCCTTGACGCGGAACGTGTAGCTGCCCGGGTCGAGGTTGGTGTAGGTGGCGAAGCGCTTGCTGGCGTCGGTGGTGACCCAGTTTTCGTCGAACCCGACCAGCTGGTAGGCGAAGCGGTTGCGCTGCGGCGCGGCGTAATGGAGGGCCGAGAATTCGAGCGAGAACACCGAATCGGCGGCGTCCAGGGTGATCTCGGCGGTATGCTCGATCGGCCCCTTCAGCAAGCCCGGATGGACCAGCGCAACCGGCTTGTTGAACACCTCGAAGCCGGTAATCACGGCGCGCGGCGCGATCAGGTTGTCGCTGATGGTACGCGGATTGAAGGCGGTGACGCCGTTGAAGCCGCCGAAGTACAGCGTGCCGTCGCGCCCCTTCAGCGCCGAGCCGTCGAAGTAGGCTCCTTCGATGGTGCCGTCGCCGGCGCTGTAGGTGCGCCACTTTGCGCTGGCCGGCGTGAGGCGCGACAGGCCGGTGCTCGAACTGACCCACAGGTTGCCATCGTCGTCTTCCAGCATCGCCGCGACGACATCGTCGGCCAGTCCGTCGGCGACGGTGTAGCGCTTGAACTGCACGCGGCCGTCGGCTGCGACGGTCATCTTGTTCAGGCCGACCGCGGTGCCGACCCAGATATCGCCGCGGCGGTCCTCCAGCAGGTGGTGCACTTCGTCGTGGCTGATGCTGGCCGGGTCGGCCGGATCGTGGCGGAAGTGGCGGAACTTGCCGGTGGCGCGGTCCAGCAGGTCGAGCCCGTTGAAGGTGCCCACCCACAGCCGGCGGTGCCGGTCCTCGAGGAGCGGGCGCGTCACGTTGTCGGCCAGGCTGGTGCTGTCGGCAGGATCGTGGCGCCACGTCGTCACGCGCCGGGTGGCCGGGTCGAGCCGGTGCAGGCCGCCGCGCGAGGAGATCCACAGCGCGTCGTCGCGGTCGACCAGCATGCTGCGTATGGTGTCGCCGTCCGGGTCGCCACTGGCGAGCGACTGGCGCGCGAAGCGCCCGCTGGCCGGATCGAGGCTGGTCAGGCCGGCGCGCCCGCCGACCCATACCACGCCGTGGCGGTCGCGCGCGACCGCATTGACCAGCGTGTCCGACAGGCTGTTCGGATTGTCCGGCAGGTTGCGCCAGACGCGCGTCGCGCCGCTGACCGGATCGATGTGATTGAGCCCGTCATTGGTGCCGAGCCACAGCTTGCCGGCGCCGTCGTCGACGATCGCGCGCACCTTGTTGTCCGACAGCGCCGACGGGCCGTTGGCCAGCTTGACGATGCGCGCGAAGCCGCCGCTGCCCAGGTCGACCCGGCTGGCGCCGGCATACCAGGTGCCGACCCAGAAGGTGCCGACGCGGTCGCGGAACAGCGCGGCGACACGGTTGTCGCCCAGGCTGTGGCTGTCGCCCGGCTGCTGGCGGAAATTGGTGAAGCGGCGCGCCTGCGCGTTCCAGCGATACAGGCCGTCGTCATGGCTGCCGACCCACAGGGTGGCGTCGGCGTCCTGGAACAGCACGCTGATGTCGCCGCGCACGATGCCCTCGGCCGGACCGAGCAAATGGCGCTCGGCTGCGCCGGCCGCCAGCTTCCAGCTTTCCAGGCCGGCCAGGCTGGCGATCCACAAGGTCTGGCCCGGGTCGACCAGCAGGGCGTTGACGGTATTGAGCTTGGCGCCGGCCAGCGCATGGTGCGCGACGCCGGCCGCGCCCGGCGCCATGCTGTCGAGCCCCGCGTTGGTGCCGATCCACAGCCGAGCGCCGGCGTCGAGCGCGAGCGCGTTGACACCGTCGTGGGCCAGGCTGGCCGCCACGCCGGGATCGTGGTGCCAGACCTTGAAGACACCGCTCTTCATGTCGAAATGCTGCAGGCCGTCGCTGGTGGCGATCCACAGGCCATCGTTGCCGTCGTCGAGCAGCGCGTGGATGTGGCGGTTGCCGTTGCCGCGATTGCCGGGTTCGTCGGGCGCGAAATGGGTAAACGTCAGCGCGACCGGGTCGAACCGATCGAGCCCGCCGTCGGTGCCGATCCACAGCTGGCCGCGGCGGTCGACGTACAGCACGCGCACCCAGTTGTTGACCAGGCTGCCGCGGTTGCCCACCTCGTTGCGGTAGGTGACGACCCGGTAGCCGTCGAAGCGCGACAGGCCCGACTGGCTGCCGAACCACATGAAGCCGTCGGCATCCTGGGCGATCGACAGGATCGATTCCTGCGCCAGCCCCTGCTCGACGCTGAGCTGCTCGAAGCGCAGACTGCGCGCCGGCGCGGCGTGCGCGGCGCCGGCCAGGCAGCACGCCAGCAGCAGCAGCACGCGCCACACGCACAAGGACAGCGGGCGGCACAGCGTGCGCGGCGCCGTCATGAGCCGAAAAACGCCAGCACGTCGGCGCGGCGCTCCCGGGTGTCGCGTTCGCCGAGGCGAATCAGCTCGCGCGTGTAGCTCGATTCGAACAGCAGGTAGGACGCCAGCGCCGAGCCGCGCGCCTCGGTCGCGCCGATCCCCGACAGCAGCGTGCGCACCGGCCCCGGCAGGCTGCCGACGTGGCGCGTGGCGATGTCGTCGAGCCGCTCGGACGGCGCGATCACCAGCAGCTCGACCGGCTTGAGCGTGGTCCTGGCATGGAACTCGGGCGGCATCATCGACAAGGTGGCGTTGATGCGGTTGAGGCGCTCGATGTCGACCGCCAGGCTGTCGAGGAAGATCGAGGACATGGCGTGGCCGGCGATCTGCGCCACGCTCGGATAGCGCGCCGCCTGCGGCGCGTCGCGCACCGGTTCGTTCATGCGCCCGGCGCCGACCACCAGCACCTTGGTGGCGCCGAGGTGGATCGCCGGCGAGATCGGCGCCAGCTGGCGCATCGAGCCATCGCCGCAGTATTCGAGGTGGCCGCCCAGGTACAGCGGCACGGCCGGAAAGATGAACGGGATCGCCGACGATGCCAGCAGATGCTCGACGCCGATCTGGTCCTGCAGCGCGATGCGGTGCATGCGGATCCACGGCGCCATCGCCTCGAACGTCTGGTAGAAGGTGATGTGGTGGCCCAGCGTGTACGACGAGGCCGTGACGGCCAGCGCGTGCAGCAGGCCGTCGGCCAGCGCCGCGTCGAGGCGCGGCAGGTCGAGCATGCGGTGCAGCAGGCCGACCAGCGGGGTGTTGTCGAGCAGCGAACTGGGCGGCGCGGCGCGCCACTTGCGCAGCAGCCAGCCGAACGACAGCAGCGACAGCCAGCGCGCGCCCGAGCGCAGCACGCCGATCGAATCGGCGCGGTAGACCTGCTCGACCGAAAAATTTTCCCACACGTCGAGCAGGGTTTGGACGCCCTCGCCGAAATTGTCGGCGCGGCAGGCCAACGCGGTCGCGTTGATGGCGCCGGCCGAGGTGCCGCAGATGATGTCAAACGGATTGCGCGCCGGCGGCCAGCCCTGTTCCCACAATATCTGCGAAATGGCCTGGAGCACGCCGACCTGGTAGGCGGCGCGCGCGCCGCCGCCGGTCAGGATCAGTCCGGTCTTTTCTTGTATTCCCATGCGTCAAGATTAGCAGGGACAGGGCAAGTTCAGCTAGTAAAAGTTTCGCG
>JARXKM010000239.1:0-2672 GCA_030272785.1 Pseudomonadota bacterium
GCCAGCTGCAGCGTGGTCGCATCGCGGTTGCCCGCGCTCGCCAACCGGATGGCAGCCAGGTTCGCCGCCGCCGGCACCTGCCGATCCAGACTGCCGTTCAGCGCCAGCAGCGGCACCGTCAACGCCCCCAAGGTGGCCGGCGCATCGTAACGCAGCACATCGCGCAGCCAGTCGCTGCTCAGCTCACCGACCAGCCCCGGCTTCTGCGCCTCGCTTGCATCCAGCCGCCGCAACAGCTCCGGCGTCAGCATCGCACCGATCAGCGCCTGCGCCGCTGCGCGATCTTGCGCCAGCGCGCTCGCCGCGAACAGCGTCGCCAGCGCCGCCTCATGGTCCGCCGACGCCGTGCCGCCCTGCCCCATCATCGCCACCGTCATGCGCCGCTGCGCCAGCAGCAGCTCCGCCATCGACGTCGCCGGCGCCGCCAGCAGCACCACATAAGCGACCGCCGGATTATGCAGCGCGGCCAGCGGCCCGACGATGCCGCCCTGGCTATGCCCGATCAGGCCGACCGCCTTCGGATCGATCCCGGGCTGCCCCCGCAGGAACTGCACCGCGGCGCGCACATCGCCGGCCAGGTCGGCATTGACGGCGCCGTCGAAGCGGCCGCCCGAGTCGCCCACACCGCGCACGTCGCAGCGCAGCACGGCGATGCCCTGGCGGGTCAGGTGATCGGCCAGCACCGCGAACGGCCGGTGACCGAACATCGCCTGATCGCGGTCGGCCGGGCCCGAGCCGCTGATCAGCACGGCGGCGGCGAACGGCCCGCGGCCGGGCGGCAGCGTCAGCGTGCCGGCCAGGGTGATGTTCGCCTGCGGATTGGCGAAGCGCACCTCCTGCACCCGGTAGGCGAACGGCGCACGCGGCGTTTGCGGGCGCGGCGCGGCCAGCGCGGCCGCCACCGGTTGCGCCGGCCGGGTGAAGCGCAGCGTGGCGCCCGGCATGCCCTGGCGCTGCCAGCGGCCGCTCAGGCTCGTCGCGCCGTCGCCCAATTCGCCTTCGAACACCACGCTCGCCTCCGGCACGCGCAGGTAGATCCGGTTGCCCTCGCGGCGCAATCCGGTCACGTCAAGGCCGGCGATGCCCATGTCGGGCGAGTCGAGCTTGGCGCGGGTGCCGCGTGCGCTGCTGCGCACATGCAGGATCAGGTGCAGGTCGGTGCCGTTGCGGTTCAGCGTGGCGCGCCAGTCGCCGTCGATGCCGGCGATGTTAGGCGCCGTCGGCACCGGCCCGCGCAGCCACGCCAACGGCAACGCGCGGCCCTGGCGCCAGTTGCCCAGCCAGGCATCCTGGCCGGCGTCGAAGCGGCCTTCGTAGGCGGCGCCCAGCGCATCGATCTTCAAGGTCAGCTGGTCTTCGTGCAGTTCGACGCCGCCGACGGCAATCGCTTCGCCGGGCGCCTGGTCGATGCTCTCGAGCGATGCGCTGAATGCGCCCTGCGGGTCCTGCTTGACCGACAACTCCAGGGTGTAGCTGCCGGCCGCCGTCTGCAGCGTGGCGTGCCACAAGCCCGGCAGGGACGGCGCCGGCGCCGCGGCGGCCGCGCCGGTGACGGCAAACACGCAGGCAAGGAGGATCCTGCCGATCGAAGCATTTGAATTCATGATGGGGCTCGCTTTGGACGTGGGTGCACGCAACCGGAGCGGGAGTGCTCGGGTCGTGCGGGTTCAGAAAAGGGAATAGCGGTGGCGAGGTCGCGGACCCCGGCGGCGGTGTGCTAGCCGGGCCGCTGCGGCGTGGCCGGCCGGTGTTTGAGGAGCGACCAGCCGATGCGTGCCGCCGCGTAGGCGAAACCGAGCAGCAGCACCAGCAGCGCCGCCAGGTTGGCGTACGCCAGCGGCATCAGCAGCCAGGCCAGCGCATATCCGAGCCCGCCCAGCACCAGCGCCCAGCCGGCGACGCGGCGCAGCGCCTGTGTGCGCGCCGAGCCGGCCCGTTTCGGAATGACGTTGGCGAAGGCGACGACGATCACGCCCATCACCACGCCCATGCCGCGCTCGGCGAACTGGCCGGCCGCTCCGGGCGCCCAGCCCAGCGGGATCAGCAAGGTCAGTCCGAGCAAGGCGCCGGCCAGCACGATCGCCTGCGTAACTTTGCGGCGCGCGGCCGGATCGGCGACTCCGCGCGCAATCCACGCCGCGACAATCACGGCGAGCGCCAGGCCGTACGGCCACGGGCGCGCCGGCGTGATGTAGAACAGGTAGGCGCTGGCGAGCACCACCCAGGCGCTGACGGCGGCGGCGAGCGCGCCGAGCAGGTGATCGGAAAGCGTTTTCATGGTTGTTCCTTGGTTTCAGACGATGGGGACCCGGCGGCCGGCTGGCCCGGCGCGGCGCCGACCTGGCTGCCCAGCAGCTGGGCGAATCCGAGCAGCGCTTCTTCGAGCACCGACAGCTGCAGGCAATACACGACGCTCTTGCCCTGCTTCGACGAGGCGATCAGGTCGGCCTCGCGCAGGATCGAGAAATGGGCCGACATGGTCGGCTTGGACACGTCGAAATGGTCGGCCAGTTCGCCGGCGCTGAGCGGGCCGGCGCGCAGCAATGCCAGTACCTGGCGGCGGGTCGGGTCGGAGAGGGCTTTGAAGATCTTGTTCATGCTTCCAAGATTAGCTAACCATCGAAATGATGTCAAGTTCTTTGTTTAGCTAAATGACGAAATGAGTGACGAAA
>JARXKM010000239.1:2772-7610 GCA_030272785.1 Pseudomonadota bacterium
GAAAAAAATGACATTGACTTCGGCAGACGCGCTGCTACTATATCGAAAGTCGCTATTTCGAGTTTCGATATAGCGTCAATCGATACAAAAGGAGCCGCAACATGGACGATCAACTTGCACGCTACCTGCCGCTGTCCGAAGCGACCTTCTACGTGCTGGTGGCGCTCGACGAGCCGCTGCACGGCTACGCCATCATGCAAAAGGTGGAGGCGATCAGCGAGGGCAATGTCGTGATCGGCCCCGGCACGCTGTACGGGGTCTTCACGACGCTGGAAAAGCAGGCGCTGATCCAAAAGGTCCGAGAAGAAGAGCGCCGCAAGATTTACGCGCTGACCGACAAGGGCCGCCAGGTGCTGGCGGAACAGGTTCGGCGCATGGCCATCATGCTGCGCAACGGCGAACTGGCACTGGCACATCTACGCAAAGGAGAGAGAGCATGAGCACCGCAACGGTCAAGCGCTTCAAATGGTTCTGGCCCGACCAGGATATCGAACAAGAGCAGTGGCTGCGCGCGATGGCGCTGCAGGGACTGCACCTGAAATCGTTGAATCTGCTGCAGTTCTGGAGCTTCGAGCAGGGCGCGCCGGCCGACATCGTGTATCGCGTCGATTTCAGCAACGAAGCGATCAAGCCGGCCTACCGCCAGCTGCTCGAAGACGCCGGCTGGAAAGAGGCGCTGCAATTTTGCGGCTGGCAGTACTGGCGCACCCAAGCGGTCAACGGACGCGCGCCCGAAATTTTCAGCGATGCCGCATCGAAGGGCGCCAAATTCACGCGCCTGCTGGGATTGATCGTCGTCGTGTCGGTGCCGTCGATGCTGTTGATCATGTCACCGTCGAAGAACGCCGGCTTCGGCCAGCTGTCATGGCCCTTGCTGGTCCTGACGGGCGCCGCGCTGCTGACTAACATGGTGTCGCTGGTGCGCCTGGGCGCGCGGGTGCTGCGGCTGCGCCGCGAGCAGCACTAGCAGCACTAGCCCTGCTGCTTCTTGATCATCGCCAGCACGGTGCTGCGGATCGTCTTGAGCACCGCGTCGGCCTTGAACGGCCTGACGATGAAGCCCTGCACGCCGCGCGCCATCGCCGCCTGCAGGATGGCGGCGTCGATCGCGCCCGACACCATGAAGATGATGGTCTTGGGCAGGACCGCGAGGATCTGCTCGACCAGTTGCTCGCCGTCTTCCATCTGATCGCGCGCGATGCAGACGAAATGCGGCTGGTGTTTTTGCACCAGCGTGTAGCCGACGCGGCAGGCGTTGGTGTTGCCGACCACTTCGTAGCCGCCTTCGGTGAGCACCGTATTCAACAGCCCGCGCGAGACCGTATTGCCATCGACGATGACCGCTCTTAACATGCTTGCCTCCGATCTTTCATCGCTTGTCGTCCCTCCCATGCCTCGAGCGCGCTCCGATAGCGCTCCAGGGCATCCTCATACAGGTCGAACACGCACGGCGTGCAACCGCTGCGGCAGCAATCGTCGAGCTCCGGCCGCACCGGCGCCTGCGGGCGGCCATCGTCGCCGTCGCTCAGAACGATTCGTACGCCAGCATCTTCCACGTCACCCCCAACGGCACATCGGTCTTGAGCCGCACCAGCTGGCGCGACAGGGCCAGTATCTCACGCTCGGCGCGCAGCCTCTCGCCGATCGGCGTCATCAGGATGCCGGCGCCGGCCATCACCGCGTCGACGTCGCCGTAGGCATTGAGCAGCTTGGCCGCGGTCTTCATGCCGACCTTCGACACGCCGGGCACGCCGTCGGTGACGTCGCCCATCAGCGCCAGCAGGTCCACCAGCAGTTCGGGCGCCACGCCGAACTTGTTGCGCACCCAGGCGTCGTCGTGCCACTCGCCCTTGAAATGGTCCCACACCAGCGCGCCATGCGCGATCAGGCCGTGCAGGTCCTTGTCGGTGCTGGCGATGATCGCCTCGCCGCGCCCTTCCGACAGCCAGCGCATCACGCCGGTGCCGATCACGTCGTCGGCCTCGACGCCGGGCAGCATCAGCACGTGCAAGCCCTCGCCTTCCAGCCTGGCGTGGAACGACGGCAGCGCCGCGCGCAGGAACGACGGCATCGGCGCGCGCTGTTCGCGGTAGCGCGGATACAGGTCGTGGCGCCAGGTGTGGCCGCCGAAATCGAAGGCGGCCAGCACGTGGGTCGGCTGATGGGCCGCCAGCAGCTTGCGAAACGACGACAGCGCGTGGCGCAGCGCCACTTCGGCCTTCTCGTCCGAATCTGGCTCGGGACTGGCTTCGTACACGCGCCGCACGATATTCAGTCCGTCGATGGCGAGCAGCTTGCCCATCGCGCGCTCCTTACTTAATCAACTCGTACTTGCCGCCGCGCTCGAGCGCGCGCACGTAGGCCGGGCGCGCGTGGATGCGCTCGAGGAAGGCCATCAGCTTCGGATACCGCGCATCGAGGCCGGCGCGCGAGGCGGCCGCTTCGAGCGCGAAGCTGACCTGGATGTCGGCGGCGCTGAAGACGTCGCCGGCGAACCACGTCGACTTGCCCAGTTCCGCTTCGAGGTAGGCCAGGTGCTGGGCGATCTGCGGCATGATGTAGGTCGACTTGACCTTCTGCGCGATGCCGCGTGCGATCGGCTTGACGAAGAATGGCATCGGGCTCGTCTCGACACGGTCGAACACCAGTTTCATCAGCAGCGGCGTCATCGCCGAGCCTTCGGCGTAGTGCAGGAAGTAGGTGTAGCGCAGCTTGTCGGGCGTGCCGGCCGCCGGCACCAGGCGCCCGTTGCCGTACTTCTCGACCAGGTACTCGATGATGGCGCCCGACTCGGCCACGGTGGCGTCGCCGTCGGTGATCACCGGCGACTTGCCGAGCGGATGAACGGCGCGCAGCTCGGCCGGCGCGAGCATGGTGCCCGGGTCGCGCTGGTACTTGCGGATCTCGTACTCCAGCCCCAACTCTTCGAGCAGCCAGAGGATGCGCTGTGAGCGCGAGTTGTTCAGGTGGTGGACTACGATCATCGTCTGCTTTCGGCGCGTGGAATGGCCGTCAGCTTAGCATCGTTGAGCGTTTTTCGCGCGCCGCGTTAGCTTCTGTAAGGAAACAGAGTACACTCGAGCGCCTTGATTACCGGAGCGCCAGCATGCGTTTTCTCCCCGCCCGTTACCTCGCCTTGCTGATCGCCGTCGTCGTGTTCGCACTGTCGCTGTGGATGGGCTTCAAGGGCGAGGACGGCTGGTGGCTGGCGGTGCCGAGCGGCGCCCTGGTGCTGATTGGCGTGATCGACCTGCGCCAGACGCGCCAGGCGCTGCGCCGCAATTACCCGATCCTGGCGCACTTCCGCTACTTCTTCGAATCGATCCGGCCCGAGATCCGCCAGTACTTCCTCGAGGACGACACCGACGCGCGGCCGTTCTCGCGCAACCAGCGCAGCCTGGTCTACCAGCGCGCCAAGCAGGAAACCGACAAGCGCCCGTTCGGCACCCAGCTTGACGTCTACCAGGCCGCCTACGAATGGATCAACCACTCGATCCGGCCGGCGCCGCTGGCCGGCCACAACTTCCGCATCGAGATCGGCAACCATCCGGACTGCCCGCGCGCCCAGCCCTACCAGGCCAGCGTCTTCAACATCTCGGCGATGAGCTTCGGCGCGCTGTCGGCCAACGCTATCCTCGCGCTCAACGCCGGCGCCGCGCGCGGCGGCTTCATGCACGACACCGGCGAAGGCAGCATCAGCGACTACCACCGCGCGCACGGCGGCGACCTGGTATGGGAAATCGGCTCCGGCTACTTCGGCTGCCGCGACGACGATGGCGCCTTCTCGGAGGAGCGCTTCGTCGCCAACGCCGCCAGCGCGCAGGTGAAGATGATCGAGGTGAAGCTGTCGCAGGGCGCCAAACCGGGCCAGGGCGGCATCCTGCCGGGCGCCAAAGTGACGATCGAGATCGCCTCGGCGCGCGGCGTGCGGCCCGGCGTCGACTGCCTTTCGCCGGCCAGCCATTCGGCGTTTTCGACCCCCAGCGGCCTGCTCAATTTCGTCGAGCGCCTGCGCACGCTTTCGGGCGGCAAGCCGACCGGCTTCAAGCTGGCGATCGGCCACCCGTGGGAGTTTTTCGCCATCGTCAAGGCGATGCTGGCGACCGGCATCACGCCCGACTTCATCGTCGTCGACGGCGGCGAAGGCGGCACCGGCGCCGCGCCGGTCGAGTTCTCCGACCACGTCGGCACGCCCTTGCAGGAAGCGCTGCTGCTGGTGCATAACACGCTGGTCGGTGCCGGCCTGCGCGAGCGCATCAAGATCGGCGCGTCCGGCAAGATCGTCACCGCGTTCGATGTCGCGCGCACCATCGCGCTGGGCGCCGACTGGTGCAATTCGGCGCGCGGCTTCATGTTCGCGCTCGGCTGCGTGCAGTCGCAAAACTGCCACACGGACCGCTGCCCGACCGGCGTGGCGACCCAGGACGCGCAGCGCCAGAAAGCGCTCGACGTACCCGACAAGACGGCGCGGGTGGCCAACTTCCACCACAACACGATGAAGGCGCTGGCCGAACTGATCGCCGCCGCCGGCCTGACCCATCCGTCGCAGCTGGCGCCGCATCACCTGGTGCGGCGCGTCTCGCCCAACCAGGTCAAGCTGGCGTCGGCGCTGCTGCCCTACCTGACGCCGGGCGAGCTGCTCGATCCGGACCAGCTGCATCGGCTGCCGCCGGTGTTCCGATTGTACTGGCCGATCGCGCAGGCCGACTCGTTCCAGCCGCTGTTGTAAACGCAACGCACGCCCGCTCGATTGCGCGGCGCGGCGCGCTCCGTTACTATGCGGTCAATCAATCGCCCTCCCGGAGTATCAATGTCGCACCGAATCCCGCTGCACCTGT